>NZ_CP125946.1:1200000-1500000 GCF_030064065.1 Rothia sp. SD9660Na
TAGTGAATCAGGTGGCCGACCTCGGGAATGATATCGAGCCGCCCCCGCTGGAGTTTACGGGCCATGGCCTGCTGAAGTTCTAGGGTACCCAGGTCGTCCTTTTCTGCCACAATGAGCTGCACCGGCATCGGCAGGGCCGGGGTGAAATCAGCTGCGGTGGAACTGATAGAAGCCCGATAGGCCTCTAGTACTGCCTCACGGGAGGCAAAGGCACCAAAGTAGGCATCGTGCTGGCCGTTGATGAACCGGCGCAGGGCGGGGTCGTGATTCTTCATCATGAACTCACTGCTCAATCTGGTGACCAGGCGGGAGCGCAGCAGGGCAAAACCTAAGGAAGTAGGTAGGGCTGCTCCCGCACCGTAATAGAGCTCAGCCAGGCGGCTCATCACCTTTTGGTCCCCCTCAAGGGCAGGCTGGCAGATGGGGTTAATCAGGGTCAAACGCTCTACCAGTTGGGGGCGAACCAGGGCGGCATAAGAGCTCACGATCGACCCGAAAGAGTGGCCCACCAGGTGCACCGGGATACCCACGGCAGTCTCAATGAAATCAACCAACCAGGCAGCATAGGTGCTCACCGCATGCTCAGCCCCCTCAATCGGGGCAGTCTTACCAAAGCCCGGCAGATCAGGAATATACACGCAAAAATCCTTCAGGCCGGTGGCAATGATTTCAAGGCCGTGGTGATCGCCCCTAAAACCGTGCACCAAAACCAGGGGAGTGGCGTCCGCCTTTCCATACACCCACCAGCGGCTATAGGTGCCGCCAACCCAGCCCTCGAAGCGCGTCCCAGCCGGAACTTGCTGGGGTACCGGCTCAAAAACACCGGCCGAGTGGGGGCTTGCAGACATGGTGACTCCTTCTCTCTACCCCCACCACTGTACCGCCTCACCACCCACTTCTCAGTGGGCAAACTGCCACCGGGCAAAGCAAGCCCAAGCGCGGTACACTAGGAAGCAAACTATTGACAGCTCAGACTCGTGCGCGCCCAAAAAGCGCAAGCACCACTCAACAGACAGGAAACACGGTGACTGCTGAGGTAGAACCCACCGAACAGAACGAAACCACCTGGGACTTCCGCTCCATGGAAGCCAAGTGGCAGCCCTACTGGGAAGAAACCAAGGTTTTTGAACCCACCAACAAAGAAGGCAAGGAAACCCGCTACGTAGCGGACATGTTCCCCTACCCTTCCGGCGACCTCCACATGGGCCACGCCGAAGCCTTCGCCATTGGCGACGTCACCGCCCGCTTCTGGAAGCAAAAGGGCTACGATGTGCTGCACCCCATCGGCTGGGACTCCTTCGGCCTGCCCGCAGAAAACGCAGCCATCAAGAACAACACCCACCCCAAAGAGTGGACCTACAAGAACATCGAGACCCAGGCCGGCTCTTTCAAACGCTATGGCATTATGACCGACTGGTCCCGCCGCCTGCACACCTCTGACCCCGAATACTACAAGTGGACCCAGTGGCTCTTCCAGCAGTTCTACAAGAAGGGCCTGGCCTACCGTAAGTACTCCCAGGTCAACTGGTGCCCCAAGGACCAGACCGTGCTGGCCAACGAGCAGGTTATCAACGGCGAGTGCGAACGCTGCCATACCCCTGTGACCAAGAAGTCGCTGAACCAGTGGTACTTCAAGATCACCGACTACGCCCAGGAACTGCTGGACGACATGAAGGAGCTGGAGGGCCACTGGCCCGACCGCGTGCTGGCTATGCAGCGCAACTGGATCGGCCGCTCCGAGGGTGCCGAGGTCACTTTTGAGGTTGAGACTGCCGGCAACAAGCCCGCCACCACCGTAGACGTCTTCACCACCCGCCCCGATACCCTCTACGGCGCGACCTTCTTCATCGTGGCAGCCGACGCCGATCTGGCCCTCGACCTAGTAACCGACGACCAGCGGGAAGCCCTGGAAGCCTACCGCGAAGAGATCAAGGTTCTGTCGGATATCGATCGCCAGTCCACCGACCGCGAGAAGACCGGCGTCTTCCTGGGCCGTTACGCCATCAACCCCCTGACCGGCGATAAGCTGCCCCTGTGGGCCTCAGATTACGCCCTGGCTGATTACGGCACCGGCGCGCTGATGGCGGTTCCCGCCCACGACCAGCGCGACCTGGATTTCGCCCGCAAGTTCGATATTCCCGTCATCACCGTTCTCGACACCGGTGAGGACGACCCAGCAGAAACCGGCGTCGCTACCACCGGCGATGGTGTGCACATCAACTCCGGCCCGCTGGATGGCCTGAACAAGGCTGACGGCATCTCAAAGGCTATCGAGATTCTTGAAGAGAAGGGAGTGGGCACCGGCAAGGTCAACTTCCGCCTGCGTGACTGGCTGCTGTCCCGCCAGCGCTTCTGGGGCTGCCCCATCCCCGTCATCCACTGTGAAGAGCACGGTGAACAGCTGGTTCCGGAAGAGCAGCTGCCCGTCCTGCTTCCCGATAACCTGGCCGGTGAAGACCTGGCGCCCAAGGGTCAGTCGCCCCTGGCTGCTGCCACCGACTGGAACACCGTTCCCTGCCCCGTCTGCGGAAAGGACGCCAAGCGCGACTCAGACACCATGGACACCTTCGTGGATTCCTCCTGGTACTTCCTGCGCTACGTCTCGCCGAATTACGACCAAGCTATCTTTGACCCCGAGCAGATGAAGAAGTGGAACCAGGTCGACATGTACGTCGGCGGTGTTGAGCACGCCATTCTGCACCTGCTCTACGCCCGCTTCTTCACCAAGGTCATCCGTGACCTGGGCCTAATTGAACACTCTGAACCCTTCAAGGCCCTGATGAACCAGGGCCAGGTGCTCAACCAGGGTAAGGCTATGTCTAAGTCACTGGGTAACGGTGTTGACCTGGGCCAGCAGCTCGATAAGTTCGGCGTCGATGCCGTCCGCACCGTCATGGTCTTCGCCTCCCCGCCTGAGGACGATGTCGACTGGGCCGACGTTTCCCCCGCAGGTATGCAGAAGTTCCTGGCCCGCGCCTGGCGCGTTGCCCAGGACGTCACCAGCGAGGTGGGGGCGGACGGCGCAAGCGGCGATGCTGCCCTGCACAAGCTGGTGCACCGCACCGTCCACGACGTCGATGCCCTGGTAGAGAACGGCAAGTTCAACGTTGCCGTGGCTAAGACCATGGAGCTGGTCAACGCTACCCGCAAGGTTATCGACTCCGGTGCAGGTGCTGCCGACCCGGCCGTCCGCGAGGCTGCTGAAACCATTGCCATTCTGCTCTCCCTCTACGCCCCCTACACTGCTGAGGACACCTGGCATCTGCTCGGCCACGATACCCCGGTGCTGACCGCCGGCTGGCCCGAGGTCGACCCGGCCCAGCTGGTAGACGATACCGTCACCGCAATCGTGCAGGTTAAGGGCAAGGTGAAGGACCGCCTGGAGGTCTCCAAGGATATTTCTGAGGCCGATCTAGAGGCTCTGGCTCTGGAGTCAGAGGCCGTTCAGCGAGCCCTGGGCGACGCAGAGGTGCGCAAGGTCATTGTGCGCGCCCCCAAGCTGGTTAATATCGTGATTTAGTGGGATCCAGATAGATATATCGGGTGCTCCTTCTATAGCGGGGGCACCCGATTTTTTTTCTATCTTTTGAGTGATTGCTATGGACTGAGTCACTCCAAGGGTTTGACGAGGCGGTAGAGTAGTGAGGTGCGTTCTATAGCCCTGGTCACCGATTCATCTGCTGCCCTACCCGCCACTACCCTTGAACAGCTCAAGGCCGAAGGCGGGTTTAGTCTGGTTGAGCTACCGGTCACCGTAGGCGACCGCGCTTTGAATAACCTACCGGCCGATCAGATAGATGCCGCTATCGCTTTAGCTCATGTTCAGGGGGAGCAGGTGCTGACCTCCGGCGTTGCGCCGGGTACCCTGGTGGACGCCTACGAGCAACTGGCAGCCCAGGGCTACTCTGCGATTATTTCGGTTCATTTATCGGGGGAACTATCGGGTACCTGCGATGCGGCCCGTTTAGCGGCGCAACTGGTCGATGTGCCGGTGGTGGTGGTTGACTCGCTCAATCTGGCGATGGGGCTGGGCGAGCCCGTGCTCCGTCTGCACCGCCTCCTTGCCCGAGAGCAGGACTTAGAGCAGGCCACCGCTTTGGCCGAGGAGCTCTGTGCTTCTACCGAGCTCTTTTTCTTTATCCCTACCCTGGACGCTCTTAAACGGGGCGGACGTGTCAGCCCCGCTCTAGCTATGGTGGGCCAGATGTTTCAGATTCGCCCTGTGGCTACCGTGCTCGATGGCAAACTGCACTACGTTGAGCGCCCCCGCACTACAGCTAAGGCGATTGAACGGCTTGCGGCTTTGACCGAACAGGCCAGCGCCGAGCGGGCCGGTGAATTACCCCTGGATGTGCCTCTAAAAGATAGGGAGTCAGCCAACCTGCTCAGACGCCAGGGGCATGTGGTTGCTATCCATTACAGCGGTAATGAAGAGCAGGCGCGGGAGTTTAAACAGACCCTGGGGTCTATCGCCTCTGGGTCCGTGCTAACGCCCTTGCCCCCGGTGCTCTCTGCCCATGCGGGCTTAGGGGCCCTGGCAGCCGTTATTTTCTAGAGTTATGTTCAAGATGGTGCAGAGACCCTGTGGATAGGGGCCTGGGTCGCGTCATCTTGTGACTTGGGTGCACCACCTTCGAGGTTTCTGGGGCTAGTTTCCGCAGGCTGGTGGGAGAGGCTTTATCCACAGGTGCCGTCGGCCTTGGCCTTGACGATTAGAAGCTCTTAGCCTGGGGCCATGTCTCAGAACTCTAGGTACCCCGCTGATACCCCACCGTCTGTTTCGGTTGAACCTGCCGATACCTATGCAGGTCAACCGAGTCAGACCGATTATCTCTTGCGCAGCAGGCGCCACGGCCCTGCTCCTGCGAGCGCCTCCCGGAGCCCCCGCCATCGAGCGCTTCTTGAGCGTGCTTTGGCGTCTTCCGGTTCGGAGACTCCCGGTCTTGGTCCGCAGGCTTCGGTGACCCGGTGGCGGGTACCTACGGGTGCGCTGGTGATTCTTGCTCTTGTCTTGGGTCTGGTTGCTCTGTGGCCTGTGGTGTTTTCTAGTGGCGGCTCGTCTGTGTCGGCGGTTCCTGTGGCTCCTTCTGGGGGTGATGTGGTGCCTGCTGACGGGGGCAGCCCGGTGCCGGGCGATGATACAGGGCAGGGGTTGAGCACCGGGTCGGCCGCTACTTCAGTTGCCGCTCATGGGGGAGGTGCGCCTGTGGTGGTTCATGTTGCCGGTGCGGTGCTGACTCCGGGAGTCTACGAGCTGGATTCTGGGAGCCGGGTAAATGATGCGGTCACAGCTGCCGGTGGTCTCAGGAGCGATGCGGATACATCGGCGATTAACCTGGCAGCCCCTGCTAGTGACGGGAGCCAGGTGTATATTCCGGTGCAGGGTGAGGCAGCACCTAGCTCGGCGGGCGGCACAGAGGTCGCTAACGGATCGGCTGGTACGTTTCCCGGTACAGACAGGGGTGCGGACGTCGGCGGGCTAGTGAATATCAATACGGCAAGCGTCGAGGAGCTTCAGACCCTGCCGAAGGTCGGCCCGGTGCTAGCTGCATCGATTATTAGCTGGCGGGAGCAGTACGGGGGTTTCAGCTCGGTGGATGAGCTGGACCAGGTTTCGGGCATTGGGCCAGCCACTCTCGAAGCTCTCCGCCCGTTGGTGACGGTATGAAAAAGGTTCTAGCTGCTGGGTGGAGCTGGCAACAGGCTCAAACTGAACGGGCCGAACATCGGCGGGTGCAACCCCGCCTGACCGATGCCCGTCTTGTGGCACCTGCTGTGGGGCTCTGGTGTTTTACCGCCCTGTGGATTCTTGTCGGGGCCCGGTGGGCGCTCTGGGTTGGGGCCCTGCTCGCTTGCCTTGCTCTGGGCTCTTGGTGCAGTGCGCAGCTTTTAGCCCGGAAAAGTGTTGTGAAGGTGAAAGGCCCACTGGCCCAGGCACCGGTCTTTGTGTCATATACTCTGGCGCTAATCTGCCTGCTCGCTGCCTTACAGACTGTTGCCCTTCAGGCCAGGGGCTACCCTCAACAGTGGGAGCTGATGCAGGCTCTGAACGGGCAGGGAATCCGCGTGACTGCTGAAATAACTGAGGCCCGGCCTGCTCCGACGGGTGGGTATAGGTTGCAGGTAGAAACCGTGGAGATAAAACAGGCTTCAAGGGCCTGGGCCCAGCGGGTACCGCTCAGCATCTATACAGATAAACTTTTTATTCCGGGCAGCACTGTCAGTGCGGTGGGGGAGTTGAAGGTCAGCGGAACCTACTACCGGTTGCAGGGAGCTGTGAGCCTACTGGAGCAACCGGCTTCTGTAGCCCCTCTCTTCGAGCTTAAGAGCGGGTTACGCGATAGGGCAGTTGAACATCTGGGTACCGAACAGGCTGGCCTGCTCCTGGGCATGGCCTACGGCGATGATTCTTCACTTCCTGCACCGGCTCTTTCATCTTTGCGAGTGGCCGGTCTAACGCACCTGACAGCTGTTTCAGGGGCTAACATTACCCTGATTTTTGTCGTCGCCTACCGTCTGCTCTACCCGCTGTGGCCCCGGCGCCCTGCCCTCATAGCAGTCGGAGTAGCCGCGTCATCGGCCTACGTCTTGTTGGTAGGGCTTGACGGTTCGGTACTCAGAGCCTGGACGATGGGCCTGCTGGGAGCTCTAGGTCTGATTCTTGGCCACGGAGCCTACCGTTTGGCTTTCCTCTCAACCTGCGTGATGGCCCTTCTTCTGGCATCGCCGACCCTTGCCACTCACTACGGCTTTATTCTCTCGGTCGTGGCTACAGCTTCCCTCCTGATACTGGCGCCTGCTCTTTCGCGGCTCCTCAGTAGGGGGCTGCCCCTTCTGCTCGCTGACCTGGTAGCACTACCCTGTGCAGCTAGCCTCTGGTGCGCGCCGGTTATCCTGATACTTTCCGAGTCCATCTACCCCTATACGGTCCTAGCTAATCTTCTGGTCGCTCCTTTGGTAGCACCTATTACCGTGCTGGGGTTACTGGCCCTCATCGGCTACGCCCTGGGGCTAGCTCACCCCCTGCTCGATGCCCTCATGAGTATCGGTGGCTTTCTTACCCAGGGGCTGCTAGCGGTTGCTGCCTGGTGCCACAAGCTACCGGCAAGCCAGCTACCCCTAGCGCTTTCACCGCTTACTCTAGGGTTGACCCTACTGGCCGTTGTGGGTATCAGCTGGCTAGTTCTCTCAGCGGACAGGTCTCTCAACTCCCTGCCCGCAGCTCGCTTGCCTCGACTGCTAGGGGGCAGGCCGTGAACCGCAGGAGAAACAAAAGCCTGGTCGATCTTGCCCTCCTAGTGCTCGTGATAGGTCTAGCGGTTTTCCTGCTGCACGACCGCTGGCCGGCTTCTTACCGGGCCCCTGAGCACTGGCAGTGGATTACCTGCGATGTAGGACAGGGGGACGCCCACCTAATCCGCACCGGCCAGCAGTCGGCCTACCTTCTTGACACCGGCGACGATTACTCGGCGCTCAAGTCCTGCCTAGACTGGGCCGGAGTAGACCAGCTGGAAGCTGTGCTCATTACCCATGCCCATAGCGACCATGATGGGGCGCTACGACAGGTTCAAAGTGACTTCGCCCAGCCGACGCTAGTGACGTCGCCCCATTACAGCAGACAGGGGGAGCAGACCCCGGTCACTCAAGGAACAGCTGCCTATCGGCTTGCTGCGGGCTCGGCCTTCCCCTCAGCGTCCGTTAACGCAGGGTGGCACGAGGCAGCCGATCAGCCCCTGGGCCGGGTGCTCTGGCCCCCGGAGCAGGCCCAACGAATTCCCGGCGCAACCGGCTCCTCTAGCTGGGTTAACAATTCCTCCCTCGTCATCCACTGGTCATTACCTGCCAGGGAGACCAGCCAGAGGCCGCTGACCGTGCTTACCACGGGGGATCTTGAGGCGGACGCCGCCCACCGGCTTCTTGCCGAATCAGCGAGTCAGATGCCTGCCGACGTCCTTAAAATTGCCCACCACGGCTCGGTAGGCAGCGGTACCGACCTGATCATCGCAACCAGCCCCTCCCTAGCGCTCATCCCCGTGGGGGCCGGTAACAGCTACGGGCACCCGCATGAGAGTATTCTCAGCTTCCTGAACCGGCGTTCTATCCCCGCTGCCCGCACAGACCTTTCGGGGCATCTGGCACTGACCACCAGTGACCGGGGGATTGAGGTCATCGCCTCGGGCTAAACCTGCACAAAACCGCTTTATCTGACAAGATAGAAAGGCACCCAAGGAGGATACATGGCACGCACACCCCGCAACCGCTCAGCTGGGCCAGATAACGGCTGGCGATCGGTTCCGCTTGCTCCGCTCGTTTTGCTCTACGGCCCCGAAGAGTACTTTGCCTCCCGGGCTACCCAGCGGCTCCGCCAGCTCTTTGAAGAGGCCCACGGCAGCTACGAACTCACCAGTCTCTCGGCCAAAGATTACCGGGCCGGGCAGCTAGACGTCCTTGCCAGCCCCTCCCTTTTCGACGAACCCAAAATCATTGAGGTCACCCAGGTGGCTTCCATGAGCGACGCCTTCCTGCAGGACGCTCTTGCCTATGCCTCCGCGCCCCACGACTCCACCCTGGTGGTACTGCACCATGCAGGCGGTAACAGGGGTAAAAAGCTCATTGATACCATCAAGGCCAATAAGTCCTACCCGGTGGTCGAGTGTAAGGCCCTTAAGAATGAACGCGACCGGCTGGACTTCGTCATGTACGAGTTCCGCTCGGCCCAGCGCTCTATTGACCCGCCCGCAGCTGCAGCTCTCGCGGCAGCAACTAGTGATATCTCAGAACTAGCGTCGGCTGCCCGCCAGCTCATTGCAGATGATCCGGGTACCATCACCGTAGATACTATCGACCGCTACTTCGGCGGCCGTACCGAGGTCACGGCCTTTAAGGTGGGCGATGCTGCGGTAGCGGGCAACAGCAGGGAAGCCATTAAACTGCTCCGCCAGGCAATCGATACCGGAAGTGACCCTATCCCTATCCTGGGTGCCCTGGCTGCCCGCATGCGCAACATCGCCAAAGTGCACGGGGTGCGCGGTAGCTCCAACCAGCTGGCGGGCGACCTCAAGATGACACCCTGGCAGGTAGAAGCTGCGCAGCGCGATTCCCGCAGGTATGCACCTGCCGACCTGGCCCGCGTCCTGGCTCTGCTGGCCGATACCGATGCCCAGCTCAAGGGCGAGAATCTTGACTCCTTCTACCCCTTAGAAAAAGCCGTCCTGGCTATTTCCCAGGCCTCCCGCACTCACTAGCATACAGGGCCAGAAAGCACAAGGCCCCGCTCCCATGAAAGGGAGCGGGACCTTGCGTCACTTCGCTCTTAGACGCCGGCTAGAGGGGCCGGAATATAGAACTTAGGAAAGCTTGTTGACGAGAACGGTCAGACCGGACTTCTTGTTAGCTGCGTTCTTCTTGTGCAGAACACCCTTAGAAACAGCCTTGTCCAGCTTGCGGTTCGCAACACGAAGAGCTTCAGTTGCAGCTTCAACGTTCTGAGCTTCAACTGCCTCGTTGACCTTACGGATGGAGGTCTTGAGATCTGACTTGATTGCGTTGTTGCGCAGACGAGCCTTCTCGTTGGTGAGGATGCGCTTCTTCTGGGACTTGATGTTAGCCACGATTAAAAACTTTCTGTTTTTGTCTAATTGGTCGGTGAGGGCTGCGCTGACCGGTCATCGACTGAGCGGCGTGGGGATGCCTATGGCAACCAGTCAGCAGTGCCCGATGACCATCGGACACACAAGGGTTAATTTTATCAGCTCCGCCCCTCCTTAGGGCAGAGATATAAGCAACAATTTCTTAGATTCTGCCAGATTGGGTGGAGCAGGCTCGTAGCGACGCTGCTGGCTCGGGGCTGGCGTGAATCGCCTGTGAGCGAAGCGAACCGGCGAGAGGGTCGGCAGCGAGCGCGAGCCTGTATAACCCCTTTGAGTAAGTCTCTTAGCGACGGCGGTAGGCTTCGGCGATGAAGTCGAAGGTTGCCCTGTCCATGATGGCTCCTTCACGGCGGATACCGTTTGGGTTGAGCTGAATCACCCGGTTGAGTTTGACCTCGGAATCGCGCCCTTCCTTGTCCCATACACCTGCGCCGATGTCCAGGTAGTTGGGGTCGGCGGTGCGGGAGTTGGAGTGGTCCTTACTGGTGAGCATGAGCCCCAGCAGGTAAGAACCGGAGCGGCCAATGACCAGGACAGGGCGGTCCTTGCCCTGGCTGTAGTCCTCTTCGAAGGGGACCCAGGCCCAGACGACTTCGCCGGGGTCAGCGTCGCCGTCAAGAGCGGGGGAGTAGTCAAAGGCTACCGAGCCGAAGTAGTCGCCGGGGTAGCCGCCCTGTTCCCAGCTTCCGATGGAGGGGGCGGACGCTGCTGCCCCGTTTCCTGCCGGGTAGCCGGTGGCGTAGGGGTTGGAGGGGGCTGAGGGGCGGGTGCCGGCGCCCTGCTGCTTATTCTTCTGGTTCTGGTACTTGTTCCATTCCCGGTAGATGCGCTGGCCGATGTTTAGTGCCTGCTGGATGGTTCGCATGTTGATCTTCATGGTCACTACAATAATCGCTGCTCCTCGGCGCGCGGGCAGACACGCACCGGCTAAATGTGAGAAACTGGTTAACTGATTTCTACCGTCAGAGACCCGGTAGGCTCCCATGAGCTTTCTGAGAGTCGTGAAAGGACCCAACACACGTGTCACCCTTGGCGACCAACCCGCCCAAACCGGCGGCCACTGACCCTTCCGTTATCCGTAACTTCTGCATTATCGCGCATATTGACCACGGTAAGTCCACCCTGGCGGACCGCATGCTGCAGGCCACCGGCGTGGTTACTCCGCGCGAGATGAAGGCCCAGTATCTTGACCGTATGGATATCGAGCGTGAGCGCGGTATCACTATTAAGTCCCAGGCTGTTCGTATGCCCTGGGAGGTGGGTGGTATCAACTATGCCCTGAATATGATTGACACCCCCGGTCACGTGGACTTCACCTACGAGGTCTCCCGTTCTCTGGCTGCCTGTGAGGGTGCACTGCTGCTGGTGGATGCTGCTCAGGGTATTGAGGCTCAGACTCTGGCTAACCTCTACCTGGCTATGGAAAATGACCTGACCATTATTCCGGTGCTCAACAAGATTGACCTTCCGGCAGCCCAGCCCGATAAGTATGCCGAGGAACTGGCTAACCTGATTGGCGTTGAGCCTGAAGATGTGCTGCGGGTTTCGGGTAAGACCGGTGAGGGTGTACCCGAGCTGCTGGACCGCATCGTTGAGCTTCTGCCCGCGCCCGAGGGTCAGGCTGATGCCCCCGCCCGCGCCATGATTTTTGACTCTGTCTACGACTCCTACCGCGGTGTGGTCACCTACGTTCGTGTGGTGGACGGCAAGCTGGAACCCCGCCAGAAGATCAAAATGATGTCTACCGGTGCCGAGCATGACCTGCTGGAAATCGGTGTGATTTCTCCCGAGCCCAAGCCGACCGACGGCCTGGGCGTGGGCGAGGTGGGCTACCTGATTACCGGTGTGAAGGACGTCCGCCTGTCTCGCGTGGGTGATACCGTCACCGGTGCCCACAAGCCTGCTGCAGAAGAGTTAGGTGGCTACGAGGACCCCAAGCCCATGGTTTTCTCGGGCCTCTTCCCGATTGACGGCTCTGACTACCCGGCCCTGCGTGACGCCCTCGATAAGTTGCAGCTCAACGACGCCGCCCTGATTTACGAGCCTGAGACCTCTGCGGCTCTGGGCTTCGGTTTCCGCTGTGGCTTCCTGGGTCTGCTCCACCTTGAAATTGTGCGTGAGCGCCTGGAACGCGAGTTCAACCTCGATTTGATTTCTACTGCCCCCAACGTTATCTACGATGTGGTGGCTGAGGACGGCACCACCCAGCGCGTGACCAACCCCTCCGAGTTCCCCGAGGGTAAGGTCGCAACCATTCGCGAACCGATGGTAGCCTGCACCATCATTGCCCCGAACGAGTTTGTGGGCGCGATTATGGAACTGTGCCAGTCCCGCCGCGGCACCATGGGTGGCATGGACTACCTCTCCCAGGATCGCGTGGAGCTGCGCTACCGTCTGCCCCTGGCCGAAATTGTCTTTGACTTCTTTGACCAGCTCAAGTCCAAAACCCGCGGTTACGCCTCGCTGGACTGGAAGTTTGACGGTGAGGAAGAGGCCGACCTGGTCAAGGTCGATATTCTGCTGCAGGGCGAGAAGGTTGACGCTTTCTCGGCCATTACCCACCGTGATAAGGCCTACTCCTATGGCGTGATGATGACCGGCAAGCTGCGCGAGCTGATCCCTCGCCAGCAGTTTGAGGTGCCGATTCAGGCTGCTATTGGCTCTCGCATTATTGCCCGTGAGAATATCCGCGCTATGCGTAAGGACGTTCTGTCTAAGTGCTATGGTGGCGATATTTCGCGTAAGCGTAAGCTGCTGGAGAAGCAGAAGGAAGGTAAGAAGCGTATGAAGATGGTGGGCCGTGTTGAGGTTCCCCAGGAAGCCTTCATCGCTGCCCTGTCTTCCGGTGAAGAAGGTAAGGACAAGGGCAAGAAGTAATGCCGGCCCAGCCTCTGGGCGCTCCGGCTCCCTTGGACGGCAGAATCCCCGCTGATTCTGCCGTCCTCGGCGTTGAGCGCGATTTTTCTCTCTACGTGCACGTGCCCTTTTGTTCGGTGCGGTGCGGTTATTGTGATTTCAATACCTATGCCACCGAGGATTTCGGCAATGGCGTAGGCTTGGGCACCTATGCCGAGGACGCCATCGCCGAGTTGCGCTTTGCCCGGCAGGTTTTGCGCGAGTCGGGTGTAGCTGACCGTCCGCTCTACTCGGTCTTTTTTGGTGGGGGTACACCCACCAAGCTGCCCGCAGCTGACCTTGTGAGGATTCTGCGCGAAGCGGTTGAGCTGTTTGGTGTAGAAGAGGGTGCTGAAGTAACCACCGAGGCTAACCCTGACTCGGTGACCCGCGAGGACCTTGAGACTCTGAAGGCCGGTGGCTTTACCCGGGTGTCCTTCGGTATGCAGTCAGTAGTCCCAGAGGTGCTTCAGGTGCTCGACCGTACCCACACTCCGGCGAATGTTCCCAAGGTGGTCTCCTGGGCTAAGGAGGTTGGGCTTCAGGTGTCGGTTGACCTAATTTACGGGTCGCCAGGGGAGAGCCTAGCGCAGTGGGAGCAGTCAGTGCGGGCTGCGGTGTCGTATGCCCCCGACCATATCTCTGCCTATTCGCTCATCGTTGAAGAGGGTACCAAGCTGGCTGCCCAGATTCGGCGGGGCGATTACACCATGCCCGACGAGGACCTGATGGCGGATATGTACCTGCTGGCTGAACAGATCTTCAATGAGGCTGGCTACCACTGGTATGAGGTGTCGAACTATGCCAAGTCACCGGAGTATCGTTCCCGCCATAACTATGCCTACTGGCGTAACCAGGACTGGTGGGGCATTGGCCCCGGCGCCCACTCGCATGTGAACGGCACCCGCTGGTGGAACGTCAAGCACCCGGTCCCCTATGCCAGCCGAGTCCGTGCTGGTCAAAGTCCGGCTGCTGCCCGCGAGGTTTTGGGGGAGCAGACCCGTAGGTTTGAGGACATCATGCTACAGGTTAGGGTTATTGACGGCCTAGAGACTTCCCGCCTGTTGGAGGGTGGCGATGCTGCCCGAATCGAGGCGTCACTGAATTGGCTTCAGGGGCAGGGTTTGATTGACCCCGAGGCTAGAGCGGGCGGACGCGTGCAGCTCACCCTCCAGGGGCGCCTGCTAGGCGACGCGGTGACCAGGGAGCTCCTCCCCGATATCGACAGCTAACTACGTTTGACCTGCCAGGGGAAACGAAGGGGGCGGTCTGACTCAGCTGAGTCAGACCGCCCCCTTCATGTTCTAGCGGCCCGGGTGCCTACTTACCGCGGCGAGTGAGCTTGCTGAAAAGACGGGTATTGCCCTTGTACTGGTAGGGGTTGCCGTGGGTTACCTTCACACCGGCAATCAGAGCTGAGATAGCCAAGTAGGTCCAGGCCAGGGCAGCGATGAGGCCGAAGAGCCAGCCAATACCTGGAATGTTGCTGAGCATAATAGAGATAGCCAGAACCAGGGTGGGTAGCAGGGTGAAGTCAAGAGCTTCACGAGATTCCTGCTCGGTGAAGGGGCCACGGCCTCGGTAGAGGTAGTAGATGACGGCCGCGGGAATACAACCTAGCACGCCCCCAAAGTGTGCAGCGGTTGCGATATTGCGGTCTGCGCTAACAGACAGGTGTGCAGCGGTTGCAGGTGACCCCTTGTAGGCGGTCGAGGAAGGTGCTGATGCGGTCTTCAAGAATTCTTCTCTTTGAGGTTGAAGGGCGAATGAGTGATGTGCAGGCTTTTAAGCCCACCAGTCACAATTTTAGTCAAAGCCGGGGGAGGGCGGTATATGTGAAGCCTACGAATTTATGGGGGAGCAGGACGATATTTGTCACACCGGCTGTACCCGCTCTAGCCTGCTGACCCATCCAGGGTGACGAAGTCAATGAGGTGTTCTACGGGCCCTAAGAGACTTGGTTCAAGGTCGGTGTAGGAGTTGACCCTCTTGAGGATGGAATCCCAGCCGGCGCGGACATCCCCGGGGGTCTCTGCCGCCCGGCCGAAACGCCGCAGTATGCCGGTCTTCCAATCTTCCCTGCGGGGAACTTCGGGCCAGGCCTGTAAGCCCAATACCTGGGGCTTGACGGCCTGCCAGATATCCACAAAGGGGTGGCCCACAATCAGCACGTTATCGCGGGCACCTGCTACGGCCATGGCCTCTTGTGCGATGTGCTCTTCCTTACTTCCCGCCACCAGGTGATCTACCAGAATTCCTAGCCTGCGGTGGGGAGCTGGGCCAAAGGCTGCAACAGCACCAGCGAGGTCATCAACCCCGTGCAGAGGCTCCACCACGATACCCTCAACCCGTAGGTCGTGGCCCCAGACCTTTTCAATGAGCTCGGCATCGTGTACGCCCTCCACCCAGATACGGCTGGCTCTGGCCGTCCGCGCTAGAGCGTTTTCCACCGCAACCGACCCCGACCGAGAAACCTGCCGTGTAGCGGTCTTAGGCTTCTGCTGAGGCTTGGTTAGGTCAATGCTGCGACCCTCAAGCAAAAACCCCGGCCCCAGGGGGAAGAACTTGATTCGGCCCCGCCGGTCTTCGAGGCCCACCTGGGGGCCGGACGCCGTAGCCCGCAGGGTCACTGCCGCCCCCACAAAGCCGGTGGCGGCGTCCTCTAACACCATGCCGGGGGTAAGAGGTACCTTGGGCAGGGCAGGGCGGTGGGAGGTGAGGTCGGCCTGACCCCAAGTATCGCGGTAGTCCATCGGTGTGTCTCTCACTCTCTCATCCAGGGGCATTAGCCATCAGCGTACCGAGTTCTGATTCTAGTTCAGTGGTATTAGAGTTAACGGGTAACTTAGCACTCAAGGTCATCAAGTGCTAACTTAGCCCCGCAGATCTCTTCGCCCGCCTAACGAAGACCTATGAGCCCAGGAGGTGCCGTGAACCACCCGAGACGCTTGCAAGTTCTGCAAGCCATCGTCGAAGAATACGTGCACACCCGCGAGCCCGTGGGGTCCAAAACCCTGCTTGAGCGGCACCAGCTGGGGGTTTCCAGCGCCACCGTCCGCAACGACATGGCAGCCCTTGAAGAACAGGGTCTCATCCAGGCCCCCCACGCCAGCGCCGGGCGGGTGCCCACCGACCGAGGCTACCGCCTTTTCGTTGACCAGATATCGTCCTTACAACCCCTCTCTGACGCTGAAAAACGGGCGATTCGCACCTTACTCGATAGTGCCGAAAGCGTTGATGAGATGATGAAGACCAGCGTGCGTCTACTCTCATCACTCACCCATCAGGTAGCTATGGTGCAGTACCCCACCGGCCCGGCTGCCAGTGTGCGTCATATCGAGCTGGTCTCCCTCTCCAGCTCCACGGTGCTGCTAATCCTTATCACCGACTCCGGCCATGTTAACCAGCGCACCCTCACCCTCGCCCACAGCCCCGAAGAGCTTGCAGTAGCCCGCCAGCAACTCCTTGACCTCTACGCCAACCGTACGCTCGACAGCATAGCCGCAGCACCGGCGTCCGTCCCCGGTACTAACCTGCTCGGTCCCCTTACCGAGGCCTTGCACCTACTTGCAGCCCAGGGGGCCTCATCGCAGGTGCTGATTGCGGGAACCTCCTACCTTGCTGCCTCGACCGTAGATTTCAGAGGCAGCATCGCCCCGGTACTCGATGCCCTAGAAGAGCAGGTTGCGCTCCTCAAGCTACTCACCGACCTAGAGCACGATGAACGCGGATTTGCCGTGAGTATTGGCTCTGAGAACCGCAGCGAATCCCTGGCCGAAACCTCCGTCATCGCCAGTAGTTACGGGCCCGGGGGAGCTGCCCACGTGGGAGTCGTTGGCCCCACCCGCATGGACTACACCAGCACCGTCTCCAAGGTCAACGCCGTAGCCCGCTACCTATCCAAGATTTTGGGCCAGGCCTAGCCCTGCGCCTACCCCCTTTAAACCAGCCCATCGAAAGAGAGAACCAGTGAGCAGTCACTACGAAACCCTCGGCGTCTCACGCGATGCCAGCCCCGAAGAAATCAAGAAGGCCTACCGTAAGAAGGCCCGCCAGTTGCACCCCGACATCAACCCTTCGGAAGAAGCTGCCGAGGAGTTCAAGCGCGTCTCTCTCGCCCACGATGTGCTCTCTGACCCCGAAAAGCGCCGCATCTATGACCAGACCGGCAACGAAAACGGCACCGCCGGTGGCTTCGGTGCAGGAGCAGGCGGCTTCGGCGGGGGCTTTGGCGGCTTCCAAGACATCTTCGATACCTTCTTCAACTCTACCCCGCGCGGCCCCCAGAGCCGCGTCCGCCAGGGCCAGGACGCCCTCATCAACGTCAAGATTGACCTCAAAGATGCCGTCTTTGGCGCCAACAAGCCCATCACCGTTGATACCGCCGTCACCTGTGACCTCTGCAAGGGCGAAGGAACCGCTGAGGGCACCCACCCCGAAACCTGCGACACCTGCCACGGCCAGGGCTACATGCAGCGCCAGGTCCAGTCAATTCTGGGCACCGTTGTGCAGCCCGTTGAGTGCCCCACCTGCCGCGGGTTCGGCACCGTCATCAAACACCCCTGCGCTGAATGCTACGGCGAAGGCCGCGTGCGGGAACGCAAGCCCCTCACCATCAAAATTCCCGCCGGCGTCACCAACGGCGCCCGCATCCGCCTGGCAGGCCAGGGCGAAGCCGGCACCGCAGGCGGCCCCAATGGCGACCTCTACGTTGAGCTGCGCGTCAACCCCGACCCCACCTTCAGCCGCGACGGCGATGACCTGGTAGCCACCGTAGGTGTGCCCATGACTGCCGCGGCCCTGGGCACCACCATCACTCTCGACACCTTCGACGGCCCCCAGCAGGTTCAGATTCCCACCGGAACCCAGTCAGGTGACGTGGTCACCCTTAAGGACCTGGGCGTCACCCACCTGCGCGGCGGCGGCCGCGGCGACATCCGCGTGCAGATTGAGGTGCGCACCCCCACCGACCTCACCGAGGAGCAGAAGAACCTGCTCAAGCAGTTCTCCGAGCTTCGCGGCGAGGACCTGCAGGTCAGCGAAACCGTCACCCACAAGCAGGGCGGCTTCTTCTCCCGCCTCAAAGACCACCTCAAATAGGACGACCCCATGAGCAACGCTGTCTACTACATCGAACCTGACGAGCTGGCTGCCCTGACGCCAGGTGCCACCCTGCACCTGACCGGCGACGAGGGGCACCACGCCCTCGTCAAACGTCCGGAGCTCGGGGAAGGGCTCGATGTGGTAGACGGTGAGGGCAACCGCGCTATCACCCGGGTTACTGAGCTGGGTCAGGACGGCCCTGTGCTTGAGGTCCTCGAGCTTACCGAAGATACGGTGGGGGTAGAGATATACCTGGTGCAGGCCCTGGCTAAGGGGGATAGGGATATCCAGGCCATTGAAATGGCCACTGAGCTGGGTGCCCACGGTATTGTGCCCTGGAGTGCCGACCGGTCGATTGTGCGCTGGAAGATGGAGCGGGCCGTCAAAGCACGGGCTAAGTGGCAGAATACCGTTCGGGCAGCAGCTAAGCAGTCCCGCCGGGCCCTGCTACCCCCGGTCTACGAGCAGCACTCAACCGCAGATTTAGCCGACCTTGCCCACGAGCTGGGGGAGGACGGGCTCTTCCTGGTTCTCCACGAGCAGGCAGATTACCGTCTCACCCAAGCTCTTGAAAAGCACCTGATCGATCGGGTGAAAGAGGTCTACTTCATCGTTGGCCCCGAAGGTGGTATCAGCCCCCGAGAACTCGACCTGCTTACGGAAGCCGGGGCCCACACGGTGCTGCTTGGCCCAGAAATCCTCCGTAGTTCTACCGCCGGTGCAGCCGCTATTTCTGCCCTCAACGTTGCGCTAGGACGCTGGTAAACCCCGTTCTGCTACAGGTAAAGTAAGAACTACCGCGTACGCTTTGTATTTCAAGGAGCTCTGACAGCCCGCACGGGCATCTATGACTACCTCATCTACGGCTAGTAGCCGCCCCCTCTCTGTTGCCCGCACCTTTTCTTTCCGGTCAACCGAAGAGATGGTCGCGGTGCTTGGCCCCCACGACGGAAATATCACCCTGATCGAGCAGGCCTTCCCCGGTCTCACTATTCGCCCCAAGGGGCTAGACGTCATCGTTACCGGCCCCTCAGAAACCGTAGCCACCACCGTCCGTCTGCTGGCTGAACTCACCATTTTGGTAGAGAACGACACCCAGATCACCGGCGAGGTGGTCAAGCGCATCATGGGCATGATGACCGCCAGCCTCTCACACCCAGCTACCGCGATTAGCCAGAATATTCTGAGCTCCCGGGGCAAGAATATTCGCCCGAAGACCATTAACCAGAAGTCCTATGTCGATGCTATCGATGCCAACACCGTGGTCTTTGGTATCGGCCCAGCAGGTACCGGTAAGACCTACCTGGCCATGGCTAAGGCGGTACAGGCCCTCCAGTCAAAGGAAGTCAACCGCATCATTCTGACCCGCCCAGCTGTCGAAGCTGGCGAGCGCCTAGGCTTCCTGCCTGGGTCGCTTAACGAGAAGATTGACCCCTATCTGCGCCCGCTCTACGATGCGCTGCACGACATGATGGACCCAGAGACCATTCCCCGTCTGATGGAGGCCGGGACCATTGAGGTAGCGCCCCTGGCCTATATGCGCGGCCGTACCCTGAACGACGCTTTCATCATTTTGGACGAAGCGCAGAACACTACGGTGGAGCAGATGAAAATGTTCCTGACCCGTTTAGGCTTTGGCTCCAAGATGGTGATTACCGGTGACGTCACCCAGGTAGACCTGCCCGGTGGTCAGGCCTCAGGTCTGAAGCAGATTCGCCAGATTCTGGAGGGTATTGACGATATCCATTTCGCGGTTCTGCAGGCCGAGGACGTGGTACGCCACTCCCTGGTCTCGGATATTGTGAGTGCCTACGATAAGTGGGACGATGCCAAGACCTCGATGGAGCGCCGCCGCAATCGCAAGGTTAAGCGCCAGACGATTGAGGCCGCCGCCGAGAAGCTGCTCCAGCAGTCAGGTATCGATGTAACCCCCGAGGAGAAGGCCTAGATACGTGAATATTGAGTTTGATATTGAAGAGCCCGGCGCAGAGGCGAGCGACTTTGTGCGTGAGTCTTTTGAGGCTGTCGATACCGAGGTGCTGGAGAAACTAGTTGCCCACGCCTTTTCCCACATGAAGGTTTCACCCGAGACCGAGCTGTCCATCGCCGTTGTGGGGGAAGCGGAGATGGAGCGCATCCATATCGATTGGATGGATCTACCCGGCCCTACCGACGTGATGAGCTTTCCCATGGACGAGCTGACCCCCGGCACCGACGAGGAGCTGGCCACCGGCGTCCTCGGCGATATTGTCTTGTGCCCGCCCGTTGCCGCCCGCCAGGGGGCGGACGCCGGCCACAGCACCCTCGATGAGCTCTGCCTGCTCACCACCCACGGCATCCTGCACTGCCTGGGCTTTGACCACGCTACGGCGGAAGAAGAGGCTGAAATGTTCGGTATTCAGCGCACCATTCTTGAAGAGTTTCTGGGGCGCCCGGCACCTGTAGAGACGAGGCACTAACCGGTGCTTTCTTCTGCTCTGCTGGCCTGTGCCGTCCTGCTCTTAGTCCTAGTGGGCTACCTGCTCACCGCCGTTGAGTCGTCCTACACCTACCTGCCCCGCTCAGAGGCCCAGCGCCTGGGGGAGGAGCCCGAGAACAAGAGTATTCGGGCTATTCTCGCTGACCCCGAGCCCTACTTCCGGTCCCTGCGTATCTGGCGGGTGCTGGCTGAGGTGTCTTCGGTCGTCTGTTTCTTCCTGCTGGTCCATGATCTGTTCAGCCGCACCTGGGTGAGCGTCCTGGTCACCCTGCTGGTCATGACCGTTATGGTCTTTGCCTTCTTCGGGGTCGCTCCCCGCCTGGTGGGCCGCACCAAGCACACCCAGGTCTTCTCGGCGATGGCCGGGGTGGTCTACGGGCTAGGCGTGCTCACCCGCCCTTTCTCGTCCGCTCTCACCGCCCTGTCCCGCAAGGTCAGCCCCAAGGACTCCGAGCAGGTTACCGGCATTTTCACTGAAGATGAGATTCTTGAGTTCGTTGACCGCGCAAGTTCTTCTGAGGCTATTGAGGACGACGAGGCCGAGATGGTGCAGTCCATCTTTGAACTCGATGAGACCCGCATCCGCTCAATTATGGTGCCGCGTGCCGATATGGTGACGGTTGACGTGACCGAAAGCCTGGACGACACTATCTCCCTCTTCCTGCGGTCGGGCTACTCCCGCGTGCCGGTGCTGGGGAAGTCCTTTGACGATGTGCGTGGCATGCTCTACCTCAAGGACGCCCTGGCCGCCTCGCGCGAGGCGGGAGCAGACCTTGCGAGCCTGGGTATCACCTCTTTGATGCGCCCGGTCCGCTATGAGCCAGAATCCAAGCGCGTGATGGATCTGCTCAAAGAAATGCAGCGCGAGTCTACCCACGTCGCAGTGGTCGTTGATGAGTACGGCGGAACCGCCGGTCTTGTAACCCTAGAAGATCTCATTGAAGAACTGGTCGGAGATATCTCTGACGAGTACGACAACGAGAAGCCCGAAATCACCCTGCAAGAGGACGGTACCTTCAAGATCAGCTCCCGCCTGAGCATCTGGGAGCTGGGCGAGCTCTTCGGCCTAGAACTTGATGATGAGGACGTCGATACGGTCGGCGGTTTGCTAGCTAAGCACCTGGGCCGGGTACCGATTATCGGCAGCGAAGTTGTTGTTGAGGGTATTCACATTAAGGCTATTGGTTCTCGTGGGCGCCGCAATAAGATTGGCACGCTCTCTGTTTGGGCAGACCCTGCGCCGCAACACCCTGTAAAGTAAAGCCAAGACATTACTTAATCCCATCATTGGAGTATCTGCATGGAGTTTGCTTCCTTCCCCGACGACTACACTGCGGGCTTTGCCGTTCTGGTAGGCCGCCCCAATGCCGGTAAGTCAACCCTCACCAATGCGCTGGTCGGGCAGAAGGTCGCTATTACCTCCAACCGCCCGCAGACTACCCGCCACACCATCCGCGGTATTGTGCACCGGGAGGACTTCCAGCTGGTGCTGGTTGATACCCCCGGCCTGCACCGTCCCCGTACCCTGCTGGGTGAGCGTCTAAACGACATGGTGGCGCAGACTCTCTCTGAGGTCGACGTCATTGGTTTCTGCATTCCTGCCGATGAAAAAATCGGCCCTGGTGACCGCTACATTGCGCAGCAGCTGGCGGCTTCGGGTAACAAGCCTATCGTCGCTATCGTCACCAAGGCCGATAAGGTGGGGCACGAGCAGCTGACCGAGCAGCTCCTTGCCGTTTCGGCGCTGGGCGATGAGGTTATGAGCGCTGAGCGGGCAGCCCGCCAGCAGCGCCGCGAACGTCAGGAACGCAAGAAGAAGGGGGAGGAGCTTCCCTTCCGTAAGGGCAGCGGCCCGGCAGCTACCCGCGATAAGGGTAAAGCTGCGTCTGTTCCCGTTAATGACGGCCGTGGCGGCTGGGCAGATATCATCCCGGTTTCTGCGGTCAAGGACTACCAGGTAGAAGAGGTCGCGAAGCTCCTTTCTTCCTACCTGCCTGACTCACCCCCGCTGTACCCCACCGGCGAGCTGACCGACGAGCCTGAGGCCACCCTGGTAGCTGAGCTGGTGCGAGAAGCGGCTCTGGAAGGCGTGCAGGACGAGCTGCCCCACTCGGTAGCCGTCACCGTTGAAGAGATGGAACTGCGCGAGGGCCGCAGCGAGGATAACCCCCTGCTCGATATTCACGTGAACCTCTTTGTGGAGCGAGACTCCCAAAAGGGAATTATCATTGGCAAGCGGGGAGCTCGCCTGAAAGAGATCGGTCAAACCGCCCGTAAGAACATTGAGGCCCTGCTCGGCACCAAGGTCTTCCTCTCCATTCACGTGAAGGTAGCCAAAGACTGGCAGCGCGACCCCCGTGCCCTGGGCAAGCTGGGCTTCTAAGTTTTCCCTTCTCATCAGGAGCTTCCTCCCAGTTTTACCCCCTAAGCTGGGCTGAAGAATCGGTCACCCCCGTACCGTAGACGAATCGGAGATACCTTTTATGGCGCCACAGGGTCAGCCCCCGCAGCGAGTTGTTACGCCCCTGGGGCGTCATATGAGCAACCAGCCCCTCAAGTCCCAGCGGGTCAAGTGGATAGCGCTATCGTGCGTTGCCCTTCTCGCTATGGTGGTTGCCTTTAGCGGTTTTGCCCTGGTGCGTTTGCACAGCAACGTGCAGACCGCAGAGATGAACATTGGTGAGCTGTCGTTGAACCTTGCCAGTGGCCCTCTCGATATTCTTGTGATTGGTTCCGATACCCGTGCCGGTAACAACGGGGCCTACGGTACTGCTGAGGATGCCGCATCCGGGGCCCGTTCCGATGTGATGATGCTGGTTCAGGTGAGCGAAGACCGTTCAAACGTCAACGTCATCTCCTTTCCCCGCGACCTGATGGTGGATATCCCCAAGTGTACGGACGCCGAAACCGGTGAGGTTTACCCGGCCACCGAAGAAACCCAGATTAACGAGTCGCTCGAACGCGGTGGTCCCGGCTGCACCGTGGCCACAATCAGCAATCTTACTGGCGTGGCTATCGACCACTTCATGCTGGTGGACTTTAACGCCGTTAAGGCTCTATCGAGTGTCGTGGGTGGCGTTGAGGTCTGTGTAACCGAGCCGATTGACGACACCTACAGCGGGCTCAAGCTCCCCGCCGGAACCTCAAGTGTTGAGGGTGAACAGGCCCTGGCCTTTCTACGTTCTCGCCACGGCTTCGGCGACGGCAGCGATACCGCCCGCATCCAGGCCCAGCAGAGCTTCCTCGCCTCCCTGCTACGGAAGGTCCAGGCTGAGGGAACTCTCACCAACCCGGCCATGCTACTCAACATCGCTGAAGCTATTACCCAGAACGTCACAGTCGATAAGGAACTGACTAACCTGGGTAACCTGGTGAGCATCGGCTCTATCTTTGCCAACATCGACCTAAGCAAGGTCGTCTTTGCAACCGTCCCCAACGAGACCTACGTCTACGACGAGAACAAGCTCCAGCTCTCTGCCGATGCAGAGGATTTCTTCACCAAACTTCAGAATGATGAATCCCTGGTCGAGCCTGCCCCCGCGGCCACTGCCTCTGCTAGTGCGAGTGAATCATCCGCCCCGGCTGTTGAGCTGACCTATTCGCTGGGTGTGAGCGTTACCGATGCCACCGGTGTTGAGGACCGTGCTGAAGAACTGGCTCCCAAGATTGAGCAGGTTGGCTTTACCTCGGTCACGGTAGATACCACCGATGCGGTCTACACCGAGTCGGCAATTTACTACCCCTACGGCTACGACGCTGAGGCCCAGGCTATTGCCGACCTCTTCGGTATCACCTCGCTAACCCCCTCGGATCAGTACGTAGGTATTGCCGTTATTCTGGGGTCGGACCTGGCTGAGGACGATGCCATTGCCGCACCCACCTCGGAGATTGCGGCCGGGGCTACCGGCCAGACCGCTGATCAGGTAACCTGCCAGCAGTCCTTCAGCTACTAAGCACCCACCCAGTAGTTCCATATAGTGGACGGGTGGCGGCAGGTTCTGCCGCCGCCCGTCGCTGCGTGATACCGTGACAGTATGAGTGAGATGACACTGGTACTCCTTATCTGCCGTATCGAAGCGCCCCGGGTGTAGCTTCGATACGGGTCAGTGCTACCCGGGACGATACCCCTTCCTCACCGATCTCAACATCTAAGGTCATCACGATGAAAAACTTTCAGAAGCCCTCACCCATGCCTGTGCACAAGTACGTGCCATTTGACCAGCAGATTCAGGTTTCCCTGCCCGACCGCACCTGGCCTAACAAGACTATGACAAAGGCCCCCCGCTGGTGCGCTGTTGACCTGCGTGACGGTAACCAGGCCCTGATTGACCCCATGGATACCGAGCGCAAGCTGGCCATGTTCAAGCTCTTAGTCAAGATGGGCTACAAGGAAATTGAGGTTGGCTTCCCCTCAGCTTCAGCCACCGACTTTAACTTCGTGCGTACCCTCATCGAGGAGGGCCACATTCCCAACGACGTCACCATTCAGGTGCTGGTGCAGTGCCGTGAGCACCTGATTCAGAAGACTTTTGAGGCTATCGACGGGGCCCCCAAGGCTATCGTCCACTTCTACAACTCCACCTCTGTACTGCAGCGCCGCGTGGTTTTCAACCAGGACCAGGACGGCATCTTGGATATTGCCCTCACCGGTGCCCGTCTCTGCAAGAAGTACGAAGAGCAGCTGGCTGGCGACACCAAGATCACCTACGAGTACTCGCCTGAGTCCTTCACCGGCACCGAGCTGGAGTACGCGGTGCGGGTCTGCAACGCTGTCACCGATGAGCTGGGTATTGGCGAAGGTAACGAGGTTATTATCAATCTCCCGGCCACCGTTGAGATGGCTACCCCTAACGTGTATGCCGACTCCGTAGAGTGGGTCAGCCACAACCTGACCAACCGGGAGCACGTTATTCTCTCCCTGCACCCCCACAACGACCGGGGCACCGGTGTAGCTGCGGCCGAGCTGGGTTACCTGGCCGGCGCAGACCGTATCGAGGGCTGCCTCTTTGGTAATGGCGAGCGCACCGGCAATGTCGACCTGATTACCCTGGGCCTGAACATGTACACCCAGGGTATCGACCCCGAAATTGATTTCTCCGATATCGACGAGATTCGTCGAACCGTTGAGTACTGCAACCAGCTGCCCGTCCACGAGCGTTCCCCCTACGGCGGCGACCTGGTCTTTACCGCCTTCTCAGGCTCCCACCAGGACGCCATCAAGAAGGGCTTCGAGCGTATGGAGAAGGACGCTGCCGAGCAGGGTAAGAGCGTCGATGATTTGGTTTGGGCTGTTCCCTACCTGCCCATTGACCCCAAGGATCTGGGCCGCACCTACGAGGCTGTGATTCGTGTGAACTCCCAGTCGGGCAAGGGTGGTGTGGCCTATCTGCTCAAGAAGGACTTTGGGCTCGATTTGCCCAAGCGCGCCCAGCAGGAGTTCTCTGCTATTGTGCAGGCTCAGACCGATGCCCAGGGTGGCGAGGTTGAGAGCAAGGCCCTGTGGGATATTTTTGCCGATGAGTACCTGCCGAGCAGGGAGGCGGACGCCCGCTGGGGTAAGTACCGCATTGAATCGCTCTCTATTGACTCTGAGGAGCACGGAGAGACCACCATGCGGGTGGGCCTAAATATTGCTGGCCATACCTACAATCGTATGGGTCAGGGTAGCGGCCCCATTGAGGCCCTGCAGTCAATTTTGGCCAAGGAGGGCGTGGACGTCCGCGTGCTCGACTACTCAGAGCACACCCTGGCTTCTGCTGCGAGCGCCCAGGCAGCCTCGTACATTGAGGCGGCGGTGGGTAGCCGGGTGCTGTGGGGTGTCGGTATCGACAGTTCAACTACCCGTGCTTCACTCAAGGCGATGATTTCAGCGGTGAACCGCGCGCTGCGTGACTCTGCTGAGTAGAGCTTAAGTGTGGGCCGTGCCGGGACTTCCGGTACGGCCCACCTTTTGACAGTACCCCGTATAACAGGTCAGGGTAGAGACCTGGCACACTGAATGTGGGAGAATAAAGACGTGACTTCAGCGCTATCTACGACTAAGACCATTCGTGATAACGCTATTGTTTTGCGTACCCAGGATCTGGGGGAGCACGACCGCATTATTATCCTGGCTACCCGGCAGCGGGGGATTCTACATGCAGTAGCGAGGGGGGTGCGCAAGAGTAGCTCAAAGATTGGTGCCCGACTCGAGCCCTTTATGCTGGTCGATATTTCGGTGGCCCCCGGCAAAAACCTCGCCACGATTTCGCAGGTTGTTACCCGCCGAGCCTATTTGGGGCTGATTATCAACGATTACACCCGATACACGGTCGCGGCTGTCTTAGCCGAGGTGGCAGAGCAACTTCTCAACCACGAGCAAGAGTGCTTAGAGGAGCAGTTCACGCTGTTAGCCGGTGCCCTCTCAGCCCTAGCGCGGGGCACCTACCCGCCCCACCGCGTCCTTGATTCCTACCTGCTACGAGCCCTTCACAGGGCGGGCTGGAGTATGGCCATTGGTGCCTGTGCCGCCTGCGGCAGCCTGGATGACCTCACCTATTTTTCCCCCTCCCTGGGGGTGCTGTGTACCGGGTGTGCGCGCACCGGGGACTTCCCCCAGCTCAGCCCCTTGGCTCCTGAAGAACCGGCCTATTTAGCGGCTCTAGCCACCGGCGACTGGCCCGGTATTTTGAATGAGCACCCACCCGCACTCCGGCAGAGGGCAGAACGGCATATCATGGACTATGTGCAGTGGCAGCTTGAGCGGCCGCTCAAAACCCTGACCACCCTAGAGAAGGAAATCTAGTAGATGACACCGGTGAAGCCCTACAGCCACCCCAGCGGCGCTGTAGCCCCTACGATTCCGCGCAAGTTCGTGCCCCAGCACGTGGCCGTGGTCATGGACGGCAATGGACGCTGGGCCAACGAACGCGGCCTACCCCGCAATGAGGGCCACCGGGCTGGTGAAGCAGCCCTGCTCGATGTAGTAGCTGGTGCTATCGAAATGGGTATTCCCTATGTTTCTGCCTACGCGTTTTCAACCGAGAACTGGCGCCGCAGCCCCGACGAGGTTGCCTTCCTCATGCGGTTCTCTTCTGAGGTTCTAGAACGTCAGCTAGAGACCCTCAAGAGCTGGGGGGTTCGTATCCGCTGGGCTGGCCGTCGGCCCAAGCTCTGGAAGTCGGTTATCAACCTGCTCGAAAAGTGCGAAGAAGAAACCAAGCACAACACCCTGTGCACCCTGACTATGTGCGTCAACTACGGGGGTAGGGCAGAAATTGCGGACGCCGCCGCCCTGATTGCCGAGGACGTCGCAGCTGGCCGTCTCAAGCCCAAGCACGTCAACGAAAAAATCTTCCAGAACTACCTCGACGAGCCTGACCTGCCCGACGTTGATCTTTTCCTCCGCACCTCTGGTGAACAGCGTTTCTCTAACTTCCTTCTCTGGCAGAGCGCCTATGCCGAGATGGTCTTTATGAACGTGCTCTGGCCCGATGTTGACCGTACGGTACTGTGGCAGGCGGTAGAAGAATACGCTCGCCGTGACCGCCGCTACGGTGGGGCCGTTGATAAGGTGACCCAACCCTAAGTTTCCTCCCACACTAGGCGAAAGCCGCGGCTGAAAGGGGTCCGATATGCGGATCTACCCAACCCTGTTCAAACTCTTCTTCAAACCCATGGACACCGAGAAGGCGCACCATGTGGGCATGTGGGGGGTGCAGACCCTTCGCCGCACCGGTATTTCTCGTCTGGGGGGGCGCTACTTTGCGCCTCACCCGTCACTGGCTACCGAGGTCATGGGCCTTTCCTTCCCTTCCCCCTTCGGTGTTGCCGCTGGTTTTGATAAGGGCGGTAAGGCAATTCCGGCGCTTGGTAACCTGGGCTTTGGGCACATTGAAATCGGTACGATTACCGGTCAGGCTCAGCCGGGTAACCCCCAGCCCCGTCTTTTCCGCCTGGTAGATGATAAGGCCATTATTAACCGCATGGGCTTCAATAACGACGGTGCGGCAGCAGCTGGGCCCCGTGTTGCAGCTGCCCGTGCGGACCTTGAAGCCGAATATCGGGGTAAGGTACGCCCCGTCATTGGTGTCAATATTGGTAAAACCAAGGTGGTAGCCCTTGAGGACGCCATTGAGGACTACCTGGTGAGCACTCGGGTTCTTGCACCTCAGGCTGACTATCTTGCTGTGAATGTCAGCTCGCCGAATACCCCGGGGCTGCGTGACCTTCAGGCGATTGAGACCCTTGAACCTCTACTTGAGGCTGTACGTGCTGAAGCCGACCGCGTCGTGCAGGGTCGCCGTGTGCCCCTGGTCGTGAAGATTGCTCCTGATCTGGCCGATGAAGATATTAAGGACGTTGCCGCGATGGCTCTGCGTCTGGGGTTAGACGGCATTATCGCCACGAACACCACGATTGCCCGTGATGGGCTGGGCCTGGTTATCCCTCAAGCTAAGGTTGAGGAAATTGGTGCGGGTGGCCTCTCAGGCGAGCCCCTCAAGAAGCGTTCCCTTGAGGTTCTCCGCCTGCTGAAGGCTGAGGTGGGGGACCAGCTGGCACTTATCTCGGTAGGTGGCGTTACCACCGCTCAGGACGTCGCCGACCGCCTGGATGCGGGCGCCAATCTGGTGCAGGGTTACTCTGCTTTCATCTACGAAGGCCCCCTATGGGCAGCTCATATTAATCGCGGACTATTGAAATTGCGGAAAACCCGCTAGACTAGACACGTGAGATCATGACACAAAGGGGCGCTACCTCTCGTAAGAGGTAGCGCCCCTTTGAATTTAAGGTTGAAAGCTAGCGGATTTACTCCGCCGTGGCCTTACTTGGGGTATTCGCCGCGCTTAACCTGAGGCTTGGGTAGGCGGAAACGACGAACCATCATGACGCGGTTGAAGGCGTAGAAGCCGGAGCGGGGCTCAATGGAGCCAAACTTTTCGGTCAACTTCTTCTTGAGCCCGCGCCACATAATTATGTAGTCGATAACCCAGAGCAAAATCATGCCCCACATCAGCAAGATGGTGTACTGCTGCATGCTGGGGGAGAAAAGGCCCACGATGAAGACAGCTAGAATAACGATGATCATGATGTCACCTACGTTGAAACGGGCATCAACGTAGTCGCGGATGTAGCGGCGCTGGGGGCCACGATCGTTGGCGGGCAGGTAGCGCTCATCGCCGGTTTGCAGGGCCTGCTGCTGCTTTGCCCGGAACTCACGGTCAGCTTCACGCTGGGCATCCTTTGCAGCCTTACGGTCTGCGGGAACCAGGGGAGTGCGGCGGGCAGCTTCACGTTCTTTACGGGAGGGAGTAGGACGCCCCTTGGGCGCGGTGTACCCCGGCTGGGTGGTTTCAGGGGTTTCGCTTGCTACCGGGGTAGCGTCGGCAACCACAGAACCAGCATTTTCTGATGATTTCTTATTACGACCAAACACTCCTTAAGAATAACCAAGTTCGTGCGTAGATATACAGTCAGAGCGTATTCTGAGATGTATGACAACACACGATTTTGATTTTTCTGCCCGCCCGGCTCTAGCAACCTACATCGAGGAGAACTTTGAAGCTCAGCTTGAACATCTAGCTGAGCTCGTGGCGATCCCTTCTGTCGCCTGGGAGTCTTTTGATCTTACCGAAGTACAGCGCAGTGCTGAAAAGGTGAAGAGCCTGGCAGAGGAAGCCGGTTTTGAAAGCGTTGAGATTCTCTCAGCAACCTACGGGGAAGGCCAGCAGGGTATGCCTGCGGTCGTAGCCCACTCACCGGCTGCGCCTGGTTTCCCCACCTTCTTGCTGTATGCCCACCACGATGTACAGCCAGCTGGCGACCGCTCCCTCTGGGAGACCAAGCCTTTTGTCGCCACTCGTAAGGGCGATCGTCTCTACGGCCGCGGAGCTGCGGACGACAAGGCCGGCGTCATCGCCCATCTGGCCGCTTATAAGGCTGCGCGTGAAGTACTGGGCGACGACTTTAAGGTTGGCGTTACCCTCTTTATCGAGGGTGAGGAAGAGGCCGGTTCCCCCAGCTTTGATAGCTTCCTGCATACCTACCGCGACAAGCTTGCTGGCGACTACATCGTTGTAGCAGACTCGGCTAACTGGAAAACCGGCGTACCGGCCCTTACCGCGGGCCTGCGTGGTGTAGCGAGCGGTGATATTTCTGTACGTGTGAGCAGCCACTCGGTTCACTCCGGCATGTTCGGCGGGCCCCTGTTGGACGCCAATACCGTCCTTATCCAGCTACTAGCCACCCTGCATGATACTCAAGGTTCAGTTGTAGTTGAAGGTTTGGTTACTGCACCTGAACCTGACGTTGAATACCCTGAGGCTGATTTCCGCACTGATTCTGGCATTCTCGACAGCATGAAACTGGCAGGTCAGGGTTCCATTTCCTCCCGCCTCTGGTCCCAACCCGCTATCTCTGTCATCGGCATGGACATCACCTCGGTTGCCGAGTCCTCAAATACTATTGCTGCTACAGCCAAGGCGCGCATCAGCGTCCGTCTGGCTCCCGGCCAGGATCCCGCTGCGGCCCACCAGGCACTTGCCGAGCACTTTGCCCGCCACAACCATCACGGGGCAGAGGTGACTTACCATGCCGAAGACTCCGGTCAGCCCTACCAGGCCGACCTTTCTGGCAGCGGCGCCCAGCTAGCCCTGGCGGCGCTGGGGGAGGCCTGGGGGGTTGAGCCTGTCACCACCGGCATGGGCGGGTCCATTCCCTTCATTGCGACCCTTACCGAGGTCTACCCCGAGGCCCACATTCTGATTACCGGCATCGAAGACCCCGACACCCGTGCCCACAGCGCCAATGAGTCTCTGTTTATCCCCGACTTCCAAAAGGCAATCCTGGCTGAAGCCCTCATGCTGGCGGCAGCTCACACCGCCAACTAGGGAATTCACTTGATTGCGAACATCTCGCGCCCCGCACCCAAGTGGCGTAAGATTGACATCAAAACACCCCACGAAAGGATTGCTTATGTCTGAGGCAGTACTTGAAGATCTCCCCACTCACGGCGTTAACCTCACCGAGGTTGCAGCCGGTAAGGTTCGTTCCCTGCTTGAGCAGGAAGGACGCACCGACCTGCGCCTACGCATCGCCGTCCAGCCCGGCGGTTGTTCAGGCCTGATTTACCAGCTCTACTTCGATGAGCGCGTGCTCGACGGCGACGCCGTCCGTGACTTCGACGGCGTAGAAGTCATCGTTGACCGCATGAGTGTTCCCTACCTGGACGGCTCAACCATCGACTTCGAAGACACCATTCAGAAGCAGGGGTTCTCCATCGATAACCCCAATGCCCAGGGCTCCTGCGCCTGTGGAGATTCCTTCCACTAAGCGTCCGTCCAGCCCGCTTCAGAAGTGGGGGTATGCTCCGGCATACCCCCACTTTTCTGTTTCAGCCCACCCAAACATGAAATACTTATGTAATGACACGTCAGTTCGTTGACAGGTTGTCACCAGAAACGCCCGTTTGAGGGTAAGCTCGTATTGAAAGAATTAACACCTGGGTTAATGCTGTCCACACACAGCACCAGGTGACACGCACATCGCTACAGGAAGGGCCGTCTGTGAGTTCGCAGCATCGAACCAGCAGCAAGGGGCTTAAGGGCAAGGCAGTAGCCGCTGCCACAGCCGTTTCAGCGCTGCTCTTGACCGGTTGTTCAGAACAGGCATCAGTGGGCTGGCTGCCCACTCAGCGTGGTGTAACCGATAACGCCGATACCATCATGGACCTCTGGATTGGTACATGGATCGCCGCGTTGGCTGTGGGTCTTGTGACCTGGGGCCTCATGCTTTGGTGCATCATCGCCTACCGCCGTCGCAAGTACGAAACCGGCTACCCCCGCCAGGTGAGCTACCACGCTCCGCTGGAAATTTTCTACACCGCTATCCCGATCATCCTGATCGTCAGCTTCTTCACCTTCTCAGACCGTGCCGAGCGCGACATCACCGCTCCCAAGTCTGAAACCGCCGATGTCACCATCGAGGTTTACGGTAAGCAGTGGGCATGGGACTTCAACTACCTCGACGAAAACGTCTACTTTGCCGGCGTCCAGGCTCGCCTCGACAAAGAAGGCAACGTAGGCGTTGAGGAAACCCTCCCCACCCTCTACCTGCCGGTCAACTCAACCGTAGACCTGCAGCTCAAGTCCCGTGACGTCATCCACTCCTTCTGGATTCCCGCCTTCCTTGAGAAGCGCGACACCATTCCCGGCATGACCAACCACATGTACTTCACCACCGGTTCCGAGCCCGCTCGCTACCAGGGTAAGTGCGCCGAACTCTGCGGTGAGTACCACTCAGAGATGCTCTTCAACGTTGAAGTTGTCAGCCAGGAAGACTACGACGCCTACATCCAGTCACTGGAAGATGAAGGCAACATTGGCCGTCTGGGTGACGAGTACAACCGTAACCCCAACATGAACACCAACAACTAAGAGGTAACCCGTGACTACTCTTGAGTATTCAGCTGAGACAACCGGTAGCGTTGTCCCGCGGGTGGTTCCTAAGTCCAAGGGACGAATCATCGTCAATTGGCTGACTTCCACCGACCACAAGACCATCGGGTACATGTACCTGATCGCCGCGTTTATTTTCTTCTGCTTTGCCGGTGTCATGGCTCTGCTTATGCGCCTGGAGCTCTTCACCCCCGGTATGCAGTTCCTCGAAACCAAGGAACAGTTCAACCAGCTCTTCACCATGCACGGCACCCTGATGCTGCTCATGTTTGGTACCCCGCTGTTCACCGGTTTCGCTAACGTCCTGGTACCCCTGCAGATTGGTGCACCCGACGTTGCCTTCCCCCGCCTGAACTCCCTGGCCTTCTGGTTCTTCCTGTTCGGCTCACTGGTAGCCATCGCTGGCTTCCTCACCCCCCAGGGTGCAGCGTCCTTCGGCTGGTTCGCATATGCCCCCTTGAACAGCACCACCTACAGCCCCTCTGTCGGCGGTGACCTCTGGATCTTCGGCCTGGCTCTTCAGGGCTTCGGCACCATCATGGGTGGCGTTAACTTCCTGACCACCATCCTCTGCATGCGCGCCCCCGGCATGACCATGTGGCGTATGTCGGTCTTCACCTGGACCACCCTGATTACCGCAATCCTGATCATCATGATCTTCCCGCCGCTGGCGTCCGCCCTGTTCGCCCTCGGTATGGATCGCCGTCTCGGTGGCCACATCTTTGACCCCGAAAACGGTGGCGCCGTCCTCTGGCAGCACCTCTTCTGGTTCTTCGGTCACCCCGAGGTTTACGTTCTGGCTCTGCCCTTCTTCGGCATCGTTTCAGAAATCATCCCCGTCTTCTCACGTAAGCCGATTTTCGGTTACAAGGGTCTGATTTTTGCAACCATCGCTATTGCGGCTCTGTCAGTTACTGTTTGGGCACACCACATGTACGTTACCGGCGCGGTCATGCTGCCCTTCTTCTCCTTCATGACCATGCTGATCGGTATTCCTACCGGCGTGAAGTTCTTCAACTGGATCGGTACCATGTGGCAGGGGTCCATCACCTTTGAGACCCCCATGCTCTGGGTTATCGGCTTCCTGATTACCTTCCTCTTCGGTGGTATTACCGGTATTATCCTGGCAACCCCGCCGCTAGACTTCCACCTGTCAGATTCCTACTTCGTGGTCGCTCACTTCCACTACGTCATCTTCGGTACCCTCGTCTTTGGTATGTTCGCAGCACTCTACTTCTGGTGGCCCAAGTTCACCGGCAAGATGCTGAACGAGCGCCTGGGCAAGATTCACTTCTGGCTGCTCTTCATCGGCTTCCACATGACCTTCCTCATCCAGCACTGGCTCGGTGTCGACGGCATGCCCCGCCGCTACGCAGACTACATGCCTGAAGATGGCTTCACCTGGATGAACCAGCTCTCAACCGTAGGCTCCATGATTCTGGCAATCTCCATGATTCCCTGGTTCTGGAACGTCTACACCACCGCCCGCAACGGTAAGCGTGTTGAGGTTGATGACCCCTGGGGCTTCGGTGGCTCACTGGAATGGGCAACTTCTTGCCCGCCCCCGCGTCACAACTTCACCGCCCTGCCCCGTATCCGTTCAGAGCGTCCTGCACTTGACCTGCACCACCCTGAACTGTCCACCAACAACGACATCGCTGCAGCAGCCCGCCAGGCAACTGCACGCTAGGAGGCCACTGTGAAACTTCTTGCTAAGATTTTCGGTTTCATCGGCGTCTTCCTGATTCCCGTTGGCATCGTCTACGGTCTGATGACTGACTTCACCGAGTGGGCCGGTTTCCCCGCGATTCTGGCTACCGCCGTGATGTGTCTCTTCCTCTGGTACTTCCTGAACTTCACCGACAAGAAGCACCCCGACATGCCTTACGAGAACCTCGAAGGTGAAATCGCTGATGGCGCTGGCGACTACGGCTTCTACTCACCGTGGTCATGGTGGCCCCTCTTCATCGGTGCTGCTTGCACCATCGTTGTTGTAGGTCTGGCTATCGACTGGTGGATTGTACTCATCGCCATCCCCTTCGCAGCAGCAGCTGTTCTGGGTTGGGTTTACGAATACAACCGCGGCGACCACGCCCACTAAAAGTCTTACCTGGCTCAAAGGGTGGGGCCCCTATCCTCTCGGATAGGGGCCCCACCCTTTTTTGTGCCGTTTCTAGAGCACTGAGGGGAGTGTGATAGGACGGCACAGGACGGCACAGGACGGCACAGGACGGCACAGGACGGCACAGGACGGCACAGGACGGCACAGGACGGCACAGGACGGCACAGGACGGCACAGGACGGCACAGGACGGCACAGGACGGCACAGGACGGCACAGGACGGCACAGGACGGCACAGGACGGCACAGGACGGCACAGGACGGCACAGGACGGCACAGGACGGCACAGGACGGCACAGAGCCAGCCTGACCCTGCCAGCCCACCCTAGGGGTGCGACACGCCGAACCGCTTAAAGAATCTTTAACTGATGTGGTTACCAGCCAAGAGCGCCCGCCAACATGGCTCTTTGAGCTGGGAGGCCATTCCTTGTGGCGGGCGCTCGGCGACACGACCCCCGGTTGAAACGGCGCGCTTTGGCCTGCACCCTCGATATACAGAAAAGCAGTTCGTTCAAAGGATAAGGCCTCCCTTGAGCTAGGGGAGAGCCAGCTTATCCCCCTGCTTCTTGCGCAGAGCGGGCCCCGCACACGCAGCCTCGGGAGTGCGCTACTTATTTCAGAACTGTCATAGCCGTGCAGGGCAACAGCCCCAAACCCGCCCACCGACTAGTCTTTGGCGCTTGCAAGGCGTAGGAAGCCCGTAGAGGCGAAGATTGGCCAGGTTATGGATAACTTAGCGTTAGCCCGTTAAAACACGTGTGGGGCACCCCGTTAGGGGTGCCCCACACTGTTACTACAACCGTATGTTATTTTTCGATTGAGTCAGCCTTGTGGCCGTCAACCTCATGTACACCGTGGTGCTCATGGTGAGCTGCTTCGAGCTCAGCGGGAGTTACGGCAACTACGCGGTCTTCGAACCAGATCTTTGAGAGACCTGCGCGGGTCTTCTCGATCAGGCCAATCTTGCCCTTCTTGTTGGGCTGAGCCGGGATGGGCTCGGGTGACTCGAAGGAGACCAGCTCGTAGCGGCGGTATTCATCGAGAGGTTTGTGAACCTCGATGAACTCACCGTGGGGGAGCTGGACGACCTTACCGGTTTCGATACCGTGCAGTACGAGCTCACGGTCCTTACGCTGCAGAGCCAGGCAGATGCGCTGGGTGATGAAGAAGCCAATGAGGGGACCGAATACGAAGGTAAAGCGGAGCCAGTAGGCAACGTCGTTCAGCGATACGTGGAAGTGAGTTGCGATCAGGTCGGAGCTTGCCGCAATCATCAGCGCTGCGTAGCCAATGATGCCTGCTACACCCACACCGGTACGGAAGGGGGCGTTGCGGGGGCGATCCAGGATATTGTGGACGCGGTTATCCTTGGTTACCCACTGCTCGATCCAGGGCCAGAAGACCATGGCCATCATGACTGAGCCAGCCATCAGAGCGAAGGGGAGAAGGACGCTCAGAACCCAGGTGCCACCGAGGAACTCGAATTCCCAGGGCCAGGGCCAGACGCCGGGCCACAGACGCAGGGCGCCGTCGCCGAAGCCTACGTACCAGTCAGGCTGGGTACCGGCCTGTACCGGTGAGGGGTCGTAGGGGCCGTAGTTCCAAATCGCGTTGATGGTAAAGGTTGCGCCGAGGAAGGCGATGATACCGAACACGATGAAGAAGAAACCGCCAGCCTTGGCTGCGTAGACGGGGCCTACGGGGAAGCCAACGACGTTGTTCTCGGTGCGGCCAGGGCCGGGGTACTGGGTGTGCTTGTGCAGTACAACCATGAACATGTGAATAGCCACGAGCAGCAGAAGCATCGCGGGGATAATCATGATGTGCAGGGTGTAGAGGCGACCAATCACAGCGGTACCGGGGAACTCGCCGCCGAAGAAGAAGAGCGAGATGTAGGTACCAACCAGCGGGATTGACTTGAAAATACCGTCAATAATGCGCAGACCGTTACCTGAGAGCACGTCATCGGGCAGTGAGTAGCCGGTGAAACCAGCCAGGATACCGATGATGAGCAGGGTGCAACCAACAACCCAGTTCAGTTCACGAGGACGGCGGAAGGCGCCGGTGAAGAAGACGCGCAGCATGTGCACGGTCATGGCCATCATGAACATCAGAGCTGCCCAGTGGTGAATCTGACGCATGAGCAGACCACCACGGACGTCGAAGGAGATGTCCAGGGTAGAGGCGTAAGCGGCAGACATGTGGGTGCCCTTCATGGGGACGTAGGAACCGTCGTAGGTTACCGACACCATGGTGGGGTTGAAGAAGAAGGTCAGGAAGGTACCTGAGATAATCAGGATAACCAGGCTGTAGAGCGCAACTTCACCGAACATGAAAGACCAGTGGTCTGGGAAGATTTTGCGACCGAATTCCTTGATGATGCCTGAAGCACCAACACGCTGATCAACGTAGTGGGCGATACGACCGGTTGAGGTCTTTGCCTTGTAATCAGACTGCATTGAAGTCGACATTATGCTTCACCTGCCATTTCCTTGATGTGCTTTGCACGCTCCCAGTAGCCGGGGCCAACGGGTTCGTGGAAGTCACTCTGGGCGATCAGGTAGCCTTCGGAGTCAACTGCGATGGGCAGCTGGGGCAGGGCGTGACCTGCGGGGCCGAAGATAACCTTGCACTCTTCTGCCGCGTCAAAGGTTGACTGGTGGCAGGGGCAGAGCAGGTGGTGGGTGCGCTGCTCGTACAGAGCGATGGGGCAGCCTACGTGGGTACAAACCTTGGAGTAGGCGTAGATGCCGTCAACGTTCCAGTTTTCGCGACCGGGGGTGACCTTCTTGATGTCAGCGGGATCCAGACGCATGAGCAGTACAACGGCCTTGGCCTTTTCCTCGAGGTAGCCGTTCTCGTGGGTCAGGCTAGAGAGGGTTTCGGGCAGGACGTGGTAGGCAGAACCCAGAGTAACGTCGGCAGCCTTGATGGGGGTGCCGGAGGGGTCGCGCACGAGGCGGACGCCTTCGTCCCACAGGGTGTACTTGAGTACTGAGGGGTCTGCGGGGCCCAGGTCACGGAACAGGGTGACGAAGGTCAGGGGAGCGAGGATGACGGAACCGATGAGGGTGTTACGAAGAAGCGGGCGACGCTTGATGCCTGATTCTTCGATGATGGTTTCAACGATTTCCTGAGCCTCTGCGCGGTCCTCTTCAGAAGTAACCGCGTGACGCTCTTCGACCATTTCGTGGTCGGGCATGAGTGAGCGTGCCCAGTGGACGATACCGATACCGATACCGAACATGGCAAAAGCGATGCCGAGACCCAGCAGAAGGTTCTGCAGACGAAGCATGTTGTTTGCTTCGGGGTTCATGACATCGTAGAAGTTGCCGCTTACCTCTACACCGAAGTAACCAATCCAGAAAAGCAGGGAGCCCAGCATGGAGATGACGAATAGCAGAACTACCTGTCGCTCGGCACCCTTAGCTTTTTTGGAATCGACGTCGGTGAGTCGGGGAGCATGCGGGGGAAGTCCGGGGTTAGTGAACTTCTCCTGACTTGCCTCTTGAGAGGTAACTACGGCAACCTTTTCATGTGCGCCGTCACTATGGTTTCCCATGTGTTGCCTCAAATCTTCCTTGGTACGAAATTTATGTGTGTGCGTGAGCTTATGCAGCTCGTGAAGTCAGCCAGAGGGTGAATGCAATGACGATGACCAGGCCGAGGGTCCAGATCAGAAGACCTTCAGACACGGGGCCGAGTGAGCCAAGCTTGAAACCACCAACAGATGCGTTAACTTCCTGGGACTTCAGGTAGGTAATGACATCGCGCTTTTCTTCGGGGGTGATGTTTGCGTCGTTAAAGACAGGCATGTTCTGCGGGCCAGTTTCCATAGCCTCGTAGATGTGCTTTTCTGAAACGCCCATCAGGGTAGGAGCAAACTTACCGCGGGTCAGAGCACCACCAACGCCAGCAGCGTTGTGGCACATAGCGCAGTTTGCGAGGAATACCTTTGCACCGTTGGCTGCATCACCCTTGGAAACATCGAGGTACTCTTCTTCGGGGATGGTGGGGCCTGCACCGAGTGATGCAACGTAGGCTGCGAGCTGCTTAGTCTGCTCATCGTTGAACTGGCCGGGCTTCAGCTGAGCCTGAACGCCCTGCATCTGCATGGGCATACGGCCGGTGCCTACCTGGAAGTCAACAGCAGCTGCACCAACACCGATCAGTGAGGGGCCGTCTACTGAGCCTTCTGCGTTAGTACCGTGGCAGGTTGCACAGTTGGCCAGAAAGAGTTTCTGGCCTTCTGAGATGTCTTCTGCAGTGTAGGTGGTGCTTGTAGCGGCTTGAGCCTCGTTAGTAGCCGTGGCAACTGCGTAGAGGCCACCAGATAGGAGGAGGGCAAGGGCAAGCAACACGAGAGCTGCGAGCGGATGACGTCGCTTTTGAGAAAGTGCCTTCACGTCGTTGTTCCTTTGTGTGTGTGCTAGTTGGTTTACTTTTAGCGGTTACCGGTTACTTGAGGAAGTAGACGATAAGGAACAGGGCGATCCAGACGACGTCTACGAAGTGCCAGTAGTAAGAAACAACGATTGCTGAGGTTGCTTCGTAATGACCGAAACGCTTAGCAACATAGGCACGACCGATGATCAGCAGGAAGGCGATCAGGCCGCCGGTTACGTGGAGTGCGTGGAAACCGGTGGTGATGTAGAAAGCTGAGCCGTAAGCACTTGAGGCGATAGTCATACCTTCAGCTACAAGGTTTGCGTATTCGTAAGCCTGGACGGATACGAAGAACGCACCCATGATGAAGGTGAGCAGGAACCACTCAACCATGCCCCATTCACGGACATTGAAGAGGGAACCGGTGCGACGGGGCTTGAGCTGTTCAGCCTTGAAAACACCAAACTGGCAGGTAACAGAGCTCAGCACCAGCACGATGGTGTTGGCGAGAGCGAGAGGGACTTCAAGCAGCGGGGTGTTCTCAGCCCAAATGTCGGGGCGAGAAGCGCGCAGAGTGAAGTACATTGCGAACAGGCCGGCGAAGAACATGAGCTCTGAGGCAAGCCAAACGACGGTGCCGACAGACACCTGGTTGGGTCGATTCAGAGCGGCATGTGCCGACTTACTTGGGGTATGGGTTGCAGTTGTCACATAGACATTATGTCTGTAAAAGTGCCCGTGAACCAATAGGTAAGGGGGTTTGCTAGGAGGTGTGTTGTAAATCCTGCATATCTTCCCCCTAATCTAGGGGTTTTTAGCACAGGCTTGGCGACACGTTGTGTGTAAAACTTGCGTAACCCAACGACCAGCCACCCTGGTGTGGAAAGTCCCAGCGGGCATCCGTCTCACGAGCTCGCTCGGGGGCTAAAAGAACCGTAGAATGTGAGCCATGACAGGCACCATCACGTGGAAACTCATTCTCAATCAGCTCGTAGCCCAGCGGGACCTTTCGTCAGACCAGATTAACTGGGCCATGCAAGACATCATGGCGGGTTCAACCCCGGAAGCTATTATCGGAGCTTTCCTGGTTGGACTTCATGTTAAAGGTGAAACCCCTGAAGAGCTTGCTGCGCTAGCACAAGGCATGCTTGACAAGGCAGAACGCATAGAAGTCACCCGAGATGCTGTAGACATTGTGGGCACCGGGGGGGACCAGCAAAATACCGTCAATATTTCCACTATGGCCTCACTGGTAATTGCGGGGGCGGGCGTGCCCGTCATCAAGCACGGCAACAGAGCCTCTTCATCATCAAGTGGAAGTGCAGATGTACTGGCTGAGCTAGGCATAAATCTAAACCTAAACATTAAAGATGTGGCAGGTGCTGTGGATGCTGCTGGTATCACCTTCCTGTTCGCCCAGGTCTTCCACCCCTCAATGCGGCACGTAGCGCCTGCCCGCCGCTCCATTGGCGTACCTACAGCCTTCAATTATCTCGGCCCCATGACCAACCCCGCTCGGGTCCGGGCTTCAGCTATCGGTGTAGCAGACCCCGAGATGGCCGAGAAAATTGCCGCCGTTTTCGCTTCCCGCGGCGACCATGCTCTGATTTTCCACGGGAATGACGGCCTGGATGAAATCACCATTACCGGTGAGTCGCAAGTTTGGGAAACCTTCAATGGGGGAGTTGAGCACCATTCACTAACCCCCACCGATTTTGGTATTGAATGCGCCAGTCTGGACGATCTACGCGGGGGAGACGCCCAGCATAACGCGCAGGTCGTTCACCAGGTTCTTGACGGGGCTCCCGGTCCAATCCTCAACGCGGTTTTGCTGAATGCCGCAGCAGGCTTGACAGCCTACCGCCCGGTCAACAACAGGCCTTTCGCAGAGCGCTTTGAGGAAGCCCTACAGGACGCTCGCCATTCAGTGGAATCAGGTAAAGCTAAGGATGTGCTTGAATGTTGGATCGCTTACAGCAACAGTAAATAACAACAAAAAGGTGTGGCCCCAGAAAGTCTGGGGCCACACCTTTTAAAGACTGTCTACATCGAGAAATTTAGGCCCTGCGGCGCACAAACCAAAGGACAAGACGCCAGCCCATCAGGAAAACCAGGAGGGTAAAAGCTGAGACAAGAACAAAAGCAGTTGCGGCAGTATCACCAAAGGAGAGGCGCAGGCCTAGTCCAAGCATCAAGGTGCTGGCCCACATCATAAAACCTTCGAGCAAAAGGGGAAGCTGCCGCCTGGAACTCACGGCCCACACACCAATATGGCCAGCACAGGCAGCCAGCAAGAAAGGTGCGGCGGTGGCTAACAGCTGGGACAGCGGTTCCTGGTGGCTGATGAGCCCGATAGTAATAAAAAGAAGGACGAGGGCCAGGTCACCCAGGGCACGGATGGGCTGGGAAAAATATTTACCTGAATCAACTGAACTGAGCATAGTTTTACTCTAACGCAGGAGTGCCAAGCTCAGCAGTTGCGGGTCTAGTCAAGAGCGTCTAGGGGGAGCATTTTTAGCTCTACTTTACATAATGTATATTATCGGCTTTATAGAAAACCTTGCTGAGATGGTCAAATCTCCTTATATCTCACGTAATGACTAGCACAGCGAAACAGCATCAGGGAGAATAGATAAGTACCAACACACATCGACCTGTGGGAGGTACACATGATTGATTGGTTCGCTCAGAACCTCTGGGCTTTCTGGCTCACCGCCGCGATTGTTCTAGCCATTATCGAGATTTTGATGCTCGACTTCGTCTTTCTGATGATGGCCCTAGCTGCCCTGTCGGCAACACTGAGCACCACCTTCCTCGATTCTTTCGTTGGGCAGGTTGTTCTCTTTGCGATTGTTAGTATCGCCCTTCTCTTGGGGCTCCGCCCGCCGCTTATCAAGCGTTTCCATCAAAGCTCACCCAATATCGCAATGAACTCCGATGGACTGGTTGGCCAGGACGCTCTTATTACCCAGACAGTCACCGAGCAAGCCGGTCTTGCCCGTATCGCCGGTGATACCTGGACGGCCCGCCCTGAAAGCAACCAGCTAGTTCTGCCCGAAGGATCAACTGCAACCGTGGTCGCTATTCGCGGTGCAACCGCCTACCTAGCCCCTCACACCAAAAAATAACCTTTAACTTAAAGATTAAGGTCGTAACCTATGACAGCTTCAACCATCACCACAACTATCCTGCTGACAGCCCTCGTCCTCTTGGTGCTCATCACCCTACTTAAGGCTGTGCGCATTATTCCCCAGGCCCGTGCTGGCATCGTCGAACGTCTGGGTAAGTACCACACCACCCTCAACCCCGGCTTCCACGTCACCGTTCCCTTTATCGACCGCGTCCTGCCCCTCATTGACCTGCGTGAACAGGTCGTGTCTTTCCCCGCCCAGTCCGTTATCACCGAAGATAACCTGGTCGTCGGTATCGATACCGTGGTCTATTTCCAGGTGACTGACCCCAAGGCAGCAACCTACGAAATCACCAACTACATCCAGGCAGTAGACGAGCTAACCAGCGCCACCCTGCGCAACGTTGTCGGTGGTCTCAACCTGGAAGAAACCCTGATCTCCCGCGACCAGATCAACAGCGAGCTACGAGGGGTTCTCGACAGCACCACCGGCCGCTGGGGCATCCGCGTCTCCCGCGTCGACATCAAGGAAATTCAGCCCCCGCACTCCATCCAAGACTCCATGGAAAAGCAGATGCGAGCAGAGCGTGACCGCCGAGCCGCAATTCTGACAGCAGAAGGCCAGAAGCAGTCCCAGATTCTAACCGCCGAAGGTGACTCCCGTGCTGCGATTCTACGAGCTGAAGGTGAAAAGCAGTCCCAGATTCTAACCGCTGAGGGTGACGCTAAGGCAGCTATCCTGCGCGCTGACGGTGAAGCCCAGGCTATCCAGAAGGTCTTCCATGCTATCCACGCCTCGAACCCCAGCCAGAAGCTGCTGACCTACCAGTACCTGCAGACCCTACCCAAGCTAGCCGAAGGCGATGCTAACAAGCTCTGGTTCATTCCTACCGAGCTGGGTGATGCTCTGCGCGGTATCGGTAACGCCTTCTCACCCCTGGGTAACGAGGGCGCACCGGAGACCGAGGAGGAATCTACCCCTGCGACTCCCCCGTCCTCTCCCCTGGTTGACACCCCGGTGATCCGCGTGACCCCTGAAGACCTCAACCCCAACCTCGACAAGCTCGACAGCGGCGTTGAAATCCCTCAGGAGGGCGAGCTCCCTACCAGCGAATCAGCTGAGGGCACAGACCCCCACACCCCTGGCACCTAAGGGTTATAATGGGTATTTGGCCTGCACGGTTTACCCGCCTTTGAGCAGTTACAGACCTGCAAGCACTTCAGTCACCGTTAATGGAGGAAGAAAATGAGCGATCGCAGCCTGCGCGGTATGCGCCTGGGTTCACAGTCAATGGAAACCGAATCAGGCGTGGAGCCGGCTCCCCGCCAGCGTGTGGAATACCGCACCGAAGACGGTGAACGAGTCTTCGTTACCTTCGCGCAGGAAGCTGAGATTCCCGCAACCTGGACCGCCAAGTCCGGCAAGGAAGCCTTCCTGGTTTCTGGCGACGGCAAGGTCGAAGAGAACGCTGAAAAGCCCGTTCGTACCCACTGGGACATGCTCCTGGAGCGCCGTAGCGTAGAAGAACTTGAAGAGACCCTGCAGCAGCGTCTTGAGATTTACCGGGAGCGTCACGCCCTCTAGGCTAGCCCCGAAAGTAAAGGGCCCCGCCAGATAACTGGCGGGGCCCTTGGTCTATTAACTTCTATTACTTCTTAATCAGGGAGCGGACGCGCTCTGCTCGGGCGGTCAGGCCCCAGCGGGTTACCTTGGTCATGGAGTCAACGATGATGTTGCCGTCCATCTTGGAGCTGCCGATTTCACGCTCTACAAAGGTGATGGGTACTTCTACAATTTTCAGGCCGGCCTGCTCGGAGCGCCAGGCCAAATCGACTTGGAAGACATAGCCCTTGGAGTCGATGCCTTCGAGGTTGAGCTTCTGCAGGGCTTCGCGGCGGTAGGCGCGGTAGCCAGCGGTGATGTCTTTGACCTTGGTGCCCAGAATCAGGCGGGTATAAAGGTTGGCGCCGCGGGAAAGGATCTGGCGGTGCAGGGGCCAGTTCTTGGTTTTGCCGCCGGATACGTAACGGGAACCTATAGCCAGGTCGGCTCCACTTTCGATAGCCTGCAGGAGCAGGGGCAGCTGTTCGGGCTGGTGGGAACAGTCGGCGTCCATCTCAACGAGCACGTCGTAGCCAGCTTCTAGGCCCCAGTCAAAGCCTGCCAGGTAGGCGCCACCTAATCCGTCCTTGACGGTGCGGTGGAGAACGTTGATGTGGCTGTCTTCTGCTGCCATGGAGCCGGCAAGCTGGCCGGTGCCGTCGGGGCTGTTGTCGTCGACAACGAGGATGTCGCAGTCGGGTACGGCTGCTCGCAGGCGCTCTACTACAATGGGAAGGTTTTCCTTCTCATTGTAGGTAGGGATTACGGTTAGTACTCGCATGCGGTCTCCTTGTCATGGCCCATCCGAATCGTGGGACGGGGTGTAAACCAGTTTTTCATTATATAGGGTGCAGGTGCCCGAGCGTGTATCGCGGGCCTGGGTCTGAGGTGACGCCTAGCCCACTTTGTGGCCGCTGCGGTACAGGCTGACCAGGTCGGGGTGGGGTACATCGGGGGCCAGGACAGGGAGCAGAGGGGTTCGGGCGCGCGGGTCGGTGCTCCAGGCTGCGATGCGGCTGTCGGGGGTCTGCACGATGAGTTCGGTGATGGTCCAGAGGGCGCAGTGGGCGGGGGCTCCGGGCACGAGCTGGCCGGTGAAGGGGTTAGGGGCGGACGCCGCCCGGTAGACAGCGCGGGTGCAAGCGGAAAAAGCGGCGCGAGCCGACACGGCCTGTTCTGTCTGAGCGGGGTTAACGGCGGAATTCACCAGCTCCCAGCCCAACCGTGAGGGCCGGGCACCGGGGTCTGACCCTAGGGTAACTGCAGCCCCCGCAGCCAGGGCCCGGCCAAAGGCTTCACCGGAGCGGTCGAAGTCGCCTGAGAAACCGAGGGCGACCTGTAGGTTTTTAGCTTGTTCCAGGTCGCTTTGGGCTAGCTCGGTGAGACCCTCTAGGCTGGGGCTGATATGTAAACGAGTGAGGCTATCCAGAGGCTCCAGCACTGCCAGGTACTCCCCTACCTGAGACTCATCGGTGACCACCAGCATCAGTTGCAGACGCTGCTCAGCCAGGGACGCCAGAACCTGCGGGTTGAGCTCTCCCGGGGATGAGACAAAGATTCCGCGGACGCCCGCAGACAGCTCCCTGCTCCCCTCAAGGCTGCCTACGGGAAGGTAGTAGTCAGCAGCTACCGCAGGGTGAGCTGCCGGGAGCTCCTGCGCGAAATCAGTGAGCAGCAGGCGGGCATAACCGTAGCCAGCTGCCGCTAACTCATCGAGCAGGGCGGGAGCGTCCGCCCCAGTTGTAGAAGCCGCCGCCAGAGCAAAGCTGGGGGTGACCAGGCGTCCGCCCAGCTCCTGCACGGTCATGGAGGAATCCGCGATGGAGCGGGCACCGGCGTCCTGCCCCACCCACTCCACCTGCCCCTCGTTCATGACCAGGGCGGTAGCAAAGGGGTCAGCGGGGCTGTAGACAGAGCCATCGAGCATGACAGTTGCGGGCATCATTGCCGTCCTTTCACAATACTGACAGTAAAACAGACTAAAGCTGGGTTGCTACCACGCCACGGCGCAGCAGGTTGATAGCGGCCTCGCACTGGGTGCGCAGCTGGGGGTCAGACGAAGCCACGTGGGCAATCTGATCAAGGCTGTCGATGACCTGCTTGGTCCAGCGCACGAAGTCGCCAGCGGCCAGGTCGGTACTATCGATAGCCTGGGCGAGGCTCTTGCCCCCCGCCCATTTATAGACGGGCCAGACCATGCCGAAATCAGGCGAGGCGGTCTGCGGTAGCCGGTGGAGTTTTTCGGCGTCGTTAAGCTTGCTCCAGTGCTTCAGCACGGTCATCAGCGCCCCCTCAACCCCGTGACCAGGGTAGCGAGACAGCAGACCCAACTCATCGCGTTTAGCCTCATAGACCAGGGCTGAAACCACCGCAGCAGTAGAAGCTGGGTCAAGGCCCTGCAAGAAACCGTCTTCGAGGCAGAGGGAGGTCAGCAGGTCCTTTTCACCGTAAACCCGACGCAAGGAGACACCTCGGGCGGTGAGCACACGACGCCCCTCCACCGTCTCAACGTAACCGTAGCTAGCCAGTAGCTGGGTGATGCGCTCAAAGACCTGGGCGATAGTGTTAGTGCGGCGCTCAATCTGACGTCGCAGACCATCTGTATCGCGCGACAGTCGGTACCAGCGCTCAGCCCACCGGGCATGATTCTCGCGGTCAGAGCACCCGTGGCAGGGGTGGCTGCGCAGGGCCCGGCGCAGCTCTTCAATCTTCTGTTCGTCCCCGCGCTCGCGCTCGTTAAAGTACTTCTTCTGAGATCCCGAGCGGGCAGGGAGCCCCTGATAGAGGGCCTCACGCATACGAGAGGCCATGTCCCGGCGATCCTTGGGAGTCCTACCGGTGAACTTCTTTGACACCTTAATCTTTGAAACCGGCAGAACAGGCCCGTCAAGGTCGCGGGGGTCAAGGCGGCGCAGCTGCGCCGCCATCGTCAGAATGGACGGCCGAGGGTCGTCCAGAGACTCGGCCCTGGCCAGCACCACGGCGGGGCCCGCATTACGGCCTCGGGGAATCTCGATAATATCGCCGGGCAGCAGATCAAGGACGGACGCCACCGCCTGAGACTGCCGCAAACGACTACGGCCCTTCTCGGCCTTTTTCTCAAGGTCAGAAAGATCTCGGCGGATACGTGCGTACTCGGTAAAGTCACCCAGATGGCAAGTCATCGCCTCTTCAAAACCTGCTAGAGCCTTTTCGTTCTTCCTCACCCGAGAAGCTACCCCCACCACCGACTTATCGGCCTGGAACTGGGCAAAGGAACTTTCCAGAATCTTCTTGGTGCGCTCAGTGCCAAACTGGGCAATCAGGTTGGCGCTCATATTGTAGGTGGGCTTGAAAGAGGAGTTGAGGGGGTAAGTACGCTTCGAGGCTAGGCCCGCTACCTGCTGGGGCTCTAGACCGGGGCGCCACATGACCACAGCGTGCCCCTCAATGTCGATACCGCGGCGGCCCGCGCGTCCGGTCAACTGGGTGTACTCCCCCGGCGTGATATCCACGTGGGTCTCACCGTTGAATTTGGTCAGCTTCTCTAGCACCACCGACCGGGCCGGCATATTGATACCCAGCGCCAGGGTCTCGGTCGCAAAGACCATGCGAATGAGCCCCTCCGAGAAGAGGGTCTCAACAACCTCCTTGAAGACCGGCAGCAGGCCCGCATGGTGGGCCGCTACACCCCGCATCAGGCCCTCACGCCACTCGTAAAAACCCAGCACCGCCAGGTCACTGGTCTCAAGGCTAGCGGTAGCCTCAGCGACATAGGCCCGAATAGCCTGGGCCTCAGCCTCGGTTGTTAGGCGAATATCGGCATCGATACACTGCGACACCGCAGCATCGCAGCCCACCCGCGAGAAAATAAAACAAATACCGGGCAACAGGCCCGCCTTATCGAGGGAGCGAATCATCTCTGGGCGGCTAATGCGCTGGGGGCGGACGGGGGCGCTCGCCTCGTCCACGCCGCTGCGGCGCTCGCGATCATAGACCTGGGACTGATAGCCCTGGTTACGACTGCGTTTGCCCTTGCCCAGGCGGGAGAAGGACTTACCGCCCGGGCCCCGAGAAGGGCGGGGGCGGCGTCCTACCCGCACCAGCTCCGGGTTGACCTCGGGCAGGTCGGTGGCGGCTGCGGCGTCCTCTACGGTGGTGTCGCCTGCGAAAAGGTCCATGAGGTGGCGGCCCACCATCACGTGCTGCCAGAGGGGAACCGGGCGATGTTCAGAAACGATAATGTCGGTCTGCCCGCGCACGGTATCGAGCCAGGCACCGAACTCCTCGGCGTTAGAGATAGTGGCCGATAGGGCGATAACAGAGATCGATTCAGGCAGGTGAATAATGCACTCTTCCCACACCGCCCCGCGGGAGCGGTCAGCTAGGTAATGTACCTCGTCCATCACCACATAGCCCAGATTGGCCAGAGTGGCGGAGTCTGCATAGAGCATGTTGCGGAGAACCTCGGTGGTCATCACGACCACGGGGGCTTCGGAGTTAATGGAGGTATCGCCGGTCAGCAGCCCCACGGCGTCCTCACCGTAGGCTGCCACCAGGTCGTTGTACTTCTGGTTACTCAGAGCCTTAATAGGCGTAGTGTAGAAGGCCTTTTTGCCCTGGGAGAGGGCCAGATAGATAGCGAACTCCCCCACGATTGTCTTGCCCGCCCCTGTGGGGGCAGCGACCAGCACTCCCCTGTCTTCCTCAACCGAGGTGCAGGCCCGGCGCTGGAAGTCATCCAGGTCAAAGCTCAGGGTCTGCTCAAAGCGGTAGAGGGCGGTCTTTGAGAAGGTGGCGCGTTCTTTGGCGCGCAGGTACTGTTCAGCGTAGCTAGCCATACGTCTAATCTTAGGCGGTAGATTTCGGCCAGGGGCACCCCGCAGTTAGCTTTCGTTCCAGCGCGAACAAAAAACCGCCCCGGCACGGCCTGCCGGGACGGATAAGTTTAGGAGCGACCGAGCTGGTCGAGTTCTTCGAGGCTGGTGGCTCGGTTGAGCTCGTCGTCAGTAAGGCCTTCTGCCAATTTGGCGTTGCGACGGTCGCGGCGCTTGTCGTTGAGCATAGCGATACCTATAGCGACAAAGAAGAAGAAAATCAGGGGAACCATGAGGTAGAGCATGGACATAATGTCGTTACCTGGTGCAGCCATAGCAGCGAGTAGGGCAACAAGAACAACAACCCAGCGCCAAGATTTCAGAATAGTTTTACCCCTAATCAGGCCGATGAAGTTAAGACCTACCAGAATGACGGGCAACACAAAGGCGATGCCGAAGACCAACAGGAATTTGACCACAAAGCTGACGTAGACGTCGGCGGTAAAGAGGTTGGTGGCACCGTCGGGGCTGAACATGGTCAGGGTGCGGACGGCGGTGGGCAGCACCCACCAGGCCAGGCCGGTTCCGAAGAGGAACATGGGGATGGCGGTGAAGGTGAAGCCCAGGGTGTAGAGCTTTTCCTTACGGTAGAGGGCCGGGGTGATGAAGGCCCAGAGCTGGTAGAGCCAGACGGGGCTTGCAATGACCAGACCGATGTAGAGGGAGATACGCACCATCTGGTCGAAGGGAGATGTTGCGGTGGAGTAGTTCAGGGCAGCGGTGCGGCCAGCTTCGGTGTTGATGGCGTAGACCGGGGCGCTGATGGCCTCCATGAAGGGCTCGTAGAGGAAGAAGCCGCCGATAGCGCAGATAAAGGTAGCAACAGCCGCTTTAATCAGGCGGTTGCGGAATTCGCGAAAGTGCTCGCCGAGGGCCATGGTGGCCTGGGGGTTATTCTTTCGGCTGGTTGATTTAGCCATAGGTGCCTTCTACTGAAACTCTGGGAGCCCATAAACCCGTGCCCTGGGTGGCCAGGGCACGGGTCGGGCGGTTAACTCACGAACGCTCTAGGGGCGAGAACTTAGTTCTGTGAGCCCTTGTTCTGGTCGGTGGTGGGGTTGTTGATAACCTCACCGGAAACGACTGAGCCGTTGGTACCACCGTTTGCTTCGTTGTTCTTCTTGGAGTCGTTCTTCAGGCCGTCAACTTCTGACTTGAAGATACGCATGGACTGGCCGAGGCTGCGGGCCATGCCGGGGAGCTTGGGGGCACCAAAGAGCAGGATGATGATGACAAGGAGGATGATGAGATGGACGGGTCCGAGGTTACCGAGCACGAGCGTCACCTTTCTTGAAGACGTTTGAGGTCTCCGACGAGTTGGGGCTGTCCGAGTTCGTCGCGGCGCTGTGAGCGGCGGCGGGCTCGGTCGAGCGTTCGAGTGTTTTTGCCCTGGATGTAGTCTGCGTAGGCGGTTCCTACCGGGGTGAAAAGAGCCGGTTGAGGTTCTTCTCTGAGGGGCTGGGCGTGGCTAGCCTGCCCAAGTGCATCTGTAATGCTGGACTCCCAGTCTTGGGCGGCATCGAGTGCCCCTAAGGCTTTGCGGAAGACGCGGTATAGCAGCCAGGCTAGCAGGCAGAGCGAGCTCACTACGAGCACGGTCCACAAAACTATCCAAAACCACCAAGGCATAGTGACAATTATATATCCCAAGCGGCTTTAGTTTTGAGAATATTTTGCTGTGGGCTTGCACCGATTCTGCTGGGATGTGGGTGTGTAATGTGCGGGTCAGTTGTTTGTGCCCCCTAGTCACCCAGTAGCTCTAGTAGGTCTTGCCGCAGATAGGCAGGGGTGAGCAGGCGGACGGTCGGGCCCAGGTCAATGAGCAGGTGAAGGGCCCAGGCGGTGTGGGCGACAGGTATTTTGTAGAAGGTCACACCGTTTTCTTCGGCTGTTTCAAGGGCGTAGCGGTAGAGGGTACTGTGGGTTTTTTCGCGCTGGGCTACCGGCAGGCTTTTAGCCACAGCCAGAATCATGGTCTCGGCAGCTACCTGGCCGCTGGTCAGCTGGGTGAGCCAGCTGCGAGGGCTAACGGGGGCGGACGCGTCCTCCCCCGCCTCAAGGCCAGTCAGCACCTGCTGAGTGAAGCTATCACCCTCGACCGGGGCCATACTCAAGATCTGGTCAAGCCTAAAGTGCCGCACCTGCCTGCTCAAGCGACACCAGGCTTGCAGGTAGCGGGGCCCGTTATCAACGATGAGAGCCAGTGGTTCAAGCACGCGGTGGGTCACTGAGCGGTGGGAACGGTAGGTAATTTCGAGCGGTATCTTGTCGTCGAGAGCCCGCTGAATCATTGGGTCAAGGTCAGCCCGGTAGACGCCCACCCGCTCAGGCATGGGAGCAAGGCCGGGGGCAGTCTCCCCAGCAACCGAGGCCCATACCTTCTGGCGCAGGTGGCTGTAAAAGGACTCCGTATCGAGGCTGGCCGATAGGTCAAGAGCTAGGCTCAGCACCAGGGCCTCGGTTGCAGTCAGTGACACACCGCGGGTCAACACCTGCTGCCCCCGCAGGGTCACAAACCCAGCCGAGTCAATGTCTAGATCCAAGGACTCAAACCCAACACTGCTGGCTAAGCCTTCCAGCTGGGTACGAGCCTTCTGCTCCGTCGTTGAAAAGAAATCTGCCAGGGTAGCAAGGGGCAGGCCCCCGGTACTCTCAATCAGGGACACCATGAGCAGAAGCCTCATGAGCTGGTCAGAAGCACTTTCACGGGCCCGCTGAGCAGCTACGGGCTTCCAGGCCTTAGTCCGTTCAGGAAGAACAATATCGGCTACCGGGGCATGCCAAGCCCGCAAAACCTGCCGAAGCCTTTCCTCTTCATCAGCGACCTTTTGCTGGTAGTCCCCTACCACACCAAGAGCCGACGTGCCCTCCGGAAGCCGGTGGGTGCGTCCGCCCTTCATCGCCTGCAGGGCAGACTCCACCACCCCGTAGGACGGAGCCAGCTGCACCCCGTCCACCCCCTTCCCGGGCAGCAGGGGCACGGTAGCTACCTGCGGAACCTGCTCAGGTTCAAGCGCGGCCAACTCCCGCACCATCGAAAAAGAGGCAGGGGGCTGCGGCCCCTCAACAGCCAAAACAGACAAACCCACTGCCCGATCAAGCCTAAAAATACGCCGCCCCTGACGGGCCCGATCCCAGCCCACCAAGTACCAGTGACCAAAACGCAAACCCAGGCCCCAGCAGGCAACCGCGCGCACCTCGTCCCTACCGGCATAGCGAAAACTCACACCCTTACCCTCAGCCACCGCCGCCAGGCACTCAGCAACCCCGGGAACCGTGGTAAACCGGGCAGGCTCCCCCAGCTCACCACCCAGACGCTGGCCCATACTCGCCCCCACCTTGAGCAGGGCAGCACGAGCCAACCGCTCCACCTCGGTACCCTCCCAGGCTCGCGCACAGTGGCTCAGCACCACCACGTCCAAGGCAGAAAAATCAGCCACCGCCTGCGACCTAGCCTCAAGCCGATACACATAACCCAGCCGAGAACGATCAGCCCGCTCAGCTACCAGCTCAACGCCCAGGGCCCGCAAAACCTGCTTATCGCGCTCAAACATACGCTCAAACGCAGCATCGGTCGCCGCCTGGTCATAGCCCGGCACCCGCTGGCGCACAGCATCCCGGTCCAGCCCCCAAGGGGCAGACGAGAGCACATCAAGTAAGGCAGCAGCACGTTCAACAGCTTTAGAAGTCACATACATAAAGATAGCCCCCGGCTCTATCGAACCGGGGGCCAAACACGCTCAGGAACAGGCCCACAGCGAGAATTAACGCTTGATGACGTCTACCAAGTCAACCACGAAAATCAGTGATTCGTTAGGGCCAATAGCAGAACCGGCACCGCGGGAACCGTAAGCCATCTCGCTGGGAATCTCCAGACGACGGCGGCCGCCCACCTTCATACCTAGCAGGCCCTCGTCCCAGCCGCGGATCACCATACCGACACCGACCTGGAAACGCAGGGGCTCACCGCGACCCCAGGAAGAGTCAAACTCTTCACCGGTGGAGAAAGCTACACCCACGTAGTGGGCTGACACGGTATCGCCAGCCTCAACGACCTCACCAGCACCCTCAATCTCATCGATGATAATGAGCTCTTCGGGGGTGCCACCTTCGGGGAAGTCGATTTCGGGCTTGCTACGGTCGAGATTACGCTGACCAAATGACATGAGGTTTTACCTTTTCTAATCGAGTGATAACAGAGGCCTTATTCGCTGGCTGAGGCGCTAGCTGATGCTGCAGCGGTGCGGGTGGGTGAGGAGCCCAGGATGTCTACCACGAAGACCAGGGCGCCTTCGGGGGCACCGCTGGTGGCGGCGTCCTCACCGTAGGCCAGCTCGCTGGGGATGACCAGCAGGACGCGGGAACCGACGGTCTTACCGGCCAGGCCCTGCTTCCAGCCCTCAATGACGCCGTTCAGGGAGAGGGCGGTGGGGGTAGCGCCGAAGTTGCCGTCGAACTGGGCGCCATCTGACCAGGTCACGCCAACATAGTTGACGTAGAGGGTATCGGATTCACTCACAGTTGCACCGGTGCCAGTGATGAGGTCTTCGGTGTAAAGCTCGGTGGGGGCATCGCCGCGGTCTGCTGACAGGGTCAGGGTGGCGGTGCCGTCATCGGCCAGGGAGAAGCTTTCCAGGGCGGATGACTTCTTCTCGTTCTCGGTGCCTTCAGCGCTCTTGAGCAGCTTACCGGAGACGGTGTAGACCTCAACGTTGGTGGCGGTGCCTGCTGAAACGGTGGGGGTTGCCTCAGCGGTTGAGGTGGAGGCGGTATCGATATTGGTGGAGTAAGAGAAGGACATACCGACCTTTGAGCCGATCAGAATGTCGTAGAGCTCGGGGGCAGCGTTCTTCAGATCTTCGCCCACGGGGATAATCATGGGTGCGTCGGTGTAGGTGGTGCCCAGGGAGGTGCCATCGGCCCCGTTGAAGACGGTAGCGTCAACGAGCAGGCTGTCGCCGTCTTCGATGGTGGCGCCGTTGCCGTCCTCAATCTTGTAGGCTTCGGTGCCGTTGGCTGCGAAGGGGGTTGCGAAGGAAACCGAGGGTTCTGCGGTTGCCCCGTTCATGGAGTAGTCGACATCTGAGAGGCTGCTGCCGCTACCGGAGCCGCCGCAGGCAGACAGGACGAGGGCGAGCACGGCGCCGCTGGATGCGAAAAGGGCTGACTTTTTCTTCACTGGTTTCACTTTCCTTGAGGTTGCGCTCTTCAGCAGAACGCTTTTCTTCACCGCGTACATACTAGCGGATAGAGCTGGGTGGGGTCTGGTAATTCGCCCTATAGCCTAAATAAAGGGCGGGGACCAGGTATCGCCCGGCCCGAGGTTGAGGGTTGCCAGCAGGTCGTCCATGGCGGTACTTTCGGTGGCGAAGGGGTCCTTGCACATGACGGTCAGGTGGGGCTGGTTGTTGAGCTTGAGGTGGACCCAATCCACAGTAAAGGGCTCCCCTGCCTTACGGGCGGCACTGATGAAGCGACCGCGTAAGGCCGCCCGGGTGGCAGGCGGATGTACGGTGGCGTGGGCAATCTCATCGTGGCTGACCAGGTTCTTGACCAGGCCCTTGCGAGTCAGCAGGCCAAAGACACCGCGGGTAGGGTCGATATCGTGGTAAGCCAAATCAAGCTGCTGGATTTTGGGGTCGTCGTAGCCGCTGGCCCCGCGGGCGATGTAGGTATCAAGCAGCTTCTTTTTGATGGCCCAGTCGATTTCGGTATCGATACGGGAGGTATCGCCGCTTTCCACCGCGTCCAGGACCCGGCCCCAGAGATCCAGAATGTAGGGTACGTCCTTATGGTGGGCCCCCTTTTCTTCCACGTACCGGCAGGCGGCACTGTGGTAGTGGCGTTGCAGGGTAAGGGCATTGGCTTCACGGCGGCCGTCCGCCAGGGGGAAGGTGGCTGTGCCGGTCAGGTCGTGGGAGATGACGCGCAGGGCGGTGGCTGTGTCTTTGATTTCGAAGTTCTCAAGGGGGTAGTAGTCCTCAAGCATGCGCAGAACCAGATCTGTGGCACCGAGCTTAAGCAAGGTGGTGGCCTGAGACATGTTGGAATCCCCGTTGATCACATGCATGCGACGATAGAGGGAGGCATCGGCGTGGGGCTCATCGCGGGTGTTGATGATGGGGCGGGCCCGGGTGGTGGCGGTGGAAGACCCTTCCCAGATGTAGTCGGCGCGCTGGGAGAAGGAGAAGCTGGGCTGCCCCTCTGCCCCGAGCGGACGTCCGCCCCACTGCGGGGGGCCTGCCGGGTGTACCTTACCCGCCCCCACCACAATTTGGCGGGTAATCAGGAAAGGAATGAGGGAGCGGACCAGGCGGGAGAACTCCACCTTGCGCTCTAGCATGTAGTTCTCGTGGGATCCGAAAGAGTTGCCCGCCGAGTCAACATTGTTTTTGAAGAGGAAGATCTGCCCCTGATAGCCCTCTGTTTCGAGGGAATCTTCTGCCTGGTTGACCAGGTCATTGAGCAGGTACTCCCCCGCCTTGTCCTGAATCAGGGCATCGCGGACCGAGGCGGTCTCGGCCGTGGCGTATTCGGGGTGGGACCCCACATCGAGGTAGAGTCGCCCGCCGTTGGGCAGGAAGACGTTGGAGGAACGCCAGGTGTCTACCACCGGCTTGAAGAGCTTGCGGGCGGCTTCTTCTGGGGCCAGGGGGCCAAGCCCTTTCGGGATGTATCTGATGCCGAACTCGGTTTCGATGCCGAATATTCTGCGTTCCACGGGTCTTCCTTAGGCGTTAGAGCGAATGCTGGCTGCTGGTGGGGGCTGGGCCTACTGGCCGCCCTTTTGGACGAAGCCCTTGACGAAGTCTTCGGCGTTTTCTTCGAGCACGCCGTCAATTTCTGCCAGCAGGTCATCGATGTCTGATACTGCCTGCTCGTTCACCTCGGTGTTCTGCTGGGCGATGGCTACCTCTTCTACCTGCTGGGAGGTGGTTGAAGTGGTGTTCTGGCGCTGGATGCGGTCCATGATGTCTCTCTTTCTGTGGGGGTATGAGGGCTAGCTGTGCTACTGGCCGGACAGTAGGGCAAAAAGCTGGTCTGCGTGCTCTAGCCCCAGGTGGGGTTCAACGATTTCGGCGGTAAAGTGCTCGGGGTTATCCATGGTCAGGCGATGCAGGTCGATGGAAAGCGGGTTGCGTACCGAGAGGGTGTCCCAGTTGGCTCCCACGACCTCATCGGGCCAGGTGGTGATGAGCTTACCCCGTAAGTAGGCGCGGGTATCGCGCGGTGGTTCGGCTGCTGCCCGGGCGATGTCTTCGGGGCTGAAGAGGGTCTTCATGCGACCCAGGGCTACCAGCTTGTGGTAGAGGCCCTTGCCGGGGCGGACGTCCGAATACTGCAGGTCGATGGCGGCCAGCTTGGGGTTATCCCAGCTCAGGCCCCGGTCAACGTAGCCCTTCAGTAGGGCGTACTTGGCAGCCCAGTCCAGGCGGTCGGCCAGGGACAGGGGGTTATCTGCCAGGGCCTCTAGCACCTCGCCCCAGAGCTGCAGAATCTCAGCGGTTGCCTCATCGGGATTGGTCTCTAGCGCAATGGCAGCCTCGAGGTAGGCCCGCTGAATCTGCAGGGCGCTCATGCTGCCCCCGTCCGCGAGAGGCAGCTGGGCGCTCAGGGTCAGGTCGTGGCTGACCGTGTGCATGGCAGCAACAGGATCAGCCAGTTTGATGGTGGGAGCGGTCTTGGCCTCGATGAGGTTCAGCACCAGGGACATGGTGCCGAACTTGAGCAGGTTGGAGGTGTGCGATAAGTTAGCGTCGCCGGTGATCACGTGCAGGCGGCGGTAGCGGTTGCTGTCGGCGTGGGGCTCGTCGCGGGTGTTAATCAGCGGGCGGCGGACGGTGGTTTCCAGCCCGACGGTGCGCTCAAAGAAGTCAGCGCGCTGGGATATCTGAAAACCTGCCTGCTCCCCGGAAGTGCCCAAGCCCAGCCGTCCTGCCCCCACCATGACCTGGCGGGTCGCGAAGAAGGGCAGCAGGCTAGCTGCCAGGTACTCAAAATCGACGGTGCGGGGCACCAGATAGTTCTCGTGGGAACCGTAAGACTGGCCCTTACCGTCCGTATTGTTCTTGTAGAGGTTGACCGCGGGCATAGCCGAGCTCTGGCTAGCGGTCACCTTTTCAATGGTGGCTACGGTTTGTGCGGCGATGTGGTCGCCTGCCGCATCCCAGAGGACGGCGTCGCGCGGGTTAGTCACCTCGGGCGAGGAGTACTCGGGGTGGGCATGATCCACGTAGAAACGGGCCCCGTTGGGCAGAATCGAGTTCATGGTGACCGCGTCCCAGTCGATACGCTCAGCAAAATGCCCGGCCTCGCTCAGGGCTTCTGCTGCGATGTCTTCGCTGGTAAGCACGTGGGCGGTATCGGTTAGCTGGGTGGGGTGGGCCTGCTCGCGCGGCATGTCAAAACCGCGGGCATCGGCTAGCGGTGCTTCTGAACCGTACTCCCAGCGGGTCTCAAGGGCAGCTGAGAGCTCCTGCTTGAAAAGGGTGTCGTAGGTGTTAACCACAAAGGCAGAGAGTACCGTGGGGTTGGCGTGGGGCTTTGCCGGGGCGTGCACCCCGTACTCGGTCTCGGCCCCCATAATACGGCGAACAGTCATCGCTAGACCCCCGCTCCGGTATCGACGGCACGAGCCGGGGCTGCGTTGAGAACGCGCAGACGAATGTTGAGGGTGGAGAGGACGTCCTCAATTTCGCTGGCCTGGGGCACTTCGACCTGGTCTTCAAATTCTGCGCGCACGGCCTCAAGCAGGTGCTCGGTGCTGATGCCCTCAGCCCCGGTAGACAGGTAGGACTTAATCGCCAGCTTCTTCGCCTGATCGACGATATTGCGGATTACGGCGCCCGAGAGGAAATCGCCCCTGAAGAGCCAGCGGCTCACGCCGTTCTCTAGGTCAACGCTGATATAGCGGTTCGCCGGCTCAGCGGAGAAGAGGTGGTCAATGACCGTCTCAATCATGCTGGCAACCGCCTGCTGCTGGGACCCAGCTCTTGCCACCTCAGCCTGACTGATGGGCAAATCCTCGGTGAGGTACAGCCCGAAAATTTCGGCAGCGCCAGCCCGGTTGGGGCGGTTAATACGAATTTTCACGTCCAAACGCCCCGGGCGCAACACAGCCGGGTCAATCATGTCTTCGCGGTTGGTCGCACCAATCACAATGACGTTATCCAGACTCTCAACCCCGTCAATTTCAGCCAGAAGCTGGGGCACGATGGTGGTTTCTACATCCGAAGACCGACCCGAACCGCGGGTGCGGAAGAGCGACTCCATCTCGTCAAAGAAAACCACCACGGGGTGGCCCGCTCGTGCCTTGTCGCGGGCAGCAGAGAAGATATCGCGAATCTGACGCTCGGTCTCACCCACATACTTATCCAGCAACTCCGGGCCCTTGATGTTCAAGAAGTAGCCGGTCTTTTTACCATTCTCAGAGCGCTCCGCAGCCCGCGCAGCCAGAGAGTTAGCCACAGCCTTAGCAATCAGGGTCTTACCGTTGCCGGGAGGGCCATACAGCAAGATACCCTTGGGCGGGGTCAGGCGGTACTGGCGGTAAATATCGGGGTGCAAGAAAGGCAGCTCAACGGCGTCCCTAATCAGGTCAATCTGGTCACCCAGACCACCGATATTGTCATAGGTAACATCGGGCACCTCTTCCAGCACCAACTCCTGGGCATCGGTATGGGGAACCAGGGAGGTCACCATCTGAATACGCGAATCGTAGGTAACGGTATCCCCCACCCGCAGCTCGTCCGGGTCCAGGGCACCCGAAATACGGGCCACAGCCTTAGACTGGTTGGGCAGGTCAACCACCAGGTGATCGTGATCGAGCACCTCCCGCACCGTCACCACATCACCGTAGCCTTCGAACCCCAGCGATACCACGGCCTGGGTCTGCTCGTTGAGCAGGACGGTCATACCCGGCTTCACCTGCGCAATCGGCAGCAGGGGTGAGCAGGTGATACGCACCAGACGGCCGCCCAAGAGAACATCAAGATGCTCCTCAATCTCAGCCGGAGTCTTACCCTCGGCAAGATCCTGGTAGGTCATCATCGCCCCGTGTACCCCCAGCACCAGGGCAGAGTTCAGCGGCGGAACCACCTCCTGAGCCAGCGCCATGCGCAGATGCTCAATCTCGTTCTTCGTCTTGGTCAGAGCCGTCACCAGCTTCTGGTTGCGCTCGCCAGCCGCCCGCAACTGCCGATCAAGATTGCGGCGATTATCGTTAGCGATATTGAGCTGCCGCAGAATACGCTCGTAATCTACCGACGAAACGGTTAAACGTTCACTCATGCTGGGGCACTTCTTTCTGGTGACCACTCACCGGTGAGTCAGAACCCCGCCACCCCAAACGTCGGGTGGCGGGGCCGTCATGGGGTTTTAGTTTTCGGAATCCTGGTCGGCCTGCGCTGCCTCAGCCTTCTGGGCGGCAGAGGCGGCCTTTTCAGCCAGGTTCAGGGCATCTCGGCCTGCCCGGCGGAGCTTACGGTCAGAGACGTTACGCTCACCCAGGGCTGCGGGAGTCCAGGCGTTCATATCCTCTTCTGAGAAATCGGTCTTTGAGGCGCGGCGCTTGGGGGCAAGACGCTCTGCCCCGTCAGCTAGACGGCGGGCGGTAATAAGGAAGCCGGTGTGGGCTACCATGCGGTGGTCGGGGCGCACGGCCAGGCCCTCTACGTGCCAGCCTCGCACCATGGTTTCGTGGGATTCGGGCTCGGTGAAGCGGCCATCGGCGCGCAGGGCCTCAGCCACGCGGGAGAGCTGGGTGACGGTTGCAACGTAGCAGATGATGACGCCGCCGGGCGCCAGGGCGGTGGCTACGGCATCCAGGCACTCCCAGGGGGCCAGCATGTCGAGAACAGCTCGATCTACAGAACCGGGCTCCTCAACCTCTCCCAGGGCCTCAGCCAGATCGCCCAGAGTCAAGGACCAGGCGGGATGTTCTCCACCAAAGAAAGTTTCGATATTGCCCCGGGCAATGTCGGCAAACTCCTCACGGCGCTCAAAAGAACGCAGGTGGCCACCGTCGCCTACAGCGCGTAGCAGGGCAATCGACAGGGCGCCGGAACCGACACCGGCCTCAATCACGCGGGCACCGGGGAAGATATCGGCCATCGCCACAATCTGACCGGCGTCCTTGGGGTAAACCACCGCAGCGCCACGGGGCATAGACAGCACAAAATCCTTGTACAGCGGGCGCAGGGCCTGGAACTTGAACCCCTCAGAGTTCTCAATGACGGCGCCCTCAACGTTACCGATCAGCTCACTGTGCCTAAAGAAACCGCGGTGGGAGTGGTACTCCCCGCCCTCAGCCAGGGTAATGGTAGTCATGCGTCCGCGTTCGTCGGTTAGCTGGACGCGCTCTCCCGGGCGGAAAGGGCCACGGCGGTTGACGCTACCGGTAGGGGTACTCATAAGGTCAGATTTCTCTTTCGTTTTTGGTCTAGTTTCTTCTATTGTCTCAGAAAAGCGCGGTGGGGTCATTTAGATGAAGACGTGCTAGCGCCCACGGTGGCGAGCACCGCCTGAGTCATGGCCTGGGAGTTTACCAGCCCTACGGGGGTGGCGGCGTCCATCACCACCCAGGTGAGATTCTGCCCCCTCTGCTCTTCGGGCAGACGGTAGTGGGCAAAGCCGCTGTACTCATCGAAGGTGTCGATGTAACTGGTCTGGACACTCAGAGTGCGCGCTGCAAGGGGCTGGGCGATAGCGGCCAGGGGCTGCTGGTCAAGGGAGTCCAGCGAGGCAGCGAGCGTTGTAGGTTCAACAAAGGCCAAAGGACGCACGGACGCCCCCTGCTGATCTACCAGGAGCAAGTGGGATACGCCGTCCCAGCGCTGACGGGCGCCACCGACGCTGCTGCGCGGGTCAGCGAGCTGGGCGGGGACCATCAGGGCGGACGCCCGTAGGGGGTGGCGAGGGTCAGAATCCTGCGCGAGTTGTTTGAGGGAGTGGTTGGTACCGCTCCACAGATAAAAGGCCAGGGCAGCGGCTACCAGTAGCACCCAGGGGGACCGCCACAGGCCGGTGAAGAGCAGGGCGCTAGCTAAGAGGGCAAGGAGCAGAAGCCCCGTATAGGCAGTCACCCGGGTTGCCACCGACCGGCGGCCTACCAGAATAAAGACCAGGGCTTCAAGGGCATAGCCGCCGTCGAGGGGGAAGGCCGGTATCAGGTTAAAAATGCCGATAGCTAGGTTGACCTGGGCGGCTAAGGCGAAGCCAAAGAAGTCAGCGGAACCCGTCATCAGCCATATCAGCTGGCACAGGGCCGCTACCGCAAAGTTAACCAGCGGGCCAGCCACCGACACCAGCAGCGAGGTAGCTGCCGAAGCGGTCTGCATCTTGGTCTGCCCACCCCACATGTTCAAGGAAATGGATGAGATCCGCACCCCCCGGGCCCGGCCGACCGCAGCGTGTGCCAGTTCGTGGGCGAAGACTCCCAGCGCCAGAGTACTGGCAACCACACCAGCAGCAAGATAGCCCTGCGCTTCCGTTAAAGACCGCAAAGACGCCAGGTTCATACCGTAACCCATCACGACCAAAGCCATGAGGGGGAACCATGAGCGCCGTAGATATATTGGCGCCCCCGCGAAAGAACCAACCCGAAGACCCGGATGGGACGTCATACCTTTACCTCCTGAGCGCTGCATCACCGGAGCTGCCGCCCCGGAACTCTCTAGTCTATTGCCTGTAGAGGTTACGGCCTATCAGGGGTAGGATATGGGGGTGATTAATCAGCCCCTCCCCCTCAACGCTCTGAACCATTTTGCAAGCACCTCCACCCTACCGGCTCACACCCCCACCGTGCTCCTGGTCGGTTTCACAGGGTGGAATGATGCCGGCGACGCCGTCATCGACGCCTTCCATGCGCTATGGGAGCACTACCCCGCCACACCGGCACCAGGCTTTGACGTGAGCGGCTGCTACAACTACACCGAAACCCGACCTCTTCTGAGCATCGACGAGGACGGTACCCAGCGCATTACCTGGCCCGATACCGTCTTTACCGAGGCACACACCACCGCCGGCGTCCGCCTACTCACCCTCTCTGGCCCCGAGCCCTCCATGAACTGGCAGACCTACATCGAGCGTTTTAAAGACCTGGTGCAGCGGGAACAGGTTGACCTGGTGGTGTTCTGCGGGGCCCTACTCGATGCGGTCCCCCATACCCGCTCCCTGCCGCTGAGCGTTACCAGCTATACCAGCAGCGTCCTCGCCTTAGAGGGCGTAGAAGCCAATGCCTACCAGGGCCCAACCGGTCTGCTCGGTGTGCTGGCGTTCGAGGCCGGTCAGGCTCACGTACCCTCCCTCTCCCTCTGGGTGTCGGTTCCCCACTACCTGCCTGAGCCGCCCCACCCCAAGGCGACCTTCACCCTGCTCTCTGCCCTCGAAGCGATTCTGGGCTTCCCCATGCCCCTAGAGCGCAGCGCAGATGACATCGCCAGTTGGAACCACCAGGCCGCCGCCCTGATCGAGGACGAGCCCGAGCTGGCCAGCTACGTACGAACCCTAGAATCAATAGCTGAGACCAACGACGATATCGCTGACCTCAGCCAAATAGATATTGCGGCCCAGTTCGAGAAGTTCCTCAAGGACCAGGACGACAACTAGGCAGCAGGCACCAGCTCAACGCCAAGGCGGGCCATGAGCAGGTCGGCTACCAGCTGACCGCCGGCACCACCGTTCTCAAGGGTAGAGAGAGCCCATTGGTCAAGGGCAACCAGGGCGGCGGGGGTGTTGAGGTCGTCAGCCAGTTGCTGGCGGACGGTCTCAAGCAGAGCCAGCGCGAGCTCATCGGCCTGCCCCTCGGCAGCTGCCACAGCCGAACGGTAGATTTCCAGACGCCCCTGGGCCTTAGTCAGCAAATCTTCCTGCCAGAACCAGTCGGTGCGGTAGTGGTTATCCATAATCGCCAGGCGGATAGCGGCAGGTTCTACACCGGCAGCCCGCAGCTTCGACACCAACACCAGGTTACCCAGGGACTTACTCATCTTCTCCCCGTCAAGGCCCACCATGCCAGTGTGCATGTAGTGGCGGGCCATAGGCTCACCGTTCAGGGCAAAGGAATGGCTCGAACCCAAATCGTGGTGCGGGAAAATCAGGTCAGAGCCACCGCCCTGAACAGAGAAGGGTGCGCCCAGGAACTCACTCGAAATCACGCTGCACTCGATATGCCAACCGGGGCGGCCGCGTCCTAGCTCCCCTGCGTCCCAGGCAGGCTCCCCCGCCCGCTCAACGCGCCACAGCAGGGGGTCAAGGGCGTTACGCTTACCGGGGCGATCAGGGTCGCCGCCACGTTCACCAAAAATGGTCAGCATCTCTTCCAGGCTGTAGTGGGCCACCTGACCCAGCGACCAGCCGCCTTCGCGACCTTCACCCAGTTTCTGAGCGGCCTCAATATCGAAGTAGATATCACCGTCGGGATGGGTAAGACCCTGCTCATCGGTGAAACCGGGCACGCGGTAGGCCACACCCTCGTGCAGTAGTTTCTGCACGGCAGCCGCCACAGAAGGCACCGAGTCGACAACGCTCACGTAGTGGTCAGGGGCAATGACATTCAGCTCCACCATATCGGTGCGGAACAGCTCGGTCTGTTCCTCAGCAAGCTGCCGCCAGTCAACGCCGGTTGCTTCGGCGCGTTCAAGTAGGGGATCATCAACGTCGGTGACGTTCTGTACGAAGGTTACCTCTACTCCGGCATCACGCCAGGCCCGGTTCAGCACGTCAAAAGCAACATAGGTAGAGGCGTGCCCCATGTGGGTCGCGTCGTAGGGGGTAATACCGCAGACGTACAGCCCTGCGCGGCTCTCACGCTCGAGGGTCTGCCTACCTCCGGCCGCAGTATCAAAGACGGTGGGAAGGGGCGCCTGCCCCGGGAGTGACGGAATGGTGGGCTGGTTCCAAGCTCGCATGAAAACCTCACGATAGTTGATGTGCGCCTACCCCAAAATAGCCTCGGGCGGCGCTTTTTCTCTTCCTAAAACAATACCCGCCCGGAAAGGTATTTCCGGGCGGGTAAAAAGTGAGACAGGTCTACGCGGCGAGGACGCCGGTGCCCAGCAGGATGTACAGGGCAAGACCCAGGGCGATACGGTACCAGACGAAGATGCTGTAGCTCTTGTTGGAAACGTACTTGAGGAACCAGCCAATAATCAGGTAGCCAACCACGAAAGCAACCAGGGTTGCGACCATGGTGGAGCCGAAACCGTAGTAGCCGGTGAAGCCCTCAGAGATGCTGCCTGCCAGCTTGTAGAGACCCGATGCGAAAACCGCGGGGATTGCCAGCAGGAAGGAGTAACGGGCGGCAGCCTCACGGGTGTAGCCCATGAGCAGACCAGCCATGATGGTGCCGCCGGAGCGTGAAACACCGGGCACCAGGGCCAGCGCCTGCGCAAAACCGTACAGAATACCGTGCTTGATAGTGAGGTCTTTCAGCTCTCGCTGTTCGCGACCGATACGGTCTGCGATACCCAGGAAGATTGCGAACACAATCAGCATGGTTGCGGTAATCCAAAGGCTACGGAAGGTTGAATCGATGTAGTCCTCCAGCAGGATGCCCAGAATACCAATCGGCAGGGAGCCGATGATGATGAACCAGCCCATGCGGGCGTCCGGATTCTTCTTATCAACCTTGCCCACCAAAGAACCGAACCAGTTCTTGATGATGCGAACGATGTCCTTCCAGAAGAAGACCAAAACAGCCGCTTCAGTACCCAGCTGGGTGATAGCGGTAAAAGCCGCACCGGGATCCTCACCGTTCGGTAAGAACTGACCCACGATACGAATATGGCCCGATGACGAAATCGGCAAAAACTCAGTTAGACCCTGGACGAGACCCAGGATGATTGCTTGTATCCATTCCACAGCAGAAAACTCTACGCGAGTCAAAGAAAAAGCACAGCACCGCTCGCGGTGCTGTGCTGGGAATAACAGGTAGAACCTAGGTAACCGGTCTACTTCTTCTCTTCATCGAGGTAGTACTCCACCTCGTCATCGTCTTCGTCGTCTTCTTCATCGAAGTCGTAGTCAAAGTCATCGTCGTCATCTTCATCTTCGATGAAAACTTCGAGCGGGGTGACCTCTTCGTAGGCGTCGAACAGGGCTTCTTCGTAGCGTTCAAAGGCGTTTGCGATGGCTACATAGGTGTTGTCGACGGCGGCGTCGTGTTCACCGCGGCTATTGATAATAGCGTTGAGGTGCTCTTCGAGGGCGGCGATCAGGTGAGCCAGTTCGGCACGAGGATTATTACTCATACAGTAGACGTTACTCCCTTTCTCAGTGGGTGGGAAATACCGGGCGATGAAAATTTGGTGAATCACACATAAGAATGCCGCCCCGCTCGGGTGAGAGCGGGGCAGCACTGCCTATAAGGCTAGGCTTCAGATGCGCTAGTAGCTTATCCGGTTTTAGAAGCCCAGGGTTGCCAGTGAGGAGTTGATGGCGTTGGCCGAGGCGCGCAGACGCTCGATTTCCTCGTCGGTCATGGGGACGTCGAGGACGCGCTTGACACCGTCGCGGGAGACAACTGAGGGCAGTGAGAGAGCGGCTTCGCCCTCGATGCCGTAGCGGCCGCGTACCTGGGTTGCGACGTTAAGTACGGCGTCCTGGCCATTCAGGATAGCTTCGGCGATGCGGGTAGCTGAGATACCGATGGCGTAGTTGGTGGAACCCTTACCTTCGATGACCTTGTAGGCTGCACGCATGGCTTCTTCTGCCAGTTCTGCCTTGACCTCTTCGGTGAAGACCTTTTCACCATTTTCGTTGGTCCACTCGTTAAGGGGAACCATACCGATGTTGGCTGCTGACCAGACGGGGAATTCTGAGTCGCCGTGCTCACCAACGATGTTGGCGTGAACTGACTTGATGGAGACACCGGCCTTTTCAGCGATCAGCCAGCGCAGGCGGGATGAGTCGAGCACGGTGCCGGATGCGAAGCAGCGCTCGGTGGGTAGACCGGTAATCTTCTGGGCTACAACGGCGAGGACGTCGCAGGGGTTGGTGACAATCATGAGGATAGCGTTGGGGGCTACCTCCATGACCTTGGGAAGCATGGACTTGAAGATGTTGACGTTTGCTTCTGCCAGTTCCAGGCGGGGCTGGCCGGGCTTCTGGCGGGCACCTGCGGTCACGATAATCAGGTCTGAGTCGCGCAGGATTTCTACGTCGCCGCTGCCTGAAACTTCAGCTTCGTGGGCGAACATGGTGCCGTGGGCGATGTCGAGGCCTTCTGCCTCTGCTCGTTCACCGGCGATGTCGTAGATAACGATTTCATCAGCTGCCCCGCGCAGGGTTGCTGCGTAGGCGGTTGCTGAACCAACACCACCTGCGCCGATAACGCCGAGCTTGGTGTTCTTCTTTTCGAGAGCCATGGGAGGTTCCTTTCAGCAGATGCTGTGGGGTTGTTTGTGTTCGTTACATCTCAAGTATGCCAGAAAAAATGCGCTTTTATGTGGGTTTATCTGCTTTTCATTTGGGGTTTTACCGACCTTTACTCATAAAACCCCACAAACCCAAATATGTGCAGAGTGACCTTTTGTGAAAGGTCACATCACCACATAACATTTCTACTTCACACAGACAAGGCATCTTATATTCCCGTCAATCATGACTGCTGATGATGTAGCACTCACAGTTCGCCCCAAGAACTAAAGCTACGTTCCGCAAAAGCTCGTGAAGAAGCGGGACTCAGCAGGAGCGCCTTCCAGGTAGTCCAGGCCGGCACGGCGCTCAAAGGAGTTGCTGACGGCTTCCAACAGCTCCTCAAGCGGCTGCTGGTTTCCACGCTCCACCTGCCGCAGGGCAGCATCGAGGGCCAAATTTCTGGGGATATAGACCGGGTTATGTGCCAGCATGAGTTCCGTGACCCGTTCAGGGGTAGTACCTGTAGCGCTCTTCAGCTCTTCCCATTGAGCCAGCCAAGTCTGCCGCTCCCCTTCCGGCAACAGGCAAGACCCTTCAGCCAGCGACCTAAAGAAACCCGTAAAGTCCAGCGCGTGCCGCTCCAGCAGCCCCAGGGTAGCCTGCCCAAACCTACCGACCTGGGCGCGGGCGTCCTCACCAACCCCATCCAGGTCAAGCCCCAGCTTGGCAGCAAAGGCAACTATTTGCTGCTCGACCACTTCATCTTCGAACTCCGATATCACCTCGGTGGCTAGGTGGACTGCTCGGTTCGGCTCTTCAGGGTCGATGATATCGAGCAGGGTTTCGGCAAAGCGGGAAAGGTTCCATGCGGTAATACCGGGCTGGTGGTTATAGGCGTAGCGTCCCTGGCGGTCGATGGAGCTGAAGACCTTATCCCGCTCAAAAGTATCAATGAAAGCGCAGGGGCCAAAGTCAATAGCTTCACCGGAAATAGCCACATTATCGGTATTGAGAACCCCATGCACAAAACCCAGGGCCTGCCAGCTAGCTACCAGGTGAGCTTGCCGCTTCGCCACAGCCCGAAGCAGGGCAAGGGCCCGCTCACTGCGGGTTTCTCCCAGGGTGAGGTCGGGGTAATGATGGGCCAGAGCATAATCGACCAGCTGCCCCCGCACCTCAGGGTCACAGTGGTACTGGGCAAACTGGAAGGTACCTACCCGCAGGTGGCTCGCGGCAACACGCAGAACCAGGCCCGCTGGCTCCGGTTCAGGTGCGCGGCGCTGCACCTTCTCGCCGGTCTCAAACACACCCAGGGCCCTGGTGGTCGGCAGGCCGAGTGCATGCAGGGACTCCCCAATGACAGCCTCGCGCCAGGCCGCCGACAGCGGCGCCTTACCGTCCGAGCCGGGGCGCGAGAAGGGCGTCCGGCCACTGCCTTTCAGGTGCAGCTCAACACGGGTAGCGCAACTACGCACTTCGCGCGCGGGTACAGCCAGTTCACCGATGAGGTGGGCCCGACCGTCGCCCAACACCGGCGAGAGCTGCCCGAACTGATACCCCGAATAAGCCAGGGCGAACGTGGGGGCCTCTCCCCTGCCCGTCATCCAGGCTAGACCGGCGTCAGTGCGCAACCAGGTCGGGTCCAGCCCCAGGTCGCGGGCAAGATTCTCGTTGAGCCAGGCCAGGCGGGTACCCTGCGGAATGTCCGGCTGGGCATGGCGGGTGAGGCCAGGAAAGGCCTCGCTGTAGGTATGGTCAAGGAGCGGGGCGGACGCACGGGGTTCAGTAGGCTGCATAGGGCTAGTTTATCGCCCGGTCGAAGGCTAGAGAGACCGACTTTGAGGCAGGGAGCTGCCACCGGTTCCAAAATTTTTTAAGGGCGCCAGCCGAAAATAATCAGTTTAACTGATGAGTAAAGTTGATAATCTATCAAGGTACAAAATCCTGCCAGGAGCCAATTCGCGACAGCAGGGCTTAAATCAACAAAAAACCGGCTCCTGTCAACAGGAGCCGGTTTTTTCTATGTCCCACATGGGGTTTTATTGTGCGCGAGGGGGGACTTGAACCCCCACCCTCTAATACGAGGACTAGCACCTCAAGCTAGCGCGTCTGCCTATTCCGCCACCCGCGCAAGGTGTCTTGCAAGCTTCTTTCGAAGCCGTGCTGGCAACGAGTAATAACTATACCGGCAGCTTCTGGTGCAAGCAAACCAGAAAGGCCCCAAGTGAGCATAAGCTCCATCACATAGCGAACTCAAACTAAACAGTAGTCAACCACTCCCCTGCTAACCAGCAGCCAAGCGTCCCAACCTGATGAGCTCAGTAAAAGAACCTAAGTCAACAAAAAACCGGCTCCTGTCAACAGGAGCCGGTTTTTTCTATGTCCCACATGGGGTTTTATTGTGCGCGAGGGGGGACTTGAACCCCCACCCTCTAATACGAGGACTAGCACCTCAAGCTAGCGCGTCTGCCTATTCCGCCACCCGCGCAAGGCGTTTTGCACTTCTTCAACTGAAGCCGTACTGGCAACGAGTTATTACTATACACAAGGTTTAGCGCGTGCGCAAACCGCTTGGTACCACCACCCCGCTAGCGCCTCCCAGCTCGACCTTGTACATACAGGGGCTTACTATAGTGATGTGAATAACGAAAATTTGACTCAAGAAGAGGCCGCTCTGCGCGCCCGTACTATCAGCGTTGATACCTACGATGTGCATGTTGATCTCACCCATGCCAGCTCTGATTTTGAAACTTACCCGGTTGCTACGACTGTTCGGTTTACGGCGACGGAAGGTGCTAGTACTTTTATTGACTACATTCATCAGTCGGTGGAGTCGGTGAAGCTGAATGGGGTGTCGCTGCCTGTTGATGAGGTGGTTGAGGGCTCTCGTATTGCGCTGCCGGGCTTGCAGGCGGAGAATACTCTCACTATCAAGGGGCGGTCGTACTTTAGCCGCTCGGGTGAGGGCCTGCACCGCTACATTGACCCTGCCGACGGCAAGATTTACCTCTACACCCAGTACGAACCTGCCGACTGCCGCCGGGTTTTCCCGAATTTTGAGCAGCCTGATTTGAAGGCGGTGTTCAACTTCCGTATTACGGCTCCCAAGAGCTGGGTGGTGAGCTCGAATGCTGAGCTGGACCGCGAAATTGACGACCCGTCAGACTCATCGATTTCTAAGCGTGTTTTCAAGCCGACTGCCCGTATTTCTACCTATATCACCGCTATTGTGGCGGGCGAGTACTTTACAGCTTTCGATACCTATACCCCGGCGTCCGCTGTTAATTCTGGGCCTATCCCCCTGGTTGCCTACTGCCGTCAGTCGCTCAAAGAGCATTTTGACTACCAGAACATTTTTGCCGTGACCAAGCAGGGCCTTGACTTCTTCCAGGACCTCTTTGACTATGCCTACCCCTACCCCAAGTACGAGCAGGCTTTTGTTCCCGAGTACAACCTGGGGGCAATGGAGAACCCCGGTCTGGTGACCTTCACCGAGGGGTACATTTTTGTCTCCGGTGCTGATGAGTCCCAGCTTGAGGGCCGGGCTAATGTGATTTGCCACGAGATGAGCCACATGTGGTTTGGTGACCTGGTCACGATGAAGTGGTGGAATGACCTGTGGCTCAAGGAGTCTTTTGCAGACTTCATGGGGCACCTGGGCGCTGCTGAGGCCAATGGGTATAAGGACGCCTGGGTCACCTTCGCGAATTCCCGTAAGGCTTGGGCTTACCGTCAGGATCAGCTACCGACAACTCACCCGATTGTTGCGGATATCCCCCACCTTGAAGCTGCCCGTCAGAACTTTGACGGTATTACCTACGCCAAGGGTGCAAGCGCCCTGAAGCAGCTGGTTGCTTATGTTGGTTTTGATCAGTTTATTGAGGCTGCGCGGGTTTACTTTAAGCGGTTTGAGTGGGGCAATACGACTCTTGATGATTTCTTGGGTGTGCTTGATGAGGTTTCTGATCGTGATGTGCGCACCTGGGCTGAGGCGTGGTTGCAGACCAGTGGTTTGTCTGAGCTGTCGTGTGAGCGTGTAACCGGTGCTGATGATTCGGTGCAGTTGGTGGTGCGTCAGAAGTTGCCTGTGGGTGTTCCGGCTGAGTTGGGGCGTCCGCATCTGTTGAAGATTGCCCTGTTCGCGTCTGAGGGCGGGCGTCTGGTGCCTACGGGTGTGGTGTCAGTTGATATTCCTGTGGGTCAGAATGAGGTGTTGGTTGTGTTGACTGAGCAGGAGCAGGCTCTTGTGGCTGCTGCTGATGTGGTTTTGCTCAATGCTGAGGATTTGACCTATGCGAAGGTTGCCCTGGCTGAGGCTGATGGTCTTGAGTTGGCCTTGGGTCAGGTTTCGACGGTGGACGATGCCCTGTCGCGCGGGTTGCTGTGGGGTAGCTTGTGGAATATGGTGCGTGATGGGAAGCTTGCTAGCCGCCGGTTTGTGTTGGCTGTGGGGCAGGCTGCGGCGGCTGAGCCGTCCGCTACCCTGCTGTCGAATATTGTGGATCAGGCGCAGGCTGCGATTTCTTTGTATACCCCGGCGGGTGCTCGTGGTGAGCTGTGGGATGCCCTGTATGCTGCACTGTCTGAGGCTCTTGCTAGCGCGAAGGAGGGTAGCGATGAGCAGCTAATTCTGGTGCGGGCGCTACTGTCTGTGTCGGCGCATTCGCAGTTGGGTCTTGAGTTCGCTCAGGATGTGGCTCAGGGTGCGCGCGGGCAGGTTGAGGGCTTTATTTCTGATGCGCCTGGTATGAGCTATAACCAAACGCTGGGGTGGAAGGCTCTGGGGGCGCTTGCGGTTCAGGACGCGGTGACCCAGCAGGTGCTGGATGAGGCGCGGTCTTTCCGTCCTTCTGCCACGGCTGAGCGTGGCTATGCTTTTGCGACCGCTGCTCTGCCGGTGGCGGCTGCGAAGCAGGCCGCTTGGAAGCTGGTGACTGAAGATATGGGCCTTTCTAATGAGTTGCTGTCGGCGACCGCTGCTGGTTTCCAGCACGGGCCGGAGGAACTGCGTGTTGGTTATCGGGATGCTTTCTTTGAGCTTCTTGCCCCCACCTGGGCTGCACGCACCGGTGGTATGGCGACTCGTGTGATTCGTGGTCTTTACCCGGCGGTAGAGATTACTGAGGGCGACGCGGCGACGCATCCGGTCGTCCAGGCCACTGAGCGTTGGTTGGCGGAGCATGCGGATGCGCCCACCGCCCTGGTTCGTTTGGTGCGGGAGCTGTTCGATGATGCTACCCGTATACTGAGGGCCCAGGAGTTCAACACAGTCGTTGCTGATAAGGCGGCGGGCAACTAGGTCTTTACCTGGGAATCTACGCAGAAAGCCGGTTTTGGGAAGCAGCATTGCGAACCAAAACCGGCTTTTTCGTGAGAAGCTATAGGGAGTAACTTTCTGGGATAAGGAGCCTACTGTGACCGATTACGTACTGGGCGATCGCGGCACCGTGCAGGTCATTACCGATGACTATTACGATGCAGAAATTCTTCAGATTTTTGAAGAACTCTTGATTGACCGTGAACGGGTTTGGAACGGTGAGGTGCGGCTTGTGCCTGAGCCCGATAACCCTTATCAGCCTCAGGCTATTGCTGTGTATGCTGAAGAGCTCAAGTTGGGTCGTCTGTCTGCTGAGGATTCAGCGGCTTATTGGGGGCCGATTACCCGTGTTGTTGCATCAGGCTATGACGCTGTGACCCGTATGCAGCTTTCTGCTGTTCTGCGCGGAGTAACCGGTGAGACTCATATTGAAAGTAGCGGCCAGCTCTCTCTTAGCGCTCCAGGCTCTCTCTTCCCGCTCAATAATGCTCCCACTCAGGCGACCTTGCTCCCCCAGGGGCCTTCAATGAAGGTGCTCGATGAGAAAGACCACTCCGAGTATCTGCACTCTATCTTGCCCCCTTCGGGTGAGGGGCGAGTGATTCTCTCCCTGGAGAATAACCAGATGAAGCTAGCAGATGGTCGTGTGGTTGATTCAGTTGATGTTTTGCACGACCGAAAGGTAGTCGGCCGCCTCTCCACCCAAATCTCCGAGCAATTAGCCCCCGTCATCCGCTACGCCTACGAGCACGATAAGCTCACCAGTGCCTGGGGCACCATCCGCGGCAACTCCTTTGAGCTGTCCCTGACGGTGCAGGCCGTCCGCCCCTCTGAGATTCCTGCACAGTGGTTCCAGGAGCTGCCCAACTATCTCCCTGAGCTCTTGCCTTCGGCTCCAGCGTATGAAGTACCGCCTGCTTACGTGGCGACAGAGGGTGAGGCTACCCGCAGCAGCGCGCCTAAGAAAAAGCGCTCCCTGATGCCCAGCCGTCCGGCTGCAGGTGAGGGCGCGACCACTGAAGCACATGGTTCTGAAGCTGTACCGAACCCAGTTGCCTCTTCTTCGCTGGGCCTGCAACGTATCTCTGTGCTGCTAGGCTTAGTAGGTGGTCTTGTCCTTGTTGCTAGCCTAGTTTTGGTCTTCTTCAAGCCTCTGCTGGGTGTGCTCGGCATTGTCTTGGGGGGCTCTCTTGCCTTCCTTGCCCTCTTCGTGGGCCGTGATAACAGCTATACCGAAGAAGAAGTCTCAGCAGATCCACTTGAACACTAGGTGCCCCGCATGGAGACGAACCTTACCTGTTCTTGATACTGCATACTACTAAGAGGGGAGCCCCACCGAGCGGTGGAGCTCCCCTTATATTGTGCCCTCTACTCAGGAGGGGCTAGCTTTGGTTAGTCTGATCCGTAGGTGGCAATGTAGTTCGGCATGGTATCGGTCTGCAGAGCATAGGATAGGGCGCTAGTTGCAGCAGCGTCGAGCACCACGATGGACTGCCCGTCCCAGGACCAGCCGGTACCGGCATTCGGCAGGGTCATGGAGACCAGCTGGGTATTACCGTTGGAAAGCACCGGCTGGGCGATACCAACGATAGCTGAGGGTGATAGCCCCTGGTCTACGCTCATATAGGGTGAAACCGATTCAATCATCTGGAGCAGTTTGCTTGCTGACGACAGGGCTCCGTCAGCCTTCAGCTCGTTGTAGACGCCACGCAGGAAGGCACGCTGGTTACGGACGCGCTGGTAGTCACCGTCTGAGAACTTGTACCGTTCACGTACAAAGACCAGTGCCTCGCCACCGGTCATAGTTTGGGGGCCAGCAGTAAAGGAGTAGCCGGGCACAGAAGCGGTGAAGGACAGAGGAACATCGACAGTTACCCCGCCCAGAGTATCAACCAGAGCCTTAAAGCCCTGGAAGTCGATTTCAGCAACGTGATCCATCTGAATACCGAGGAGCTGCTCGATGGTAGCAACCTGCAGGTCAACACCACCGTAGTTCAGGCCAGCGTTCACTTTGTGGGAACCGTAACCAGGGATGTTGACCCAGGTATCACGCATAATTGAAATCAGGTAGGCGGCTGAGCCGTCCTCAGGGATGTGGAGCACCATGATGGTATCAGCGCGGGCACCGGTCACATACTGGGCTTCGGCACCGGAGCGCTGGTCAGAGCCCAGCAGCAGAATATCAGTGGAGGCGGTGTTGGCCGGACGGTCGGTGACAGCGCCACCGGCTACAGCATCCAAAATGCCGTCGCCGTTAGTATCGCCTTCAGAGACGTTGCTTTCTAAGGTAGCGCCCGACTCATTAGTAATAGTTGCCTCAGCTGCCTGATCAACCAGGGCCTGCAGCTCGTCATTATGGGGGGTGGTGACGGTGCCGTCCTCATTGGGCGTGGCGTTATCAAAGGTCTCGGACTTATTCCAGGCCTTATTAATCATGAACAGGTAGCCACCCACAGCGATAACCGGAATCAGCAGCAGAATGAGCAGGGTAATCCAGAGGGCTTTCTTGCTTTTCTTCTTTTTAGGTTCTTCGTGAGCCGCAACGGACACGGTACCTCCCTAACTAATCTCAAAAGGGGCGCACCCACCCGGCAAAAGGGCGCAGTGCGCGGAGTGAATCGAACCCAATTCTACGCAGTGAACCTACAAAAACACCCCGTAACGCGTGATAAATCACGGTCACGGGGTGTGATATTAAGCCTGAATAGGCTGGCTGTAAACTTAGGCCTTCTTGCCGAAGTTTGCGAAGCGAGCGTTGAAGCGCTCAACACGACCAGCGGCGTCCATGATGCGCTGCTTGCCGGTGTAGAAGGGGTGTGAAGCTGATGAGATTTCAACTTCTACGAGGGGGTACTCGTTGCCGTCTTCCCACTTTTCGGTCTTCTGAGAAGTCATGGTTGACTTGGTCAGGAAGGTCTCGCCTGATGCGAGGTCACGGAAGAGAACGTAGTTGTATTCAGGGTGGATGCCAGCCTGCATGATATTTACCTTCTTCGTGCCCTGGATTTTGCCAGTGCATATCTTGTTGCTACCGGGGCGGGTGCCTACCGGTGGTTGCGGTTTACAACCGAGGAACTACTCTACCATCTTTGGGCGGGTTTCCCAGAAGGCAACGGCTGAGGCGGCCGCTACATTCAAGGAGTCGACCCCGTGGCTCATGGGAATCATGACGGTGTGCTGGGTGGCAGCCAGGGTGGATGTGGCTAACCCGTGCCCCTCGGTACCCAAAATCAACGCCAACTTCTCGTCTTTGCGGTCTGCCAGTTCGGTCAGGCTCAAAGAATCTTCTTCCAGGGCGAGCGCGGCGGTGGTGAAGCCCGCTGTGTGCAGGGTGTCGAGGGCGCCGGGCCAGGAGTCCAGCCTGGCCCAGGGTACTTGGAAGACGGTTCCCATGGAGACGCGGATTGAGCGCCGGTAGAGTGGGTCGGCGCAGCGCGGGGTGACCAGCACTAGGTCGACGTCGAGGGCGGCTGCCGAGCGGAAGATGGCACCCACGTTGGTGTGGTCCACGATATCTTCCAGAATTGCGATGCGCCGCACCCCCTCAAGCAGGGTCTCTAAGGGGGCGGGTTCGGGCCTGGCCATGGTGGCTAGGGCCCCGCGGTGCAGGGCGAAGCCGGTGACCTGCTCCAGCTCGTCCTCACTGCCCACAAATGCGGGCACCTCGGGGTGCTCCTGTAGTACGTCAATGAGGTCGTCGGCCCATTTTTCGCTCATGAGAAAGGAGAGAGGCCGGTGCCCGGCGGCGAGCGCCCGGCGGATTACCTTGGAGGATTCTGCAATGTAGATTCCCCATTCGGGTTCTTTGATGGAGCGCAGTTTGACGTCGGTGAGGTGGGTGTAGAAGCGGGTGGCCTCGCTCGGGGCTGTGCTGAGAGCGCGTGTGTTGGGCAGGGCGGTGACGCGGGCTGAGCGTTCTGCTAGCTGCTCGGGGGTGAGTTGTTTGGGTTTCATGCTTGGGAGCTAGCGGGCGAAGGCTGAGTAGCGGCCGGACTCGTGAATGGTCAGGTGGAGGTCGAGGCCGTAGGTGGCTGAGACGTTGGCCTGGGTGAGGGTTTCTTCGATGGGGCCTGCTGCTACGATTTCGCCTTCGCGTAGGAGCAGGGCGTGGGTGAACCCTGCGGGAATCTCTTCCAGATGGTGGGTGACCAGGATGGTGGCGGGGGCGTAGGGGTCGAGGGCCAGGTGGGTGAGGCGCTTGACCAGGTCTTCGCGGCCTGCGATGTCCATGCCGGCGCCGGGTTCATCGAGAATCAGCATTTCGGGGTCGGTCATCAGGGCCCGGGCAATGAGTACGCGCTTTTTTTCGCCTTCCGAGAGGGTACCGAAGGGGCGGTCAGCTAGGTGGGCTACCCCCCAGTCGTCGAGCAGGGCCTTGCCCTGGTTGTCGTCGAAGGAGTCGTATTCTTCGTTCCAGCGGCCTGCTACGCCGTAGGCTGCGGTGATGACGACATCGAGCACGGTTTCGTTGCCGGGGATTTGGGTGGCCATGGGGGCTGATGAGAGGCCGATGCGGGGGCGTAGTTCAAAAACGTCGACGGCGCCGAGGATTTCGTCGAGGATGTCGACTTCTCCGCGGGTGGGGTGCAGGCGGGCTGCTGCGATGGAGAGCAGGGTGGTTTTGCCCGCGCCGTTGGGGCCAAGGACGACCCAGCGTTCGCCTTCTTCGACAGACCAGGTGATGTTGTGGATGAGGTTCTTACCGCTTCGTGAGACAGTAACCTTATTAAGTTCAAGAACTGATGCCATGGTTCACAACTTTAGTAGATAATGGTGCCTATGAGTACTTCTGTGAATATTGTTGCTATTTCTCGTGCGGATGCCCCCCTACTTGCTACCGAGGAGCAGCTGGTTGCTGCGCTGCAGGCGGTTGAGGGTCTGGAGCTTGAGTCGGGTCTTTTGATGGAGGTTCCTGCCTCTCGCGTAGAGCGGGAAGTTGAGGGGCCAGCCTATTCGGTTTATCTGGCTTCTGCGCAGTGGGAGCGTGGCGGAGTAGAGGATGCCCGCGGTGCCTTGGGGCTTCTGGATGGGGCGCGCTCGCTGGGCTTTGACCTGAATGTGGTGCCTGCTGAGCTGGCCAACGATGAGAAGAAGCTGCTCGTCATGGATGTTGACTCTACTCTGATCCGCCAGGAGGTCATTGACGAGCTGGCAGCTGCGGCAGGACGCGGCGCTGAGGTTGCTGAGGTGACCGAGCGGGCGATGCGCGGGGAGCTCGATTTTGAGGCGTCCTTGCGTGAGCGGGTAGCTACCCTTGCTGGTCTCGATGAGTCGGTGATTGATGAGGTGGCTTCCAAGGTGCTGTACTCCCCCGGTGCTACCAAGCTGGTTGAGGTTTTCCTAGCTGCTGGCCACGAGGTCTGTGTGGTCTCGGGCGGGTTTGTGCAGGTTCTCTCCCCGCTGGCGGGCTACCTGAACCTTTCCAAGGCGCGCGCCAACGTCCTTGACATCATCGAGGGTAAGCTGACCGGCAAGGTAAGTGGTGAGGTCATTACCGGTGAGGTCAAGAAGGAGTCGCTGAAGGAGTGGGCTAAGGAGTTCGATATTAAGTCCTCCCAGACCATTGCTGTGGGCGATGGTGCCAACGATGTGCTGATGATTCTTGAGGCGGAGCTGGGTGTTGCTTTCAATGCCAAGACTGCCCTGCTTGAGGTCGCCGACGCCCAGATTAATACCCTGCGCCTGGACGCGGTGCGCCACTTCGCTGGGCTCTAAACTAAATCATCGGGTTTGTACCATGCCCTGCCCACTTTTGACCTTAAAAACGGGCAGAGCGCGGTACAAAGTTCGACAGGAGACTACTTGATGAAGCCGCCTGCGCCGCCGACCAGCTCGATGTGGCCGGTTTCAACGTCGGCAGTTACCATCTTGGCAACTTCCTGTGCGAACTCGTTGACGGTGTAGAGCTTGCCGGCTTCTTCGCGGCGGGCCTCAATGGCGCCGGGGTGCAGGCGGTTGAGTAGGGCCGCGGTGACGGTACCCTCAATCATGTCAGCAGAAACAACTACCAGGGAGATGCCCTTCTCAGTCAGGGCAGGAATCTCTGCTAACAGGGCGTCCTCGCCGGCGCGCTTGGACTCAGCAACCGGCTTGTACTCGGGCATGGTCTCTACTTCGCGGATGAAGTGGGCCTGGTGGCTGGTCACAAAGACGATGCGGCCACCCTCAGGCATCTTTTCAGCTGCCAGGCGGGCCAGGCGCAGCTGGGAGTCGCGGTTGAGCACCATGGCGTAGTCGTCGGGCATGCCGGCCTCCATGCCGCCAGAGGCGTTGAGAATGAGGTAGTCCAGGGAGCCGAAGTTTTCGATGGCAGCCTCTACCAGGGCGGCGGCGTCCTCAGCCTTGGTCACATCGCCCTGTACGGCAACGGCCTTGCCGCCGGCTTCTTCAATGGCGGCAACAACCTTGGTGGCACGGGGTGCCTTGGAGCGGTAGTTGACAATGATATTGGCTCCCTGGGCGGCAAGAATCTGGGCGGTATCTGCGCCCACGCCGCGGGAGGAACCGGTAATGATAATGGTCTTGTTCTGAAGTGACATTCTTAGTCCTTATAAGCGTTGTACAAATGATTACTGTGAGAAGTAAAGGGCGGCAGCTCCCCGGCAGCCGACTGGCTGGGGCTGGCATGAATCGCCGTGATGAGTGCCGAGATTCCGAGCAAGCGAGGAAAATAATCTCGGCGCGAATCTGGCGAGCATGCGAGCCAGTTAGCGAACCGACGAGAAGGTTAGTCGGCAGAGGGGAGCTGCCGCCCTTCACTGGCACACACCGGCCAGGCTGTATTAGTGCCCCATACCCAAACCGCCATCAACAGGGATCACGGCACCTGAGATGTACCCTGCGGCGTCGGAGGCGAGGAAGAGGGCTACGTCGGCGATTTCTTTGGGTTCGGCAAAGCGGCGGGCGGGGATGGATTCGGTGTACTGCTTTTTGAGGTCGTCGGAGAGTTCCTCGGTCATGTCGGTTTTGATGAAGCCGGGGGCGATGACGTTGGCGGTGATGTTGCGGGCGCCTAGTTCGCGGGTGATGGAGCGGGCCATGCCGATGAGGCCTGCTTTGGAGGCGGAGTAGTTGACCTGGCCGGGGTTGCCGTAGAGGGCGACGACGGAGGAGATGAAGATGATGCGGCCGCCCTTGTTTTTGAGCAGGCCTTTGGTGGCGCGCTGGGCGACGCGGAAGGCGCCGGTGAGGTTGGTGTCGATGACGGAGGTGAAGTCGTCTTCTTTCATGCGCATGAGCAGGGTGTCTTTGGTGATGCCTGCGTTGGCGATGACGACGCCGACGGGGCCGAATTCTGCTTCGACGGCGGTGAAGGCTGCGTCGATGGAGGCTGAGTCGGTGACGTCTGCTTTGACGGCGAAGAAGTCGGCGGGGGGTTCGCCGCTGCGGTAGGTGATGGCGACGTTGTAGCCGGCTTTTTTGAATTCGGTGGCGATGGCGTGGCCGATGCCGCGGTTGCCGCCGGTGATGAGTACGGTGGGGTTGGTCATTGTTTCACCTTGTTGTGGAGTTTTGTTTCTGCCCCTATCTTACGCTCTTGAGAAAAAAGTGGTGGTTTGTTCAAGTAGGCGCGTGTTATTTGGCCTGGCAGGTTTGGTTAGGGGGTCGGGCGGGGTGTGCGTGCGAGGGGTAGACTGGTGGGGTGAGTTTGAGCCTGTGTGAGGAGGGTGCCGGTGGCGCAGAAGTATTGGACTGCTGAGGATTTGAAGGGTGCCGGTTACTCTTCGGGCGTTTCTGAGGTTTTTGAGATTACGGACGCCGCTGAGCGGCAGTCGGTGGGGGTTAGTTCGCGGGCTAAGGTGTATGCCTTCAAGATGTTTTTGCGCATTGTTTTTATTATTGCTGCGGTGATGGTGGACGGTGTGTGGCAGTGGGTGTGCCTGGCGGCTGCGGCGATTATTCCCTGGACGGCAGTGGTGGTGGCTAACGGTGAGGCTAAGCAGGGTGGTGGCGGTTTTTCTGCCATGTTGCCGCCAGAACAACAGGCTGCCATTGAGGCGGCGCAGGCTGATCGGGCGGCTCGTGCCGCTGCAGCTGAGGGGGTGGACGCCGGTGGGCCAGTGGGTAGCCATACCCAGGCGAGCGCTCACTCGGCAGATTCTGCGGCTGAGGGTTCTAGTGAGCCGGTGATTATTGATGGTGAAGTGGTTTTTGATGAGGACGGTAAGGAGTAGCGGGTGGATATTTTAGGTTCTTTGAATCAAGGTCAGGCCGTTGGCAGGGACCAGGGGCCTGAGTTTGTGAAGTGTAGCCGTAAGGGCTGCCAGGGGCAGGCTCGTTTTGAGGTGCTGTGGAACAACCCGAAGGTGCATACCCCGGATCGGCTCAAGAGCTGGGCGGCCTGTGAGGAGCACGTGCAGTATTTGCAGGATTTTTTGGTGGCGCGTAGTTTTTGGAAGCAGACTGTCCCTCTGGGATAGGGTGATTGGTTGTGAAGAAATACGGTTTTTTGCTCTCTGGTAAGTGGGTTGGCCTGTTTGTACTGACGGTGGTCGCCTCGCTGGTGTGCCTGTATTTGGCGAGCTGGCAGATGAGCCGCAAGGAGGCGCTTGATTTTTCGAATGAGCGTATTTCGCAGAACTATGATGCCACTCCCCTGGCTTTTGCAGATGACCTGACCCTGTTTGCATCCGCCAATTCTGAGCTGCGCTGGCAGCCGGTGACCATGACCGGCCGGTACCTGAGTGAGCATCAGCTTCTGGTGCGTAACCGGCCCTATAACGGATTGAACGGGTATGAGGTGCTGGTGCCTTTCCAGACCGACCAGGGCCATACTGTGGTGGTCAACCGCGGCTGGATGGAAGCTGCGTTTGGGGATGCCGGTTCGACGGCTACCCCGGTGCCTGCTCCCCCGGCTGGGCAGGTGACCATTACAGTTCGCCTGGTGGAGGGTGAGATCGATACGGGTGCTTCATCGGTGGATGGGCAGATTAGCAGTATTGACCTTCCCGAGGTTGCTGAGGTGACCGGTCTTGATGTTGATACGGTCAACTATGGTGTGATGGCTTCTGAGAGCCCGGCCCCGGCGAGCGCCCCGGTCGCTAAGGATAAGCCGGAGGAGGATTACGGGCCGAACCTGTCGTATTCGGTGCAGTGGTACTGTTTTGCGGCCATGTTCTATATTGCCTATTTCTGGTCTGCCCGCCAGAAGGTGCGCAACGATGAGCTCGATGCGCAGGTTGCCGCTGAGCTTGAGGCCTATTTTGGTCAGTTCTTCGATGCTGATGGCACCTATATCGGCGATGAGGACGAAGAGGTGGTGCGCCGCCGCATGGAGTTTGTGGATGATATGCCCGCGCATATGAAGTCCATTGTGCGCCCCAAAGCTCCTAAGCGCGGTAGGAAGATTACCGATGAAGAGGTGGAGGACGCCCTGCTCGATGAGCAGCTCTACCGCTAGGCTTTGTGGGTGATTGAGATAGAAGATGCTCCCCTCCACCGCTTCAGGTGGAGGGGAGCATTTCTTACCCCGGCGACGGTCCTATTGGGCTTGGTCTACCTCGTGGGTAAAGACCACCCCGTCGTCGGTGAAATGGTCAATCATAGCCAGGGAGTAGACGTCGTAGCCACGGTCACGGAATTCTTTGCCGCCGCCTTGGAAGACCTTTTCGATGGCGATACCGATCCCGGCTACCTCGGCCCCGCCCTGTTCGCAGAGGTGGGTTAGACCGTGCAGGGCCTGGCCGTTGGCGAGGAAGTCATCGATAATACAGCTGCCGGGGTAGGCTTGTGGAACTGTCCCAATCATCTTTTAGAACAAATATTCGAAGATGTGTTAAAGTGGTGCTTTCACATCCGGAGGATTACTCGTAAGGATTACACCACCATGATGGGCTACTCCCACTCCATTAGCGCAGCGGCAGCCTGGCTCGCCCTCAATGAAGCTGGAGTCTTAGGCATTGAGGATCCAACCACACTGGCCGTCACAACCCTGGCGGCAGCCGGCGCCGGTATGCTGCCCGACATCGACCACCACAACGGCACCATCGCCCACTCGATTCCACCGGTGAGCAAGTGGGTTGCACTGATCGTCGGGCGACTATCAGGTGGGCACCGTAAGGGCACCCACTCTCTGGTGGGACTGGCAGTTTTCTGGACCCTGGCTTATTTTGCTGACCGGCTTACCTACGCTGGTATTCCGGTGGTTGCCCTGGCCCTGGCCGGTTTTGCTGGCGGCCTGGCCCTGCGCACCTTCAAGGCACCAGGAGGCTGGCTGGGGGCGCTCGCGGTCATTGCCGGAACCATCTACACCGATTCGCTGACACTGATGCCCTGGGCTGTTCTTACCGGGGCGGCCGCCCATATCGTGGGAGATGCGCTGACCACCCGTGGCGTTAACCCCTTCTGGCCTGCTACCCTAAAGCCAGTGGTAGCCAGCAAGCTCTGGCGTAAGAGCGGCTACATGGCCTTACCTATCCTGGGCGATGCTGGCTCAGCCCGCGAGAACTTCCTCACCACCGCCCTGACCGTCTATATCGGGGCCTACATCCTGGCCTTTTTCGGTTTTCCCACCAGCTTTCCAGCCCAGCTGATTAGCGACTTCTTCACAGGAGCCTAAGACTTCAGACAAAGACAGGGGCCCGACACCGCGTGGTGCCGGCCCCCTGTCTTTCACCCGTGTATCACTTCTATGTAGTCACTCATTGAGGTGGGGTGGGAAGGAAAACAAAAAATATATCTGTGCCGCTTGGGCGAACGATGTTTAGTCTTCGGTCCAGAAAACGTCGACCTCTACGCCCTCTTCAGCGATTTCGGGGTAACGTACGTCGTGTGATTCCAGCATTGAATCATCCTTTCAAGGTTCGGCCCAACGTCGGTGTTGGATTTGTGTGCCGCCTCATCGGTGAGGCGGTATTCTTGAGGTGCAGCTGGGGAAGATTGACTTCCGAAGCTGGTATTTACTCTACGCCGACTAGTCCACCCTGCACCAGGCAAATAGGACCGTTATCATTTCGTGACCTTTGTTTGGGAAAGAAAAACCCACGAAACACACAGGTCTTTTTCGTAGAGTGTGGTGGCCCCAACAGTGGGCTTGTGTAAGAAACAGACACACAAGCCTATTTGTACGGACCAAAGAAGGGGTGTCGATACGAGACCGCCCCGCCCGGTCAGCTACCGGGCGGGGCGGGCGTCCACCCATTCCTGCCTAAGCCAGGGAGATGAGATCCTGGTATTCCTTGCTCCACAGGTCTTCCACCGCATCGGGCAGCAGTAGCACGCGCTCGGGGTCAAGGGCCTCAACTGCCCCCTCATCGTGGGAGACCATCACAATAGCCCCCTGATAGTTCTTCAGGGCGTTCAAGATCTCTTCGCGCGAGGCCGGGTCGAGGTTGTTGGTGGGCTCATCAAGCAGCAGAACATTGGCGGACGAGGCCACCAAGGTTGCCAGCGACAGGCGGGTCTTCTCGCCGCCGGAGAGCACGCCGGCAGGCTTATCAACGTCGTCCCCCGAGAAGAGGAAGGAGCCAAGGATGGTGCGGACGCGGGTATCATCAAGGTCAGGGGCCGCCGACTTCATGTTCTCAAAGACGGTGCGGTCGTGGTCCAGAATCTCGTGTTCCTGGGCGAAATATCCCACCTTGGCCCCGTGACCGTAGATGACCTCGCCGGTATCGGGCTGGGTGCTCTTCGCCAGCATACGCAGCAGGGTGGTCTTACCGGCGCCATTAAAGCCCAGCACCACCACGCGGGAGCCACGGTCGATGGCCAAATCGACGTCGGTGAAGATTTCGAGGGAGCCATAGCTCTTGGACAGCCCCGTCGCCGACAGAGGCGTCTTGCCGCAGGGGGCAGGGTCGGGGAAGCGAATCGCGGCCACCTTATCGACCTGACGCTCTTCTTCCAAACCTCGCATGAGCTTTTCAGCTCGCTTAATCATCTGCTGGGCCGCAACCGCCTTGGTGGCCTTAGCCCGCATCTTATTGGCCTGCTCCATCAGGGCCGAGGCCTTTTTCTGGGCGTTGGCGCGCTCGCGCTTGCGGCGGGCCTCGTCCTGCTCGCGCTGCAGCAGGTAGTTCTTCCAGCCCATGTTGTAAATATCAATGACGCAGCGGTTGGCATCCAGGTAGAAGACCTTATTGACCACCAGTTCCATGAGTTCCACGTCGTGGGAGATGACCAGGATGCCGCCCTGGTAGTTCTTCAAAAACTCGCGCAGCCAGACCACCGAGTCGGCATCCAGGTGGTTGGTGGGCTCATCGAGCAGCATGGTGTCAGCATTAGCAAAGAGAATGCGGGCCAGCTCAACGCGGCGGCGCTGGCCACCTGAGAGGGTGGAGAGGGGTTGGTTGAGGACGCGCTCGGGCAGGTCGAGGTTGGCGGTGATGGTAGCTGCCTCAGACTCGGCCGCATAGCCGCCACCGGCAATGAACTCAGCTTCGAGCCGGTCGTAGCGGCGCATACCCTTAGCGTGCTCTGCGGGGTCTTCGCTGGCCATCATCTCCTGGGCCTGACGCATTTTGCGGGCCACCCCGTCCAGGCCGCGGGCCGAGAAGATCCGGTCCTTGGCCAGCTGGGTCATGTCATCGACCTTGGGGTCCTGGGGTAGATACCCGATGGTGCCGCCGCGGGTGACGGTACCGTCAGCGGGCAAGGTCAGCCCGGCCAGCACCTTGGTCATGGTGGTTTTACCGGCGCCGTTTCGGCCCACGAGACCGACTTTATCGCCCTTATCGATGCGGAAGGTGACGTCCTCCATGAGCAGGCGAGCGCCAGCTCGCAGTTCTAGGTTGTTGACTGACAGCACGGGTCTACTGCTCCTAAAGTAAGGGGGTGGGTGGCCAGCTTTCTATCTTACCGCCCGGTGCTTGCGGGGTCGATGTGACCGCTCTGGCAGGCTATAGGCAGGCGCAGGGCACATGGGCAAAGAGCGGGAGTAATGAGTAGTGTGGAGAGTATATTTTGAACAGTGTTCAAAACCTGTTTATAGTAATGGGCATGACATCTTCACAGACTTCTCCCCGCCCAGTGCGCGCCGTAGCCAACTCCGGCCGCGATCTGGCTCTCATCGCTGTGTTTGCAGCCTTCGTTGCCGTATGCGCCCTACTTCCTGCCATCCCGGTCGGCCCGGCAGCCGTACCGATTACCCTCCAGACCCTGGCGATTTATATTACAGCTCTCACCCTGGGCGGTACCCGCGCCACCCTAGCTGTTACCCTCTACGTGCTTGCTGGTCTGATTGGCCTGCCTGTTTTCTCCGGCGGACGCGGTGGCTTCGGCACCGTTGCCTCCCCCTCCTTTGGCTACCTGCTGGGCTTCATTCCCGGCGCCCTACTCACCGGCAGCCTTGCCTATGCTGCCCTGCGCCGCCGCCTAAGTGGAGCCGGCCTCTTCGGCGCTTTTGTCGTAGCCGTGCTGGCAGGTTTTGCCCTCATTCAGATTTTCGGTATTGCCGGCATGATGACCAACGCCCACCTAGAACTGGGTGCCGCTGTTGCTGCCGCCCTCATTTATGTTCCTGGCGACCTCATTAAGTGCCTAGTAGCAGTCTTCGTTGCCCTAGCCGTCCACCGGGCCTTCCCAGCCTTATCTCGCCGCTAGGTACGATAGAGCCTGTGTTTTTTTCTCGCTCTTCGCGCGCAAGTGCTGCAAGCCCGTCGGCTCGGTTTTCGGACGACGGGCTGCTTGCCACCCGCTCAGCCACCGCAACCGTTGATACCGGCACCAGTGACCGCACCCTTTTACATGACATCACCGTGGAGCTCTCTGCTCCGCGCACCGCGGTGTTGGGTCTCAACGGGTCGGGCAAATCTACTTTCTTGCGGCTTTTCAACGGTCTCTCTCCCCTGACCTCAGGCGAGGTAAGCGTTCACGGGGTGAGCGTCAGTGAGAACCTGGCCGCGGTGCGCTCGCGGGTGGGCATGCTCTTTTCAGACCCCGGCGCCCAGCTGGTGATGCCTACGGGGGTTGAAGATGTTGAGCTGTCGCTGCAGCATATTAAGGGTAAGGACGCCCGCCGTTCAGCAGCTTTGGCCGCCCTGGCGGAGCGCGGGGTTGAGCACCGGGCCTTTGACTCTGTTTATAACCTCTCAGGGGGTGAAAAACAGCTAACTGCCCTAGCTGCCGTACTCGCCGTAGACCCTAAGGTTCTACTTTTAGATGAACCCACAACGCTTTTAGACCTCAAGAATAGGTTGAGGCTATTTGACCTGCTTGACTCCATTCCCCAGCAACAGGTCATCTCCACCCACGACCTTGACCTAGCCGCCACCTGCGATGAAGCAATCATCATTCACCGCGGCTATCTCCTAGCCCACGGGCCGGCCTGTGAGGTTCTGAAAGATTACCGGCGCTGGTGCACTACAGATTTCCCCGCCATACCCGAATCAGCTGACCCCGAGCGTCCTGACGGGAGCAGGGCATGAACCTAGCCAACCAGCTCTTTGGCACCTACCAGCCCCTGAACACCCCGGTGCACCGGGCACCTCTGTGGGCTAAAGGCAGCTTCATACTGCTACTGGGCCTCTACCTCGCTGCCACAACCCACTGGGGTTTTGGGCTGGCAGCCCTCACCCTCGTGCTTGCCCTCGGAGCCTTAGCCAAGGTCCCCTGGCGCACCTGGGTACAATCCCTGGCTTCCCTTTCCTGGCTGCTGGCAATTCTGTTGGTCTACTACCTGGTAAGCAGCAAGCTAGAGTCGGGGGCGGACGTCCTGCTGACCCTGCTCACCATGATTGCAGCTTCAAAGGTGCTACTATGGTCAACTCCCTTGCCGGTCTTGATTGACGGGTTTATCTGGCTGTGTACCCCCCTGAAGTGGATGGGTGGCTCCCCTGAGCGGGTGGGGCTGGCTCTGGCCCTGATGGTGCGTTCCATTCCGGTGATTATGGAAAGCTGGCAGCTGATTCAGGCGGCGGTGGCCGCCCGCGGGATCAAGGTCGCCCAGTTCCGGCTTTTCATCCCCCTGGTGATTGCCACGGTGGCCTACGCCCACGAAACCGGCGACGCCCTGGCTGCCAGGGGCCTTGACCGATAAGGAATCTAGGCAAGCTCAGCCAAGAGGAGCATAATAGAAAGAACGAAGGTGCAGAGATGCACCTTTTTTCTTTGACGAAAACGCCCTAGGATTCCATGAAAATCAACCAACTCATTCACCGGCGAGAATGGTTACTCGTCCTGGTGGCGGTGCTGTCCATCGTGGCTCAGGTCTACCTTGACCTCAAGGTGCCCGAATACATGGAGAACATCACCCTCACCATCTCAACCCCCGGGTCCGAACTGAGGGACGTCACCTCTGACGGCACTCTCATGCTGGCAGCAGCCTTGGCCTCTATGGTCTGTGCCATTATCACCGGCTTCTGCACCGCAATTTTCGGTACCACTCTAGCCCGGCGCATGCGGGCCGGGGCCTACAACAAGACCTTTGACCTCTCCAGTGCCGAGGTGAACCACATCGGCACCGACAGCCTCATCACCCGCTCCACCAACGATGTCACCCAGGTGCAGATGTTTGTGGTCATGGGTCTGCAGATGAGCATTAAGGCCCCCATCATGGCGGTCTGGGCTAGCTCCAAAATCGCTACCCAGTCGCTGACCTGGACCATCCCTACCGGGATCGCCGTCCTCGCCACCCTGCTGGTGCTGGGCGTTGCCATGGGCCTGGCAATCCCCCGCATGATGCGCATGCAGAAAATCACCGACCGCCTCAACCGGGTGACCCGCGAGCACCTGACCGGTTTGCGCGTCATTCGGGCCTACACCACCGGGGACTTCCACGAAGAGCGCTTTGAAGAGGTCAACACCGACCTGCGCAACACCACCCTCTTCGTCAACTCCACCATGGCCTTCATCATGCCCCTGCTGACCGCCATCATGACGGGTCTGTCCCTCTCCATCTATGTGCTGGGTGCTGTGCTGATTGACGGTACCGCCGACCTGACCGAGCGCGTCACCCTCTTTGGGCAGATGGTGGTCTTCTCCACCTATGCCCTGCAGGTGGTGACCAGCTTCATGATGATGACGGTTATCTTCGTTATGGGCCCGCGAGCCCTGGTTGCCTGGCGTCGTATCCGTGAGGTGCTCTCCACCAAGCCTGCGATTGCGGACGGCGGTGCGAGCGCCGGGGCTGCCCCGGCAGGTTCCCTGGAGTTTAGGGACGTGTCCTTCCGCTACCCCGAGGCTGACGGGGACGCCCTGCATTCGATTTCCTTTACGGCTGACCCGGGTGAGACCGTGGCGATTATCGGCTCGACCGGCTCGGGCAAGTCGACCCTGGTGAATCTGATTCCGCGTTTTGCCGATGTGCGCGAGGGGTCGGTGCTGGTGGACGGCGTTGATGTGCGCGACTGGAACCAGAAGGACCTGCGCGACCGCCTGGCCTATGTGCCCCAAAAGAGTGTGCTCTTCTCTGGCTCGGTGGCCTCGAACCTGGCCCTGGGTGAGGGCCTGCACCCGGTAACCCCCGAGGACGTGGTGGCGGCGGCTCACGCTGCTGCGGCAGCTGAGTTCGTGGGGAAGAAAGAGGACGGCTACGCCTCGGCGGTTGCCCAGAACGGCAAGAACTTCTCGGGCGGCCAGCGGCAGCGCCTATCGATGGCCCGGGCCTTTGCCCGCGGCGGGGAGATCATGATTTTCGATGACTCCTTCTCAGCCCTGGACTATAGGACCGAGCGGGATATCCGCAGCCAGCTCAAGAACTCCGCCAAGGGGGCAACCATTGTGGTGGTGGCCCAGCGTATCGGTACGGTACGGGAGGCCGACAAGATTCTGGTGCTTGATAAGGGCCGCCTGGTTGGCTCTGGCACCCACGAAGAACTGCTGGCTACCAACGAGGTCTACCAGGATATTGCCCTGTCCCAGCTCTCTGAGGAGGAACTTCGCTCATGAGCCAGTCACCAGTCTTTACCCCCGAAGAGCTAGAATCAGCCCGCCGGGGCCTAGAGTCTGCCAAGAAGCTGCGCGATAGCCAGCTCAAAAGCGAGAAGGCAGGACGCCCCGGAGGTCACGGCGGGCCTGGCGGCCCGCCGCGCGCACCTATGCCGGGGCAGGCGTCCGCCCCCTTTAAGCAGACTATGGGCAAGCTCCTGGCCTACCTGCGCCCGGTGCTGCCGGGCATGGTGATCGCTATTGTCGCTGCCGTCATCGGGGTGATTCTCACCATTGTTGCCCCGCAGTTCCTTTCGGCGATCACCGATGAGATTCAGAAGGGCTTCACCGGCCAACTGGACATGGGTGAAATCTACCGCCTGATGTGGATCTCCATCGGCATGTTGGTGGCCTCCCTGCTCTTGAGCCTGGTGGAGGGGCAGATTATGGCCCGCTCGACCGTCTGGGTATCGCGCTCCATGCGCCACGATTTGGACCGCAAAATTGACCGGCTCCCCCTGGCCTACATGGATAGGGGCTCAACCGGCGATACCCTCTCGCGCGTGACCAACGATGTGGACACCCTGCAGCAGACCCTCAACAACTCCCTGGCCACCACCGTCACCGGCGTGGTCACCCTGGTCGGTTCAGCGGTCATGATGTTTGTGACCGACTGGCGCATGGCCCTCACCGCTATAGTCTCTTCTCTGCTAGGCGTAGTTGCCTCTGGCTTCGTGCTCTCTCGCAGCCAGAAGTACTTCGTGGCCCAGCAGCAGCTCCTCGGTAAGCTCAACGGCCACATCGAAGAGACCTTCTCGGGCCACTCCATGATTCGCGCCTACAACGGCGAAACCGCCGCCCGCGCCGAATTTGCTAACCGCAACAGCGACCTCTACAAGGTGGCCTGGAAGTCCATGTTCTTCTCGGGCCTCATGTTCCCCCTCATGGGATTCATCGGCAACCTGGGCTACGTGGTGGTCTGCGTGGTTGGTGCAGCCCTGGTGCTGAACAACACCATCACCTTCGGCGTCATCGTCGCCTTCATCGTCTACGTCCGCCTCTTCACCAACCCCCTGGGCCAGCTGGCCCAGTCGGCTACCTCCCTGCAGTCGGCGGCAGCTGCGGGCGCTCGCGTCTTTGAGTTCTTGGAGGCCGAGGAGCTGGCGGACGAGTCCACCAAGAGCACTCCCCTGCCCCAGCCCGTGCGCGGCGCTGTGGACTTTGAGGACGTGCGGTTCAGCTACGAGCCGGGCAAGGAGATTATCCACGGCTTTACCGCCTCGGTAGCCCCCGGCCAGAAGGTGGCGATTGTGGGCCCGACCGGGGCCGGTAAGACCACCCTGGTCAACCTGCTCATGCGTTTCTACGAGCTCGATTCGGGGCAGATTCGCATCGACGGGGTGCCCACCACCGACCTGACCCGTGAGCAGGTTGATTCCCTCTTTGCCATGGTGCTGCAAGATACCTGGCTCTTTGAGGGTACCCTGCGTGAGAACGTGGTGTACGGGGCTGGTGAGGTCAGCCAGGAGCGCCTGGATGAGGTCATGGCCTCGGTTGGTCTGGACGAGCTGATTACCCAGCTGCACGATGGCTACGACACGGTACTGACCGACCAGACCCAGCTTTCTGCCGGGCAGAAGCAGCTGGTTACGATTGCCCGCGCCATGGTGGCCCAGAAACCCCTACTGATTCTGGATGAGGCGACCTCGTCGGTCGATACCCGCACCGAGCTGCTGATTGCCCGTGCCCTGGGGCAGCTGGCAGTGGGCAAGACCTCCTTTGTGATTGCCCACCGTCTCTCTACCATCCGGGATGCCGACGTCATTTTTGCTATGCGCGACGGCGACATAGTGGAATCCGGCTCCCACGCTGAGCTGCTGGAGCGCGGTGGCTTCTACGCCGAGCTCTACAACTCGCAGTTCGCAGGGGCGGACGAGTAGGGAGGGCGGAGCAGACTCCCGCTCGCTACCGCCCGCCCCCTCCAAGGGGACCTGATTTCCACAAAGGGGACCGCATAATGTGCGGTCCCTTTGAGGTTTTGAGGTCCCCTTCCAAGTGCTGACCAGGCTAAAATATGTGTGATTGCACCTACACCTTCTCGCACAGTCACGAGGCGCTATGTCTAACTTTGCTTTTGTTTACCAGGCTTTGCCGGAGCTCTACCAGGATTGCGCCAAGGCTGAGGGTTATTTGGTGACGGACGCGCCCACCGCCTGCTTCTACGCCCGGCGGGCTATCGAGGGTTTGGTTGAGCATATCTACCGGGTGCGGGGTATCTATCGCCCGGAGCAGGCCACGCTGGCGACTTTGACCAGCAATGAGGCTTTCTCGGTATTTCTCGATAATGATAAGCGCCTGAAGTTCAAGACTATCCGCCACCTGGGAAACGATGCGGCCCATAACTCCCGGAAGGTCCTTTCTGGGCGGGATGCCGAGCGGGCGGTGACCGACCTGTATCACCTGATGGTCTGGGGTGTGTACAACCATTCGGCAAACCCAGCCCTTGCTCCTCTGGGCAAGGCTTTTGACCACCAGTTAATCCCTACGCTACGCCGCCAGGCAGAGCAGCGAGCCCTGACCCAGCAGCGCATGGCTGAGGCTGAGGCCGAGCGCACGGCTGAGCTGGAGAGACTGGCTGTTGAGCACCAGGCGCGGGTTGACGCTATGGACGCCGAGCTAGAGCGTCTTCGCGCCCAGCTAGCTGAAGCCCAGGCTGCTAGACCTCTGCCCGACACCCATGACTATAACGAGGCTGAAACCCGCGACTACTTCATCGACCTGCTCCTGGGTGAGGCTGGCTGGCCCCTTGCCAATACGCGGGACCGCGAGTACCCGGTGACGGGCCTGCCCACACCCAGCGGGTCGGGCCGGGTTGATTACGTGCTGTGGGGTAGGGACGGCCGCCCCCTCGGCTTGGTTGAGGCCAAGCAGGCCCGGGAGTCGGTGGATGTTGGCCGCGACCAGGCAAAGGCCTATGCGGACGCGCTCCAGGCGGCGACCGGCGTCCGCCCGGTTATTTTCTATACCAACGGCTATACCCACTATCTGTGGGATGACGCTGCCGGTTACCCGCCGCGTGAGGTGCAGGGTTTCCTCACCGAGGATGAGCTGGCCCTCATGATTGAGCGCAGGACCAGCCGCCAGCAGTTGAGCGGGCAGCAGGTGAATACTGAGATTGCTGGGCGCGATTATCAGCTGCGGGCTGTTGCTTCGGTGGCTGAGGCTTTTGATGCCCGGCGTCGTAAGGCCCTACTGGTGATGGCGACCGGTTCGGGTAAGACCCGCACAACCATCGCCCTGGTGGACCTGCTTTCACGCGCCGGGTGGGTCAAGCGCGTCCTGTTCCTGGCTGACCGCACCGCCCTAGTAAATCAGGCGGTCAAGGCTTTCAAGGCCCACCTGCCGAACCTGGCTACGGTGAATCTGGTGGAAGATAAGCAGGCCAATGGCCGAGTCTATGCCAGCACCTACCCCACCATGCTGAACATCATTAACCGCACCCGGGCTGAGGGCGAAGCCACCCTGCGCGAATTCGGCCCCGGCTATTTTGACCTGATTGTGGTCGATGAGGCCCACCGGTCAGTTTATGCCAAGTACAAGGCAATCTTTGAGTACTTTGACGCCCTGCTGGTGGGGCTCACCGCTACCCCTAAAGACGAGGTTGATTTCAACACCTATGCCCTCTTTGACCTAGAAGCCGGTGTGCCTACCGACGCCTATACTCTCGATCAGGCGGTGAGCGATGGTTACCTGGTTCCTGCCCGGGGCTTTAGTGTGGGTACCCGTTTCTTGCGCGAAGGTATCCGCTACGACCAGCTCAGTGAGGCGGAGCAGGAGCAGTGGGAGTCTGCTGACTGGGGCGATGCTGTGCCCGATGAGATTACCAGCGAGGCCCTGAACCGCTTTCTGTTCAATGCTGATACGGTCGATAAGGTACTGACCACGCTCATGGAGCACGGCTACCGGGTAGCTGACGGTGAGTTGCTGGGCAAGACCATCATTTTCGCCAAGAACCAGGCCCACGCTGATTTTATCTATGAGCGGTTTAACGTGCTGTTCCCCGGTTACGGCGGCTCGTATGCCCAGGTGATTACTAACCGCACGTATGCGGCGGAGTCAGCGATTGAGAGGTTCTCTGAGCCGGAGTCTCTGCCCCGCATTGCTATTAGCGTGGATATGCTCGATACCGGCATCGATGTGCCCGAGATTCTGAACCTGGTCTTTTTCAAGCTGGTACGGGCGAAGACCAAGTTCTGGCAGATGTTGGGGCGCGGTACCCGCCTGGCTCCCGATGTTTTTGGCCCCGGGGCCGATAAGACGGACTTCTTGGTCTTCGATTTCTGCCAGAACCTGGAGTATTTCAGCCAGGATCTGCCCGGCTCTGAAGGCCAGCTGGCTAAGCCTGTCTCCCAGCGGGTCTTTGAAACCCGGGTGAGGCTGGCCCGGGCTCTGGTAGGCTCCGGCACCGTGAGCGCTGGGGACGATTACGCGGTGGCTGTGCGCTCTGACCTGGCTGCCTTTGTGGGCAGGTTCGATATGGGCAATGTGCTGGTGCGCCCCCACCGGGCTGCGGTGGAGCGTTTTGCGTCCGCGGACGCCTGGGCGCAGCTTTCTGAGGCAGAGGCCGAGCTGGCGCTGAGCTTGGGGGCTGTTGCCTCAACTGTGTATGTTGATGGGACCCTGGAGGCCAAGCAGTTTGACCTGCTCATGCTCGGGGCCCAGCTCTCTGCCCTCACCGGTGATTCTGCCGCCCTGGCCCGCACCAAAGAGGTGGCCCAGACTCTCGCCGAGGACCTACTGGCTAAGGCAGCGGTACCTGCCATCGCGGCCGTCCTGCCCCACCTGGAGCAGCTGGCCGCAGATGACTGGTGGGAGGATGTCTCCCCTGCCCTGCTGGAGTTCATGCGTAAGAAGCTGCGCGGTGTCACCCACCTGCTTGATAAGGGTCAGAAGAAGATTGTCTACACCAATTTTCAGGACGAGCTCATCGACCCGGTTGAGGTCGAGGTGGTACGTACCCAGGTGGGTATGAACCAGGAGCGGTTTGAGCAGAAAATGCAGGAGTACCTGCGCGAACACCTGGATTCAGTTGCTGTGCAGAAGGTTCTTCGCGGCAAGCAGCTGACGGACGAGGATTTTGCGGCTCTGGCTGATTTGATTGATGCTTCGGGTATTGGCGGGCCCGCAAATGTGCAGGTGGCGCGGGAGTCCGGGGGTCTGGGTGTGTTTGTGCGCTCGCTGGTGGGCTTGAGCCGGGACGAGGCCCGGGCGGCTTTTGCGGTCTTTTTGGATGAGTCGCGGTATTCTGCGACGCAGATTCGGTTTGTGCAGCGCATTGTGGATGAGCTGAGTGAGAACGGCACGGTTGATCCGTCGCGTCTCTATGAGGACCCCTATGTGAGTTTGGGTGACCCGCTTGAAATGTTTGGGGACGATGATGCCTTTGAGATTGTTTCGATTCTCAACCGAATCAAGGCTACGGCGGAGGTGGCTTAAGGGAAATCTTTGGGCAGATGGTGACTAGGTCTTTCTTGGCTTCTGCTGAGATTTTCTCTCGCACAACTGTGGAGGTAACAACGTCTACCCTGACGCCTAAGAGCCGTCTGAGTGATTCTGAAATTCCAGCGAGTTTCATGATGGTTGCGCCTTTGGTGTCGTCAATGTCGACCATGATGTCGATGTCGCTCTGTGCATGGGCGTCCCCGCGTGCGACTGAACCGAAAAGCCTGGGGTTGGTGGCTCCATACTTGCGGAAGATTGCGCCGATAGCGTCGCTGTTATCAGCAATGAGTTTCTGTAGTCTCAGTGAGTCTGCGCTGGCTGTCATGTTCCCTAGTCTACGCAAGGTTTTCTTCCCTGGGTAGAGGCCGCCCAGAGGCATGACCCCATATACTTAGAGCTATGGCTATTGCAATCTCGGGCGAGACTAAATCGCGTATTGATCGTATTTGGAATGATTTTTGGTCGGGTGGTATTTCTAACCCGCTAGAGGTTATTGAGCAGATGACCTATCTGCTGTTTATTCGTCGTTTGGATGATGCGCAGACTCGTGCTGAGAAGAAGGCTCGGCTGACTGGCCGCCCGGTGGAAAACCCGGTGTTTGGTGAGGGTCAGGAGCTGTTGCGGTGGCAGAATTTTAAGAATCAGGACCCGCAGGTCATGTTTGACCTGATGAATTCTGGGATTTTCCCCTTTTTACGAAACTTGGGGAGCCAGGTGGGTGGCGAGGCGTCCACTTATTCGCAGCATATGAAGGACGCTACTTTCCGTATTCCCTCCCCTGCCTTGTTGGCTAAGGTTGTTGACCAGTTAGACGCGATTGCTCTCGATGATCTTGATACGAGTGGTGACTTGTATGAGTACATGCTGTCGAAATTGGCTACGTCGGGTACTAATGGCCAGTTCCGCACTCCGCGTCACATTATTGAGTTGATGGTGGCGATGATGGCTCCTGATGTTGAGGATGTCATTGTGGATCCTGCTTGCGGTACGGCTGGTTTTTTGGTGGCGGCTGCTGAGTGGGTGCGTGAGAATCGTGACCCGTTTACGAGTGCGAAGCACCGGGAGCATTTCCATGGGGGTATGTTCCACGGGTATGACTTTGATTCGACCATGTTGCGTATTGGGTCGATGAATATGATGTTGCACGGGGTGAATAACCCTGATATTCGCTACCGTGATTCTTTGAGTGAGGGTGCTAGCGAGGACGCCGAGAAGTATTCCTTGATTCTGGCGAATCCGCCGTTTGCGGGGAGCTTGGATTATGAGGCGACGAGTCAGGATTTGTTGAAGGTCGCTAAGACGAAGAAGACTGAGCTGTTGTTTTTGGCTCTGTTTTTGAAGTTGTTGAAGCCTGGTGGGCGGGCTGCGGTGATTGTGCCGGATGGTGTTTTGTTTGGGTCGTCGAAGGCGCATAAGGACGTTCGCCGCGCCTTGGTTGAGGACCAGAAGCTGGATGCTGTGGTGAAGTTGCCTTCGGGTGTCTTTAAGCCCTATGCGGGTGTATCGACTGCGATTTTGTTTTTTACGAAGACGAATTCGGGTGGCACTGATGAGGTGTGGTTCTTTGATGTTGAGGCTGATGGGTTCAGCTTGGATGATAAGCGTAACCCCGTTGAGGCTAATGACCTGCCGGAGGTTTTGAAGCGCTGGGCTAACCGTGATGGGGCTGAGCGTGAGCGGGCCCGCACGGAGAAGTCTTTTACTGTTCCGAAGAGTGAGATTGTGGAGCAGGGCTATGACCTCTCCATCAACCGCTATAAGGAGCTGGTTTTTGAAGAGGTGGCCTACCGCTCCCCTGAGGAGATTATTGCGGAGCTGGAACAGACCCAGCGCGAAATTGGCGAGCACATCGAGCAGCTGAAGAAGGTGATGGGGCTGTGAGCGAGACAAGACGGTCAGGCTCGGCGATGTCTGCCAGGTTGTGTCTGGTGCTACCCCTAAAACTTCAGTTAAAGAGTATTGGGATGGGGATATAAATTGGGTAACCCCTGCTGATTTAAGTAAGCTTTCAGGCGCATATATCTCTGAGACTCCACGAAAAATTACCGAAGCTGGTTTCAATAGCTGTGCTACAAACTTGCTTCCAGAGAACTCTGTGTTATTGAGTTCAAGAGCCCCCATCGGTCACGTTGCTATCAATACTGTTCCGATGGCAACTAACCAGGGTTTTAAAAGCCTGATTCCTGGTGACCAGATTTTGCCAAAATTTTTGTATTACTGGCTTATGGACCATAAAGAGTATCTACAATCTCTTGGGGTAGGTGCGACGTTCAAGGAGCTATCCAAAAAGACAGTGGAGAATATTAAGCTCGACCTTCCTCCCCTGGAAGAGCAGGTAAAGCAAGTTGAGATACGCGACCTTCAGTCAATGATTGCTCAGAAGCGTGAGCGCCAGCAGGAGCTTTTCGAGGAATTTGAACGGGCAAGATTTATTGAAGAATTTGGGAACCCTATAACGAACCCCAAGGGTTTACCTATGGTGCGACTTGATGATATTGCAACTATTACAAAGCAATGCTTCCACCGATTTAAAAAAGGTTGACCTGAGATTCACATTTGATCGCACAAACTCTTTATCTATTAAGAGTGAAATTATGAATAAAATAGCTTTCTGGAATAATTCTCAAAATAGAGATGAACAGGCTTTCAACGATATGAAGACAATAATATTCAGACCAATCAATGATAGTGAAACACCCCTGGATAGTTTCTCCAGTCTTGAAGAAGTCAGATTTAAATTTAATCAAAAGTATTTCTCAGTCGACGAACTTCTTGGAAAAACATTTTCCTACCCTCTTGATACAGACCACCCTACAGAGGCCAGCTGGCTGCATCAAATTACACCTAAATTGCAGGAACTATCAAGTTCGAATGAAATAAATCTGTCGAGGTGGAATATTGACGATCTCAGATCGGATTTATCAGAAATAGGCCCAATTGAACCTGAGCAGATAAACGAAATTTCTAGAGGTGCATAGAATGCTCTGCATTGACTCAAGGCTAAAGGTATTTAATATATTAAAAACAAGTTTTACATCAATACAAGATCTTCGCCCAGGCAGGAAAAATTATAGACTAGCGTCCAGATGGGTAATTATATTATTACCGATATTCTCTCTAATTATATCCTTGCTTTTGATGTTTTCTCTAGATAAAAGGCCGAGCCTTGAGGATTCATTTATTATGATATTTACCCTCCTGGCGACTGCACTTCTCGCAGTTTTTGGAGTTATATCTAACTGGCGACAACAGCTCTCGAAAAATTTAATGAAGGATAAGAATTTAGTAGATATCATTGATGAAGTTGTGAACCATGCGATTGCTACATCTTTTATGTCAACGATGGGTGTTGCACTTGCAGTTTTTACTAAATTATTCCCTGATGATGAAAGTTCTCAGGCATTAAAATTCATCGGCAATATAACCTTATCCTTGACGATTTCAATTTTTATATATGTTTTGATTTTGTTTAGCATTTCCCTGGTTCAGTTAAGCAACTCTTACCAGCATATGACATCAAAAATTGATATTTTTAACATGAATAGCAATCAGAGCTCCAGCGGAAATGTTGCAAGATTTAAAAAGAAAGAAACAGATAAATAGACTAATCGTAGGGTTATTCATGCGATGATAAGCTAACTAGCTCACAGCAAATTTACTGGATTGATAAAGGTTTGCGTGGGGAGCAACAATTTCTACCCATAGTAGAAATGGAAACTGATGTAAGTCTAGCGAACTATGTGGGAACTCGAGCCTGCGGAGTTCTGAGCCTGGCATACTCTTATGAGTAAACCTCTATGCCCAGTTCCTCAGCAGAGCCCAAGACCTCTTACGCCAGAAGCGGGTGGACGTACTTCCGGGCCACCAAATCAACCTTGCCCCCAAACACCTCCCCCAAGGCTGTAGCCAGGTCATCAATGTCCCAGCTCATGCGTCTACCAGGTTTCATGGTGTAATGGATGTCTATGTCGCTAGCGTCCGTAGCAAGTCCCTTAGCCACAGACCCAAAAACCTCAAGCCTAGCTACACCGTACTGTTCACACAGCCCGCTGATTCGTTCCTGCTCAAGATGTGAGATAGCTTCATATACCTCACCCTACAAGAGGCTCCCCACAGCAAAACTAGGGTTCTGTAAACGGTCTACAGGCCTCAAGCTAGTTTTCGCTTAACAGTGCCAACAAATCAGGCTCCCCAATCACTGCGATCCGCTGACCAGCTTCAATCAAAGAAATAGCCTTAAGTTCCTTACGGTTTTCACCCAACAAAGGCGGCATGCTTTCCTCAGCCCCGGCACCAATCACCAAGACAGTGGTTTTCTTCGTCACCGATTTAGCAATAAGACCACCAGCAGCCTCAATTGCAGCCCAACATTCCTCACGGGTCATAGCGTCAAGCCCACCAGTCAAGGTAAAAGTTTCCCCTGCGATTCCCTCCGGCGCAGGAGCCACCGGAACAACAGACGGAACGTTATTTCGTCGTACCTTACGAGGCACCGGAACGCGGTCAGTACGAATCATGCCTGAACTAGTTGGTCCGCCCCAAGCGCCCTCAACCGAAGAAGCACCTACAAGTTCAACCAACCGCAAAGCAACCAAAGCTGCCATCAAGGAATCCTCACCAGCATCATGGTGATGAAGTTGCTCCAGGCCAAAAAATTCAGCAAGAACATCAAGACGGTGCTCTTCCAAACCTTCAAGTACACCAGTCTTACTCAACCTACGAGACAAGCTCAATGTGCAATAAAAATCAGGAGCTAACTCATCAATACCAGCAACCTTATTGGCATGATTCCACACAGACCGGTCAAAGCCTGAATTATGGGCAACCACCGGCAAATCACCAATGATCTCCTTCATCTTCTGACTGGTCTCAACCCATCCCAGACCATCAGCTTCAACCATCTGCGGGGTAATACCGTGAATACTCACATTCAAGGGGTGAAAATCAGCAACAGACTCATGAGGCTTCACCAGCCAAGAAAGAGTCTCTACAACCTGGCCCTTCCTCACCACCGTCAGGCCTACCGCACAAGCCGAAGCCCGGCTCGCATTAGCAGTTTCAAAATCAAGGGCTACAAAATCAACAAGAGAGGCAACCACGGTAAACAGTTCTACTTTCTCAAACAGGGTGTAAAAGCGGATTTATGCCACCGTCAAGGTAGCTAAAGAGTTGATTCTCGCCGAAAATTCAGAACCAGTTACAGCGAAACTCTGACCGGGATTTTCTTCCATAGACTTCATCCATTCCGAAGTCGTCACTTCCGAAGAAATATCTGTGAAAGAATCAAGCTTAGCTTCCTGACTGGACCACAGCAGGTTTCGCGCTACTAGCTTGTCCCCGTCGTTAGTTACCAACACTACGACAGGTACATGTAGCCGCTCTATCCGGTGAAAAGTCAGAACAGCTGGCTCTTCGCTTGCAGCAGGAACCACAACCAGTTCCGCCTGCTCAGGGGAGCCCTCCATAAGAGCTTCAACAAATGTCTTACCTTCAGCAGTCATCCTAGCTACCCTGCTGAATGACGCTGCCAGTTGGGCCCTCTTCATCAATACTTTTTCGGATGCCATTCCTGCCACCTTTCAAACGCACCGCCGATGATGTAGGTACATGCTTCATCATACGCCTCCTGGCTATCTTGAGCACTGTGCAACTCTCTGATGCCACGAGCGGGTAACTTCTTTTTCGGCCTCAGGTAATCGCCAACATGATAGTGAAAATTTTCGTGTGCTGAACAGGCTCGAATAACATCAACTACGGCTTTCAGCGGAGAGTGATAAGCCAGTAGCCCAACACTGAAATTTACGACCAAAGGATTCTCCCTAGAAAATGAAGCGCAAGTAATATGCCTATCGATTGCTTCCAGCTGCCGCAACTCATCTAAGTGATACCTAATCGCTGGGGTAGTCTCCACACAATCATCACACCGACTATGAAACTTTGTACCTGGAGTAAGATTCTGATGACCTGCCATTTTGCACCACCTCTCGAATACATCTTCGATTATCATAGCAATATTAGACAGGCTTGTTCATTCGCTAGCGATGACTAAAGCAATTAGTTTTTCAAGGAACCTCTACGTTCACAGGCTCAATCAATAACTCTGCCTCTACCTGATCCATCCCAGCAGCAAGCGCAGTTGCGGACTCAAACCAGCTCGTTACCCCTATTAGCAAAGTCTTTGGCTGGTTGGTAGCAAAAGCAGCTCGGGCCGTATCTATTAGTTCACGGGTACAAAGCTCACGGTCCTCAGCATTGAGCGCTAGGCCAGGGGAAAACAGTGGCCATACGCTCAGCCGGTAAACCACCCTCAAGTGTTGTGGTAGAAATAATCTGACAGATTGGGGGTGCGGCTCATCGCACTACCCGCAGGGCCGGGCGTCCGCTTACACTATGCTTTTCGCTCTTGCCCTCCCTCTGCACCAGGCGCAGACGAGTACTAAACGTCAAGGTCAGCACATCATCAACCGGCACCGCAAGATCAGCAGCAATACGCTCGGCCGTCACAGCACCGATTTTATCTGCAGCGAATACCTGCGAGAAAAGCCTGGACTGCTCAAACACTCCCATACCCTCAGGCTCGCCGTCCCTATACCCCCGGCGTGTTAGCTCAATACACACCTTGCGGTAAATCCAATCAGTCATCCGCCCAGCCTTATGCAAAGAAGTTACCAAAGCAAAGGCAGATACCTGAAAAATGTATTTAGCCTCTACAAGATCATTTACCGAGGCATTCTGAGGGAGAAAGCATCGACCTGCATGGCAGCGTCTGGAAGCACCATCACACTAATACCCCGCGACTCGCATAACTGCACCACATTCGGTAAGGGCTTAGTACCTAGCCCCCACTCTTCACGAAGCAATTGAGCAGCTACCCTTGGGGCTATTCCCTCGAATGAGGGCACGGCAATTGAAGGTAGGGTGAACTTATCCTCCACCCACTGCATGACCTCAATACCGGTAACGCCCACTGCTGCAGCCGCAGTTCTCATCTTGTTTGACCCTCACGCCACGTTAGACCCCACAATGGAAACATGAAGGATCAAGAAACCCTATACACGGTAGGGGAAGTAGCACAGGCGCTCGGTGTCACGGTGCGAACCCTGCACCACTGGGAATCCCTCGGGCTCGTTGCCCCTGCTGAGCGTACCTGGTCGAATTATCGGCTTTACGCTCCCAACGATATTGCGACCCTGCAAAGGATCCTCATCTACCGAGCAACCGGCATGAAACTCACCGACATTAAAGATGCCCTGGCCAGTAGCTCAACCAGTATGGAGCACCTCCGCAGGCAACGCCAGGCTCTCATGGACCAGCAACAGCAGCTTTCAGCTATGGTCGCTGCTATCGACACCCTCATGGAGAACGAAATGACGAACAAGAAACTCACCCTCACCGACATCGGTGAAATCCTTGGCAATGCCAACTTCGCCGGCTACCAGGCCGAAGCTGAGGAACGCTACGCCGGTACGGACGACTGGGCTATCAGCCAGCAGCGCACCGCCACCTGGAATCATGAGGACTGGGCAGGTACAAGAATCGCGCTGCTGAGATAGACGGAAAACTAGCGGACGCCGTGCGCCGCAGCCTACCAATAGACAGCACCGAGGCGGGCGAGCTCGTCCGCGCCCACCGTCAGCTGCTGAGCGAGTTCTTCCCCGTCACCCCCGCCAAGCACTACCTTATCTCTCGCGGTTACGTTACGGATGAGCGGTTCACCAGCTACTACGAGTCCCAGCAGCCGGGCCTGGCTCAGTGGCTGGCCGACGCCATCGAAGCCGAGTCCCAACGGGTCGGAGTGGACCTGGCTAACCCCACCTGGGACTAACAAACATCTCGCCCCCTAACCGAGCGTGCGTCATATCGCTGAGCGTGCACCGACCGTGCGCACGCTCGGCGATGTGGTGCACGCTCGTTGTACCGCCGGTACACTGACCCTATGAAAATTCCCTTTACAGACCCGCCCCTGACCGGCTCCGAAAAAGAGCTGGTGCTCGGTTATATCCGTTTTCAGCAGGAGGTATTCCTGCGCAAACTCCAGGGCGCGGACGGCACCTGGCTGGGTGAGAGCGTCCTTGCAACTCCCTTGCACCCCACCAACATGACTCTAGCCGGTATGGCTGGGCACCTCTGGTTCGTTGAGGACTACTGGCGGGAAGAAATCCTACTCGGTCGTAGCCTACCTGAGCCATGGGCGTCTTTCGATTGGGAGCAGGATGCGGACGCCGACTGGCACCTGCCCCTTCCCCTGCCTCAGGTTCTAGAGAACCTACAGGCCAGCATGGAAGCTACACGGGAACTGCTAGCTGAACGCAACTGGGATGACCTCAGCGAAGGTGCCCTGAAAGATGGCACCCGCTTTAGCTACCGCTGGGTCGCCCTGCACCTCATTGAAGAGTGGGGCAGGCATCTGGGCCATGCCGACCTGCTCCGAGAGAATATTGACGGAGAAACCGGCGACTAAGTTGAAAAATAATCTGCTCAGCCATAGCCCTAACCCTGTACATAATGTACATTTAGTACATGACAACGACTACCGGAACAGCAGAATTTCGCCAGAACCTCGGCCACTACTTTGACGAAGTGCAGCGAGAGCCCGTTGCTATCGAAAGCAGAGGCCGCCGCCGAGCCGTCCTTGTCTCCCCCGTCTTTTTCGATCAAGCGCTCGAAGCACTTGAAGACAAACTTGATACTGCTAAAGCCCGTCAAGCTCGCCAAGCAGCAGACGAAATCCCCTTTGACCAGCTCATGGATGAGCTCGGCATCAAGCTCTCATGACAGCTAACTACAAGGACGGCTCATCATCTTGGTTCTAACAATCGGTCACCGGCGAGAAGTCTATAAAAATAGAAAACAGACTCACCCAGTTTGGTGCACGCTCGCTCACCTAAGCCAGCAGCGCGTTGAACACCTCGGAGGTCGAGGGGTGGGTATAAATGCCCTCACCGACCGCAGCAGCCGGAATCTTCTGGACCATGGCCAGGGCTACCGTGTTGATTAGCTCCTGGGAATCAATGCACCAGAGGGTGGCACCCAGAATCTGGTTGCTCTCCTTCTCTACCACGAACTGGGCGATACCCTCAGGCTGACCCATGATCTTGGGGCGGGGCACAATCGCCAGGTCAGCAATTTTTGACTCGCGCACCTCAACCTTGTAGTCACGCCCAGCAGCCTCGGCGGTCAGACCCACGGTTGAGAGCGGCGGGTCAATAAAGGTGGTGGTAGGCAGCAGACGGCCGGTGCGGGTTCGGGTTCCATCGCCCCAGCGGTGCGACAGCACAATGCGGTGGTCATCATAGGACGCGTAGGTGAACTGGGGTGCGCCGGTTACGTCCCCGACTGCGTAGATACCCTCCACGCTGGTACGGCAGTGTTCATCGACCTCGATTCCCTTCTCGGTGTACTTGACCCCGGCAGCCTCAAGGTCAAGCCCGGCAACTACAGGACGGCGTCCGGTCGCCACCAGAATAGCCTCATCGTCAAGCTGCTCGGCGGCCTGCTCCACTGAGATACGCTGATCAACGATTGTAATGCCCTGATTCTCCAGGTGCTCGCGCACCGCCTGGGCGATGTGCCGGTCGAGGGCGGGCAGGAAGTCCCCCTCGCCCTTGTACATGGTCACCCGGCTACCGAAGCCCGAAAACATGGTGGCGAACTCAAGACCAATCGGCCCGCCGCCAATAATGGCCAGGGACGCCGGGGTGTGCTCTAGCTGCTGAATGCTGGTGGAGTCGTGCACGCGTCCGCCCACCTCAACATCCGAGCTGGCCCCGGTGTTAATAATGATGGTCGAGGCGCTCACCTGCACCTGCTCCCCCACCTGAACAGTAGAAGAATCAAGGAACCTGGCAGCGCCGTCTAGAAGCAGCACTCCCTTGTCTTCCACCATCTTCTGGTTAGCGGCGTTCAAGCGGTCGATGAAAGTATTGCGGTCATCGCGGGCCTCAGTAAATTCCCGGTGCAGGTGGGTCTGCTCCAGCAGGAACTTAGTGGGCACACAACCAATATTGATGCAGGTACCGCCGTACATGGCCGGGTCTTGTTCCACCAGTGCTACCCTATCGCCGGCAGCAGCCCGCTTCATCGCAATGGTCTTTCCTGCCTTGCCAAAACCAATCACCAGTACATCGACGGTGAGCTGTTCCATCATGACTCCTCTGTAGTTTCTTAGGGGCTTACCCTGCCTACCTTACTCCCAGCAGGTCTCCGCCCCGGGCACCCGCCCAGCAATTTCGCGCAGAAAAAACTCCCGCACCAGACGCTGAACATCTAGGAACGGGGAGTTTTCAGGGGATAGCTCGGTTTCAAACCTGCGCTATCGCACATCGCCAATCACGTCGAAGGTGGTTGCTGCACCCTTGGTTTTGGAGTTGACCATCACCGCAATGGAGTTCTTGCCCTGCTTCAGCTCAGAGGCCGGAATCTAAATGACCAGCGGGGTGGTGGCATTATCGGAGCCGCGGGCAACGGGGCCATAAGCAAAGCCCACGCGGCAGCCCTGCTCGCTGGTGCCCAGGAAGTTGACCTGGTACATGGAGAGTACCGGCTTCATCATTTCGCCGGTTTTACCGTCGGGGGTGTAGGTATCTGATGCGGTTGCCCCCGGTAGAGAGGGGTTACTGCTGTAGCAAGTGCGAGTTGCCCACCGGCTGATGGGCGGTGCAAGGTGTGTATATCTAGCTTAGGGTTTGCTTGGCTTGCTCTGCCTGCTATGGGGTGTGGTCATGGCTGAGGCTAAGAGCCACCAACCGGCCCACAAATAAAAACCGGCCAGGATATACGCCCACGTGAAAGCCCGTACAGCACCTAAGATGAGTCTTCAGCGCGAAAAAGACCAAGCTGTGGAACCAGCCACACCGGCTCACCATGACCGGTTACAACAAGGACGCCGCCCCGCACTCCCCTGCCCGAAGACGGGGAAGGTGCGGGGCGGCGTCCTCACATGTTAACCGCATTGGTTAGATGTTGAAGCCGAGGGCGCGCATCTGGTCGCGGCCGTCCTCGGTGATGCGCTCGGGGCCCCACGGGGGCATCCAAACCCAGTTCACATGCCACTCATCAATCATGGTTTCCAGGTTCTGCTGAACCTGTTCCTCGATGACGTCCTGCAGGGGGCAGGCGGCGGTGGTCAGGGTCATGTCAAGCACGAGGGCGCCTTCGTCATTCCAGCGCATACCGTAGAGCAGGCCCAGGTCAACGATGTTGACACCCAGTTCGGGGTCAATCACGTTCATGAGAGCCTCTTCAATGGCCTCTTGGCTGGGGGCACCAGCGGGGGCTTCTGACATAGCAGTCACCTTTCAGTCCAGCCGCTACTACTTAGCAGCCAGGTAGCGCTCGTAGCCTTCTTCTTCAAGACGGTCAGCGAGCTCGGAGCCACCCTGGTCTACCATCTTGCCGTCCACGAAAACGTGAACGAACTGGGGCTTGATGTAGCGCAGGATGCGGGTGTAGTGGGTAATCAGCATAACGCCCATGTCGTTAGCCTGGTGAGCGCGGTTGACGCCCTCAGAAACAACCTTGAGAGCATCGACGTCCAGGCCGGAGTCGGTCTCATCGAGAATACCGAACTTGGGCTTGAGCAGTTCCAGCTGCAGGATTTCGTGGCGCTTCTTTTCGCCGCCGGAGAAGCCTTCGTTGACGTTACGGGAGATGAAGGCGGGGTCGATAGAGAGGTTCTCCATAGCTGCCTTGACGTCCTTGGTCCAGGTGCGCAGGGCGGGAGCTTCGCCGTCAACAGCGGTCTTGGCTGAACGCAGGAAGTTGCTCATGGTGACGCCGGGGATTTCGACGGGGTACTGCATAGCCAGGAAGAGGCCGGCGCGGGCGCGCTCGTCGACGGACATCTCGGTGACATCTTCACCGTCGAGCAGGATCTCACCGGAGTCAATCTGGTACTTGGGGTGGCCGGCGATGGTAGAGGCCAGGGTGGACTTACCGGAGCCGTTGGGGCCCATGATGGCGTGGATTTCACCGGAGTTGATGGTGAGGTTAACGCCCTTGAGGATGGGCTTGGTGTTTTCGTCGTCCAGAATAACGGAGACGTGGAGGTCCTTGATTTCAAGGGTTGCCATAGTTTGTTTCTCCTGTAAAAGGTAAAGCTTTAGTTGTTGGAAATCGCGAGTTCAGCTTCGAGGGCATCGGTGAGCTGTTCTTCGAGCTCGGGGATGCGAATCTGCTGAATAATCTCGTTGAGGAAGCCGCGGACGACCAGGCGGCGGGCTTCAGCCTCGGGAATACCGCGGGCCTGCAGGTACCAGAGGTGCTGCTCGTCGAGCTGACCGGTGGTGGAGGCGTGGCCGGCGCCTTCGATGAGGCCGGTTTCGATTTCCAGGTTGGGCACGGAGTCAGCGCGGGGGCCGTCTTCGAGAATCAGGTTGCGGTTGAGCTCGTAGGTGTCGGTACCTTCTGCGTCCTTACCGATGAGCACATCGCCTACCCATACCGAGTGTGCGCCCTTGCCCTGCAGGGCACCCTTGTAGGTGACGCGGGACTTGCAGTTGGGCTCGGTGTGGGCAACAAAGAGACGGTTCTCAATGTGCTGGCCGGCATCGACAAAGTAGAGGCCGTACATCTCGGTTTCAGCGCCGGGGGCGGTGAACTTGGTGGAGGGGGTGACGCGCACCAGGTCGCCACCGAGGGAGATGTTGACGTGCTTGAACTTGGCATCGCGACCCAGAGCAGCGTACTGGGCTGAGGCGTGAATCGCGTCGTCCTCCCACTGCTGAACGGTGATGACGGTCAGGGAGGACGAGTCACCCACCTTGAATTCAACGTTCTGGGAGAGCACGGCTGAGCCGGTGTGGCGTAGCACGACAACGGCTTTAGAGAAGGGTTTGGTCTCGATGAAGAGGTGCTGGGCTGCGGCGTCCTTGTGGGTGCCGTTGATAGCAACCTCAATCTGGCCTTCCAGTTCAGCTTCGGCGGGAACGGTAATGGCGGTTGCCTCGGAGAAGGTGCTCCAGGCGTTGGCCGCTACACGGTCCTCGGGAATACCTGCTGAGCCGATGCGGGCGTCGTCACGGGCTATGGTCTCAACCTTGACGCCGGCAGGCACGTTGACCTCTACGGCGGGGGCAGCACCGGTGAGTTCATCGGTGTGCAGACCGCCCAGGCGCTTGAGCGGGGTGAAACGCCAGTCTTCTTCGCGGCCGGTGAGGGCAGCGAAGTCTTCAACCTTGTAGGAGGTCTTGCGTTCGGCGCGGGAGCCGTCAATCTCGACCTTGTCGGTGTTGTGCTTTGAGACGCGGATGGTGTCGTCGGTGGCCAGCTCGGTTGCGAGCTTCTCACCTTCCTGGTCCATACCGGGAATCGCGGGGTTGTTGTGACCCTGGTTTTCTGCGTTAGCCATAATTTAGCCTACGGATCCTTCCATCTGGAGTTCGATCAGGCGGTTGAGTTCAAGCGCGTATTCCATGGGCAGCTCGCGGGCGATGGGCTCCACGAAGCCGCGCACAATCATGGCCATAGCTTCGTCTTCGGGCAGACCGCGCTGCTGCAGGTAGAAGAGCTGTTCTTCTGAAACGCGGGAGACGGTTGCCTCGTGGCCCATGGTGACGTCGTCCTCGCGGATATCTACGTAGGGGTAGGTATCTGAGCGGGAGATGGTGTCGACCAGCAGGGCGTCACAGACCACCGAGCTCTTAGCGTGGGAGGCACCCTCGCGCACCTGGACCAGGCCGCGGTAGGCGGCACGGCCACCGTTACGAGCCACAGACTTGGACACGATGGTGGATGAGGTATTGGGGGCGATGTGGACCATCTTGGAACCGGTGTCCTGGTGCTGGCCCTCGCCTGCGAAAGCGATGGAGAGGGTCTCACCCTTGGCGTGCTCACCGACCATGTAAACAGCGGGGTACTTCTGGGTAACCTTAGAGCCGATGTTGCCGTCGATCCATTCCATGGTGGCACCCTCGTGGGCGATGGCGCGCTTGGTCACCAGGTTGTAGACGTTGTTCGACCAGTTCTGAATGGTTGTGTAGCGAACGCGGGCGTTCTTCTTGACCACGATTTCAACCACTGCTGAGTGCAGTGAGTCGGTCTTGTAGATGGGGGCGGTGCAGCCTTCGATGTAGTGAACGTAGGAGCCCTCGTCCGCGATGATGAGCGTACGCTCGAACTGACCCATGTTCTCGGTGTTAATGCGGAAGTAGGCCTGCAGGGGAATCTCTACGTGAACTCCCGGGGGTACGTAAACGAAGGAGCCACCTGACCATACAGCGGTGTTCAGGGCGGCGAACTTGTTGTCACCGGCAGGGATGACGGAGCCGAAGTATTCTTCGAAGAATTCGGGGTGCTCCTTGAGGGCCGTGTCGGTGTCCAGGAAGATAACGCCCTGGGCTTCGAGGTCCTCGCGGATCTGGTGGTAGACAACCTCTGACTCGTACTGGGCGGCAACGCCGGCGACCAGGCGGTTACGTTCTGCTTCGGGGATGCCGAGCTTCTCGTAGGTGTTGCGGATGTCTTCGGGCAGTTCTTCCCAGGTTTCGGCCTGGCGCTCGGTGGAGCGGACGAAGTACTTGATGTTGTCGAAGTCGATGTCCGAGAGGTCTGCACCCCAGGTGGGCATGGGCTTGCGGTCGAAGAACTTGAGGGCCTTCAGGCGAAGGTCCAGCATCCATTCGGGTTCGTTCTTCTTGGCTGAAATGTCGCGCACGACATCTTCGTCAAGACCACGCTTTGCAGCCTGGCCTGCTTCATCGGAGTCAGCCCAGCCGTACTCGTAGGTACCGATACCTTCGAGTTCGGGGTTTGCCTCCAGAATTTCTGAAATGACGGTGTTGTTGGCGGTGCGCTCAACCTGTTCAGTCATTACGGCCTTTCTTGGTGGGTTGGTTTTCACCGAGGTAAGTCGGTGAAATCTTCTTCTCAGTGGCAGGATCTGCTGGGCATGCCCTGCCGGTGGAAAGTTTTAGGGGGCGGTGTCGCCTGCGGTTTCTTCGGGGTTTAGCGGGGCGGACGCCGGTGGTCGGCCGAGCGGGATGTGGGTGGTGCAGACGTGGGCGCCACCTGCCATGGTGGAGAGTCTGCGCACATCGACCCCGAGAAGTTCGGAGATGATTTCGGTTTCCTGGTCGCAGAAGACGGAGAAGTCTTCGGCGAGGTCTCGCACGGGGCAGTGGCCCTGGCAGAGCTGGATGGATGCCAGCAGGTTATCGGGCAGCTTAGACCTCATGCCAACAGCCGGGGCCATCTCATTGGCGGTGGCGACAAAGCCGTCGCGGGTCATTGCTTCTGCCAGCGCTTCGGCGCGGGCTGAAACATCGTCCCCTGCCGCCTCGACGATGGGGCGGTAACGCTCTGCCATGTCGTGGGCGCGGGCCGAGGCGAACTGGCGCAGGGCGTCCTCACCGACGGCGTCCTTCAGCATGGTGAGGGCATCACGGGCGATGTCGAGGTAGTCGTTGCCTAGTTCGCTGTGCCCCTGCGGGGCGATGACGTAGCGGCGGGCAGGACGGCCTGCTCCGGCACCGTACTGGCGGTGGGAGGCAACCTCGATGAGGTTGTTCTTTTCAAGCGCGTCGAGGTGGCGGCGGACGGCTGCCGGGGTGAGGCTGAGCAGTTCACCCAGTTTGGCCGCAGAAACAGGGCCGTGAGTGAGAACTCCCTGGAGCACGCGGTCGCGCGTGCGTTCCTCTGTTTCTGCAGGGCGGGCAGTTTTAGTGGACACAGTTCTGCCTTTCTCTGCGGAATACACAAATAAAGTATGTCGTAATTGTGGCACCTTAAGCTAGTAAGGCCAACCTATTTAAGGCAGTACAGCGGTAGGCGTCCGCCCAGAGCCGAAACGAAAGGGCTAGAATAGACGGGTGACGACACACCACCTTCCCCCCAGCCTTAGCCCACGTGAGAGCGCATCTGACGCCCCCGCGTCCGCCGCTCTCATTATTGACAACCTGGTTAAGGACTTCACTCCATCCAAGGACTTCGCACGCAAGCACCCCGAAGCCCTCACCAGCGAAGGGCTCAAACGAGCGGTCGACCACCTCTCCCTCACCATTGAACCGGGCCAGGTAACGGTTCTGCTGGGAGCTAACGGGGCCGGAAAAACCACCACCCTTGCCTGCGCCCAGGGGCTACTCAAGCCCACCGGCGGTAGCATCTCCCTGCTCGGTCACACCCCCTGGGGAGCCTCCCCCGAACTGCGTGCCCGCGTGGGCATTATGCTGCAGGACGGTGGCCTACCCCCGTCCGTCCGTCCACTTCCCCTGCTGCGGCACATAGCCCGCATGTACACCAACCCCCTCGACGCTGACGCCCTAGCAGCCAGACTCGGTATCGATGCCTTTAACGGCACCACCATCCGCAGGCTCTCGGGCGGGCAGAAACAGCGCGTTGCCCTGGCTGCAGCTATCATTGGGCAGCCCGACATTCTCTTTCTCGACGAGCCCACCGCCGGGCTTGACCCCCAATCCCGCAGCGTCGTCTTCGACATCATTCGCGAACAGCGCGACGCCGGAGTCGCCGTTGTACTCACCACCCACCTGCTCGATGACGCCCAGCGCATCGCCGACTACGTCTACATGATTGAGCACGGCAAGGTAGTGCTCTCAGGCACTATGTCCCAGGTATTAGCAAGCGGGCAGGACGATACCCGCTGCCTGACCTTCACCGCCCCACCCGGCATCACATTGGATGCCATCTGGCCGCAGGTAGACTCCCCCCTCCAACTGGCGGAGAGCCCCGAGGGGCACTACCGGTTGAGCGGCCCACTCACGGCCCAGCACCTGGCCGACCTTACCACCTACTGGGCCGTCCGGGACATCATGCCCGGCGAATTCTCCCTGGCCAACCGCACCCTAGAAGACGTCTTCCTCGAACTATCAGGCAGGGATATCCGATGAGCACCACCTCAACAGCCGCACCAACCCTCACCCGCGTGCTAGCCCAGGGCAAGTTCGAAACGCTTGCCATGCTCAAAAACGGTGAGCAACTCATGCTCAACATCGCCTTCCCCATCATGGGCTTGCTCGCCCTGGCGTTCACGGGCTTTCTAGACCCCTGGGCCAACCGCTACGGGGTTAGCCGCGTCGATATTGCTGTGCCCGGTGTTCTAGCCCTCTGTGTACTCTCCACCGCACTATCGGGCCAGGGCATCGCCACCGGCTTCGACCGCCGCTACGGGGTGCTGCGCTTTATCTCCACCACCCCGCTGGGCAAGGGAGGCCTAATCGCGGGCAAGGTGCTGGCGGTACTCTCAGTGCTCCTGATTCAGTACCTGCTGGTGGGGGCACTTGGCCAGCTGCTGGGCTGGACGGCCACCGTACCCGGCGTCCTCATGTCACTACCCACCCTGTTCCTGGGGGCAGCCTGCTTTACCTCCCTAGGGCTCCTGATTGCAGGCACCGTCCGCGCCGAAGCAACCCTGGCCATCGTCAATATGGCCTGGGTACTGCTGGCTACTGCCGGTGGCATTCTCATTCCCACCGACCGCTACCCCACCTGGCTATCCCCCGTCATTGACCTGCTCCCCTCAGCAGCCCTGGGCAACGCCCTACGCGGGGACTACATCTACCACAGCTTCCTACTGCTACCCCACCTGATCCTGTTGGTAGCAACAGTTCTCTTTGCTGCCCTCGCCACCCGATTCTTTAAATGGTCAGCCTAGTCTGACCCAGACCGTCCGCAACCTTTGTGAAGGAAAGCTCCATGCCGACCCCGCACACGCCCACCGCTGGAACCTACCAGCCAACGACCCTGGGTGAACGCCTCATCCCCCGCCACTACACCCGCTGGATCAAAAAGACCGCCTGGGCTGTAGCCATCGCCAATATCGTGCTGATTATTTCCGGCGGTATCGTCCGTCTCACCGGCTCCGGCCTGGGCTGTGATGCCTGGCCCCGCTGCACCTCGGACGGCTCCTGGACCACCACCCCCGAAATGGGCATCCACGGCCTGGTCGAATTCGGCAACCGCCTGCTGACCTTCGTACTGGTCGCCGTAACCATGATCGCCTTCCTGGCAGTGCTGCGGGTAGTATTCCCGGGGCGGGTGACTTTGGGTCGCTTCATGTGGGGTCTGCTCGTAGGCAGCCGCTCTGAGAACTTCCGTGCTCAAGGTATCGGCGCTTGGTTGGAGTCCCGCGGCTTAGTCGCCCCTCGCTCCAGCTACTCTGACCTCTTCAACCTGACTCTGCTGCTGCTCTGGGGTATTCCGGTGCAGGCTGTGGTCGGCGGAATCTCGGTCTGGCAGCGCCTCAACCCCTGGATGATTACCGCCCACTACATGCTCTCAGCTCTCATGATTATGCTTGCCGGCATCTACCTCAACCGCGTCTACCGCTACTTTGAGGGAACCGCAGCCCGCGAGGGGCTCATCCCCGCCACCAACCCGGCTCATGCCCCAACTCAGAGCGCGGACGCTGGCACCCCCGCGTCCGCCCATCTGATGCGGGCACTCGGATGGATCGGCGTGGTGCTGGTTGTTGCACTGATGTTCATGGGCACCGTTACGACGGGTACCGGCCCGCACGCCGGGGATGCCGAGACCCACCGCCACGCCTTTAACCCCGTGTGGGTAACCCGCCTGCACGGTTCTCTCGTGTGGATCTACTGCGCTTCGGTGCTGGGCTTCTTTGCGCTGTGGCGGTCAAAGGGGTGGGCCCCTATCTTTGGGAAGTCTCTGACCTTTGTGTTGGTGGTACTGGGCTACCAGGCCATCGTGGGCTACACCCAGTACTTCAACGGCCTGCCGATTTGGCTGGTGGAGATGCACCTGATCGGGTCGGGTGTGTTCGCGCTGGCGGCATCATCGCTGTTTGAGCGTCAGCTGGTGCTCTCGTCCCCCGCTGCGCGCGAGAAGGCGGCGGGGCGCGTCCGGACGGCGTAGCCTTCCCCTACTCCGCTCCAAGGGGACCGCAAAACTAAAAAGGGACCGCATAATATGCGGTCCCTTTTTGAAAATCAGGTCCCCTTGTAGGGAAGCGTTTAGAGGGGGAGCACCGGGCCGCCCACGAAGGGGTCGACCGCCAGGGCAATAAACAGCACGGTCAGGTAGGTGATTGAGCCGTGGAAGACCACCATAGCGGTTCGGCTGGTTGCCTGCTCCGCTAGGGCCAGGCGATGCAGCTTGTGGCAGTGGTAAAGGAACCAGGCCCCAATCAGCACAGCGGTTGCGGTGTACACCCAACCAGCGCCGCCCAGGGGCACCAACAGCAGGGAGCACATCACCATGGCCCAGCCGTACAACACCACCTGAACCGAGACGCTCTTGGCCGAGTCGGTCGCGCCCAGCATGGGAATGCCAGCGGCCCGGTAGTCTTCGGCGTACTTCATCGACAGGGGCCAGTAGTGCGGGGGCGTCCAAAGGAAAATCACCATAAAGAGCACCACGGCCGCCCAGGAAATAGTGTTCTCTACAGCCGCCCAGGCGATAAAGACCGGCATGCAGCCCGCCAGGCCGCCCCAGACGATGTTCTGCTTGGTGCGCTTCTTCAGCCACAGGGAGTAGAAGACAACGTAGAGGAAAATCGCGACGACACCGAGACCGGCAGCCAGCGGGTTCACCAGGAAGTAGAGGTACACAATAGAAACAACCGACAGTACCCAGGCGAAGACCAGGGCTTCCCGGTCGGTGAGTTCACCGGTGACCAGCGGACGCTTCTCGGTGCGCTTCATGAGCCTATCGGCTTCTCGGTCGATGTAGCAGTTGAAGGCACATGATGCGCCAGCGGCAAGGGAGCCACCAATCATCGTGTGGAGCACCAGCCAGAGGTTAGGAAATCCGCCGGCGGCAAAAATCATGGTAGGCGCAGTGGTCACCAGCAGCAGTTCGATAATCTGCGGCTTGGTGAGGTGAATGTAAGCCCTGATTTTTCGGCCCAGGGAGACGCGGCCGGGCGCAGCCGCAGCTGAGGCCTGCTGGCTTTTCTCGGTACGGTCGATCACGGTCTTGATGCCATGGCCCTTCACGTATGCTGACTTCCCTTGACTGTTGTGTGTGCAGCTCTCTCAATGCCCACCCGGTCTATTCACTATGTGAAATCCCGGCTAGGTTTCGGCGTGTTGAGGTGTGGACGCCGTCTGCGCGGCAAGGCATGCCCCGCAACACAGATTGAGGTGGCGACTATCACTTTTTACCGATGGCAATCGGCTTGAGCGCACACCAAAAGAGCTTTTGGTCAAATCACATCGTATAACGCCCACCTACTCCCTGGCTAATAGATTAAGCGCACCCCTAAAGCGGGGGCGTCCGCTGAGAGACAAACCAAGCCCACATATTCGCAGGTGAACTATCCTGGAAGTAAAGTCTTGTGCCAGTTTTACCGTGTGCTTGTGTGGGCTTGCCCCGCTCGAGCGACGGTAGGCGGGTAGAAGAATAAATTTGATGAATATTTCTGGGTAGCCAGATTGAGAGAGGACGGCTGATGCCTAACCTAAATCAGAAGCTTGAATGGACCGAGAAAGACCAGCGCGCGGTTGATACCGCTCGTGTGCTTGCTGCGGACGCCGTTGAGAAGGTTGGCTCGGGCCACCCCGGTACCGCAATGAGCCTGGCCCCTGTGGCCTACCTGCTCTTCCAGAAGGTCATGCGTCAAGATCCCCGTGATGACCGCTGGGAAGGTCGCGACCGCTTCATCCTCTCCCCCGGCCACACCTCACTGACCCTGTACAGCCAGCTCTTCCTGGGTGGTTTTGGTCTGGAACTTGAGGATATTAAGGCTCTGCGTACCGCTGGTGCCCTGACCCCCGGCCACCCCGAGTTCGGTCACACTAAAGGTGTCGAAATCACGACCGGCCCCCTGGGCCAGGGCCTGGCATCCGCTGTGGGCTTTGCCTACGCCCAGCGACGCATGCGCGGCCTTTTTGACCCCGAAGCAGCCCCCGGTACCTCCCCCTTTGACCACACTGTCTTCACCATTGCCTCTGAGGGCGACGTGCAGGAGGGTGTAACCGCCGAAGCGTCCGCTCTTGCTGGCCACCAGCAGCTGGGCAACCTGGTTGTCATCTACGACCGCAACCACATCTCCATTGAAGATGACACCGACGTGGCCTTCACCGAGGACGTCACAGCCCGCTACGAAGCCTACGGCTGGGATGTTGCCAAGGTAGATTGGACCGTTGGCGGCGACTACAAGGAAGATATCGAAGCCCTCTACGACGCTATCGTTGCTGCCACCAAGGTCACCGATAAGCCCTCCTTCATCGAGCTGCGCACCATCATTGGCTACCCCGCCCCCACCAAGCAGAACACCGGCGGTATCCACGGCTCTAAGCTGGGTGCCGACGAAGTTGCAGCCACCAAGAAGGTGCTGGGTTTCGACCCCGAGCAGCACTTTGTGGTAGAGCCCGAGATTCTTGAGCACACCCGCGCCCTGGTCGAGCGCAGTGCAGCTGAGCGCGAGGAATGGCAGAAGTCCTTCGATGCCTGGGCTGAGGCAAACCCCGAGCAGGCCAAGCTCTACGAGCGTCTGGTTGCGGGTGAGCTGCCCGCCGAGCTGGATGAGGCCCTGCCCACCTTTGAGGCTGGTACCTCTATCGCCACCCGCGCAGCGTCGGGTAAGGTCATCAACGCTATCGCTCCGGTTCTGCCCGAGCTCTGGGGCGGTTCAGCTGACCTGGCTGGCTCCAATAACACCACCATCGATACCGAAAAGTCCTTCAACCCCGAGTCCCGCTCCACCAAGAGCTGGACCAGCCACCCCTACGGCCGTGTGCTGCACTTCGGCATCCGCGAGCATGCCGCCGCAGCTATCACCAACGGTATCGCGCTCTCCTCACCCACCCGTCCTTTCTCCGGCACCTTCTTCGTCTTTACCGACTACCAGCGCCCGGCTGTCCGCCTGGCAGCGCTCATGGGTGTGCCCAACATCTTCGTCTGGACCCACGACTCCATCGGTCTGGGTGAAGACGGCCCCACCCACCAGCCCGTTGAGCACCTGACCGCTATGCGCGCGATCCCCAACCTCGATGTCGTCCGCCCCGCTGACGGCAACGAAACCGCCGTCGCCTGGCGCAAGATCCTGGACATCAAGGACCACCCCGCCGGCCTAGTGCTCTCCCGCCAGAACCTGACCAACGTGGCCCGTGAAGACCTACATGCGGACGCCGAGGGCGAAAAGTTCGCTTCCGCCAACGGCGCTGCCCGCGGTGGTTATGTGCTGGCTGATACCGAGGGCACCCCCGACGTCATCCTGATTGCCACCGGTTCTGAGGTTGAGGTTGCTCTGGCTGCCCGCACCCAGCTGGGAGGAGAGGGTATCGCCGCCCGCGTTGTCTCCATGCCCTGCCGAGAGTGGTTCGCAGCTGAGTCGGCTGAGTACCGCGAGTCGGTGCTCCCCTCAGCTGTCAAGGCCCGTGTGACCGTTGAAGCCGGTCTGGCCATGCCCTGGATGGACATTCTGGGCGAAGCAGGCCGCGCCGTTTCTCTCGAACACTACGGTGCCTCAGCCTCAGCCGAAGAACTCTTCGCCGACTACGGCTTCACCGCCGAGAACGTCGCTGCCAAGGCCCGCGAATCCATCGCCGCTGCCCGCTAACCGAACTAAAATTCAAGGAAAACATTATGACTACCCCCACTCAGAAACTTTCAGACGCAGGCGTCTCCATCTGGCTCGACGACCTCTCCCGCGAGCGTCTCACCAGCGGTAACTTGCAGGAGCTCATCGACACCAAGAACGTGGTTGGTGTCACCACCAACCCCTCTATCTTCGCTGCCGCCCTGTCCAACGGCGCAGCCTACGCCGAGCAGATGAAGAAGCTGGCTGCAGAAGGTACCGAGGCAGAAGCTGCCGGCTTTGCTGCCATGATTGACGACGTGCGCGATGCCTGCGACGTGTTCGCCCCCATCTACGAGGCAACCCAGGGCTTTGACGGCCGCGTTTCCATCGAGGTTTCCCCGCTGCTGGCCCGCGAATCTGCTGCAACCCTGGCCCAGGCTAAGGAGCTCTACTCAGCAGTTGGCCGTGAGAACGTCATGATTAAGATTCCCGCCACCGAAGAGGGCCTAGAGCCCATCGCTGAGGCCCTGGCTGAAGGTATCTCGGTCAACGTCACCCTGATTTTCTCCCTGGAGCGTTACCGCGCCGTCATCAACGCCTATCTGCTTGGCCTCGAAAAGGCACTGGAAAACGGTAAGGACCTCTCAAAGATCCACTCCGTTGCCTCCTTCTTCGTCTCCCGCGTCGATACCGAAATTGATGCCCGCCTTGAGGCTATCGGCACCGACGAATCCCTCGCCCTGCGCGGCAAGGCCGGTGTAGCTAACGCCCGCCTGGCTTTCGAGGTCTACGAGCAGGCCTTCTCCTCCGAGCGCTGGGCCCGCCTAGAAGCCGCAGGTGCTAACCGCCAGCGTCCGCTCTGGGCCTCCACCGGCGTGAAGAATCCCGCCTACCCCGACACCCTCTACGTCACCGAAATTGCAGCCCCCGGAACCGTCAACACCATGCCCGAGGCAACCCTCAACGCAACCTTCGACCACGCAGAGGTTGCGGGTAACGCTATCGAGGGCACCTACAAGGAATCTACCGAGATCCTCAACCAGCTCGAAGCTGTAGGTATCTCCTACAACGACGTGGTAGAAAAGCTGGAAACCGAAGGCGTTGAGAAGTTCGAGGTCTCCTGGAAGGAACTGCTCGACACCGTCACCGCCGCACTAGCTGACAGCAAGTAGTACCGTTTCACGCTGAGGGTGGGGGGGCATATCCCCCACCCTCACTGCACCCGCTCACCTCGCCCCAAGCCCGGCGGCAAGCGCCAGCCGGCCCGGTGGGCACTAGTACACTAGAACAAGAGAACCGCGGCAGCCCCACACCTTTCGCAGCTGCCGCCCCAACCAACCTGTGAAGGATTCACGGCGGTGGCCAACACTCACGAAAATAACCCCCTGCGCGACCCGCGCGATCGCAGACTGACCCGGGTGGCAGGCCCGTCCTCTCTGGTCTTCTTCGGCGTCACCGGCGACCTTGCGCGCAAGAAACTACTCCCCGCGGTCTACGACCTGGTCAACCGCGGCCTGCTCCCACCCAGCTTCGGCCTGGTCGGTTTCGGACGCCGCGAGTGGAGCCACGAGGACTTCCAGAAGGAGGTGCGCGGGCACGTTGAAGCTCATGCCCGCACCCCCTTCCGAGAGGACGTCTGGAACCAGTTCGCTGCCGGCATTCGCTTTGTCACCGGCACCTTCGACTCCGATGAGTCTTTCGAAAAGCTCAAAGCAACCCTGGCAGAGCTCGACGAAACCCGTGGCACCCGCGGTAACCACGCCTTCTACCTGTCGATTCCTCCCAAGGACTTCGATCGGGTCCTACAGAAGCTAGCCGATCACGACCTGGCTAACCACAACCAGCACGAGGGTTGGCGCCGTGTGGTCATCGAAAAGCCTTTCGGCCACAATCTCGAAACCGCCCGCGAGCTCAACGCCATTGTTGAGCGGGTCTTCCCCGCCGATTCGGTCTTCCGTATCGACCACTACCTGGGCAAAGAAACCGTGCAGAATATTCTGGCCATGCGCTTTGCCAACCAGATGTTTGAACCCCTCTGGAACGCCACCAACGTAGACCACGTGCAGATCACCATGGCCGAGGATATCGGCATCGGTACCCGCGCTGGCTACTACGACGGGGTGGGTGCTGCCCGCGACGTGATTCAGAACCACCTGCTGCAGCTGCTGGCACTCACCGCCATGGAAGAGCCCGTCAGCTTCAACGCCGAGCACCTGCGTGCTGAAAAGGCCAAGGTCTTAGAAGCCGTGCAGATTCCCGAGGATATTGCCTCCGCCTTTGCCATCGGCCAGTACGCTGCCGGTAACCAGGGTGGTGAAGAGGTAAACGGCTTCTTCGATGAGAATGATATTCCCGCAGACTCCCGCACCGAAACCTTCGCCGCTCTCAAGCTGAACATCAATACCCGCCGGTGGGCAGGCGTCCCCTTCTACCTGCGCGCCGGTAAGCGCCTGGGGCGCCGCGTCACCGAAATTGCAGTGGTCTTCAAAAAGGCCCCCAACCTGCTCTTTGGCGGCAGTGCCGATAGCTCCGGGCAGAACGCCATCGTCATCCGTGTACAGCCCGATGAGGGTATGACCCTGCGCTTTGCCTCTAAGGTGCCCGGCACCCAGATGGAAATCCGCGACGTCAACATGGATTTTGGCTACTCTCATTCTTTCACCGAGGAATCCCCCGAGGCCTACGAGCGACTGATTCTCGATGTGCTACTGGGCGAGCCCCCGCTCTTCCCCCGCCACGAAGAGGTCGAACTCTCCTGGAAGATTCTTGACCCCTTCGAAGAATACTGGGAAGAGAACAAGATCAAACCCGAAGCCTACGCACCCGGTTCCTGGGGCCCGGCTTCCGCCCACGAAATGTTAGAACGCGACGGCCGTGCTTGGAGGCGCCCATGATGAAGAAACTCAAAGACACCACCGTGGGGGAGGTCGCCAAGGAGCTCTCCCGCCTGCGGAACGAGGAGGGGGCAACCACATCCTCTCGCGTGCTGACCCTGGTCATTCTGGCCGAAAAGGGGCACTCCAAGACCGCCGTTGAGGCGGCCCTGAAGGCCTCCTATGAGCACCCCTCCCGTATTATCGTCCACATTGACTACGGTCAGGACGCCGAGGACCGACTGGATGCCCGCATTTACATGGGCGGCGACGCGGGTGCTTCAGAACTCATCATTCTGCGCGGGTACGGCTCGGCGGCGGTTGCTACCGAGTCCCTGATTTCAGGGCTGCTTCTGCCCGACTCCCCCATCGTTGCCTGGTGGCCCCACTCAGTCCCCGGGAACCCGGCAGAGCACTCTATCGGCAAGATTGCCCAGCGCCGTATCACCGATTCAGCCCGCGCCTATGATCCCCTTGGCGTGCTTGAGAAACTGGCTGCCAGCTACAAGGACGGCGATACCGACCTGGCCTGGATTCGCTTGACCCTCTGGCGTATTCAGATAGCTGCGGTTTTCGATCAGATTGAGCCTGCCCCCGTCAAGCGCGTGGTGGTCTCGGGTTCATCCATGAGCCCCTCGGTGGTCCTGCTCGGTGCCTGGTTAGGTGACCGCCTGGACGCTGAGGTGCACCTGCGCACCACCGATGTGCAGCGCGGCCTCTACAAGGTAGAGCTAGAACGCGAAGACGGTTCCATCATCATCCACCGCCCCGGTCGCAACATCGCCACCATTTCTTCCCCCGGTGTGCCCGACCAGCAGATTTCCCTGCCTGCGCGCTCCCTAGCCGACTGCCTGGCTGAAGAGCTGCGCCGCCTTGACCCCGATGAGGTTTACGGCGAGGTACTCAAGTCTGTTGTCACCAGTGGCAACATCATGGTCGATGTGAACGTAGACGATGTTCACGATGAGGGCGCCGACTATACGGAGGTCTACGATGCCTAACCCTGTCATCGTTCCCCACCTCGATAAGGCCCAGCTGCAGCTGGCCGGTGCCACCCGCATTATCAATGTGGCTGCCACCGCTGTAGCTGCCCGCGGTATCGCTCACCTGTCGCTGACCGGCGGCACCATGGGCATTGCGGTGCTTGCCGGTATTGCAGAAAGCCCGCTGAGCGCTACCGTGGACTGGTCCAAGGTTCATTTCTGGTGGTCAGACGAGCGGTTCGTGCCCAGCGGCCACGCTGACCGGAATGAGCAGCAGGCCAAGGACGCCTGGCTCAGCTCCCTGGGGCTACCTGAGGAAAACCTTCACATCATGGGCGCCTCTGACATCTTTGATACCCCGGAGGCTGCAGCAGAATTCTATGCAGCTGAGCTGGCCCGTTTCGCCCCCGAGGGTGAGGCCTCTCCTCTCTTTGACCTGACCTTGCTGGGCATGGGCCCTGATGGCCACATCGCTTCCCTCTTCCCCGGCCGGTCAGAGATTCTTGAGGCTGAGGCTACCGCTCTCGCTGTGTACGATTCGCCCAAGCCCCCGCCCACCCGCGTGAGCCTGACCCTACCGGTTATCAACTACTCAGAGCGCATCTGGTTCCTGGTTACCGGTAGCGACAAGGCCGAGGCAAGTGCCCGCCTACGGGCGGCGTCCGCTCTGACCGAAACCCAGCTAACCACCGAGATCCTCACCCAGACCCCGGCAGCTGGGGCCCGCGGCCTGCTCGAAACCCTGATTCTGGCAACCGAGGACGCCCTCGGCTCAGTTTCCTAGAGTTCAGGTATTTAGAGACAAAAAATTCCCGCCTACCGGTGAACCGGTAGGCGGGAATTTTTGATGTAAGCCTAGATAACGGCGGTTTCAGAGAAACGCATCACCAGGGCGTAGCCAATAATTGCGAAGACCCAGAGCAGAATCACTGTGACGGTCAGGCGAATCAGGTTTTTGGACGCCATGCCCGATGAGTTCAGCGAGGTGGTCATGCCACCGCCGAACATGTCTGAAAGACCGCCACCCTTACCGCGGTTCAGCAGAACCAGCAGGATGGTAAGAATGCTCGCAATAGCGATGAGGACCATCAGAATAATCTTGAGGGTTTCCACGCAGAACCTTTCAGTCGGGTTGGTCAGCGCTTCGAAGCGCCATCAATCTACTATACCCCTAGTTAGGGTATCTTCTAGGCCTTGTAGCGGGCGATGTTAGCGAATTCGGTGGCGTCGAGGGAAGCGCCGCCCACCAGAACGCCATCGACGTCTGCTTCAGCCATGATTTCGGGAGCTGATGCAGCCTTGACGGAGCCGCCGTAGAGTACGCGGACCTTGTCAGCTACCTCTGCTGAGTAGAGCTTGGTCAGTTCCTCACGGATAGCCTTGCTCATTTCCTGGGCGTCAGCTGCGGTTGCAACCTTGCCGGTGCCGATAGCCCAGACGGGCTCGTAGGCAACAACCAGGGTTTCAGCCTGTTCAGCGGTCAGGCCCTCGATAGAGCCGCGCAGTTGCTCCAGGGTGAACGCAACGTGCTCGCCAGCTTCACGCTTGTCGAGGCCTTCGCCCACGCAGAGCACGGGGGTCAGGGCGTTGCGGTAGGCAGCCTGTACCTTGGCGGCGCAGATACCGTCGGTTTCACCGTGGATGGTGCGACGTTCTGAGTGGCCAACCAGTACATAGGTTGCGCCGAGCTTCTTGAGGAAGACGCCGGAGATGTCGCCGGTGTAGGCACCGGAGTCCTGGTCTGAGAGGTCCTGGCCGCCGTAGACGATGTTGAGCTTGTCGCCGTCAACGAGGGTCTGTACGGAGCGGATGTCGGTGAAGGGAGGGAAGACGGCAACTTCAGCGGTGTCGTAGTCGAAATTGGTGTCGTCCAGGGTCCAGGCCAGCTTCTGGAGCAGGGTCACACCTTCGGTGTGGTCCATGTTCATCTTCCAGTTGCCTGCGATGAGGGGCTTGCGAGTCATGGGCTCGTTCCTTTCGCGAAATCTTGGGGTGGGTGGGCAGGACGCGGCGGGTGCGGCGTCCTGCCCCTTGGTGGCACTAGCGGTGGCTAGTACCGAATGGTTTTAGGCGCCGAGGGCTTCGAGGCCGGGCAGGGTCTTGCCTTCAATGTATTCGAGGGAGGCACCGCCGCCGGTGGAGATGTGGCCGAACTGATCGTCGGAGAAGCCCAGGTTGCGCACTGCTGATGCTGAGTCGCCGCCGCCGATGATGGAGAAGGCTTCTGATTCAACGAGGGCGTCGGCTACTGCCTTGGTGCCGCCTGAGAAGGCTTCAATTTCGAAGACGCCTACGGGGCCGTTCCAGAAGACCAGCTTGGCATCCTTGATCTTCTGGGCGAAGAGTTCGCGGGTTGCGGGGCCGATGTCGAGGCCTTCTGCCTTGGCGCCCAGCTTGCCGCCGGTCAGGTCTTCGATGGGGCGGATTTCGGTGTTGGCGTCGTTGGAGAAGTCATCTGACCAGACGATGTCTGAGGCAATGATCAGCTCGGTTCCCTTCTTGGGGGCTTCTTCCATGTAGCGCTTGCAGTTTTCGAGCTGGTCTTCTTCCAGCAGGGACTGGCCGACCTCGTAGCCCATAGCCTTGGCGAAGGTGTAGCCCATGCCGCCGCCGATGAGCAGGGCGTCAGCCTTGCCGATGAGGTTGTCGATCACGGCCAGCTTGTCTGAGACCTTAGCGCCACCCATGACAACAACGAAGGGGCGGTCGGGGTTCTTGATGACCTTCTGCAGAACGTCAACTTCGGTCTTGACCAGGTCGCCCAAGTAGGCGGGCAGTTCCTTGGCGATGTCGTACACCGAGGCGTGCTTGCGGTGCACAGCGCCGAAGGCGTCATTCACGTAGGCGCCGTTCTCGCCGGTCAGGGCAGCCAGTTCTGCTGCGAACTCGGCGCGCTCGGCGTCGTCCTTGGAGGTTTCGCGGGCGTCGTAGCGTACGTTTTCAATGACCAGCAGTTCGCCGTCCTTCAGAGCCTCAGCCTTGGCCTTGGCGTCCTCGCCCACCAGGTCGGTTGCGATGATCACGGGGAAGTCTGCCAGTTCAGCCAGGCGCTCTGCGGCAGGCTTGATGGAGTACTGGGGGTCTACCTGGCCCTTGGGGCGACCCAGGTGGGCGGTGACGATGACGCGGGCACCGGCGTCGGTGAGCTTCTTGAGGACGGGCAGGGAAGCGCGGACGCGGCCGTCATCGGTGACGACGCCATCCTTGAGGGGTACGTTCAGGTCGGAACGGACGAGAACGCGGCGGCCTGCCACGCCACCGTCAATGAGCTCTGCGAGAGTCTTAGCCATGGGAGTTTTCTCTCCATTGTTTGTGAGGGTGGATGGGGTGGGCACCAGGGTGGTGCCGGGTATAGGTAAGGGTTAGCGAACCGCGCATGTGCGCGTCGATTCGCTAACCCTATCCTATTGCTGTCTCATGAAAGACCGGTGGATATCAGCTTAGAGAGCTGCAACTACCTTGTTGGTGAACATGACCAGGCGTGATACGTAGCCGTATTCGTTGTCGTACCAGGCGATAACCTTGACCTGGTTGCCGATAACCTTGGTCAGAGGGGCGTCGAAGACGGTTGAGACGGGCTCACCTTCGATGTCCTTGGAGACGATGGGATCCTCGGAGTAGGTGATGATGCCCTTCATGGCACCCTCTGCTGCTTCCTTGACGGCTGCGTTGACTTCTTCAACGGTAACTTCACGTGAAGCGGTGAAGGTCAGGTCGGTGATGGAGCCGGTGGGGGTGGGAACGCGAACAGCGAAGCCGTCCAGCTTGCCCTTCAGTTCGGGCAGAACCAGACCAACAGCTGCTGCCGCACCGGTTGAGGTGGGAACCATGTTCAGGGCTGCGGCGCGGGCGCGGCGCAGGTCTGAGTGGGGGGCGTCCTGCAGGCGCTGGTCAGCGGTGTAGGCGTGGATGGTGGTCATCAGACCCTTTTCGATACCGAACTTGTCGTTCAGTACCTTAGCCATGGGTGCCAGGCAGTTGGTGGTGCAGGATGCGTTTGAAACGATGTTCATGGTGGCTGAATCGTACTGGTCGTCGTTGACGCCCATAACGAAGGTGCCGTCGATGTTCTTACCGGGGGCAGAAAGGATAACCTTCTTGGCGCCAGCTTCGAGGTGAGCCTTTGCCTTCTCACCGTCGGTGAAGAAGCCGGTGGATTCGAGAACAACGTCTACGCCGAGGTCTGCCCAGGGCAGGTCAGCGGGGTTGCGCTCTGCCAGAACCTTGATTTCCTTGCCGTTGACGGTCAGGCCGTTTTCTGAAACAGCAACTTCGCCGTCGAAGCGACCCATGATGGAGTCGTACTTGAGCAGGTGTGCGAGGGTCTTGACGTCGGTCAGGTCGTTGATTGCAACGATTTCGAAACCTTCGCCATGCTGCTGGGCAGCGCGGAAGAAGGTACGACCGATGCGGCCAAAGCCGTTAATAGCTACGCGTACAGTCACTGAAATCAAACTCCTAGATACAGTTAGTGACGTTGGTGGACGAGACGCCGGTTCTGGCGTTTCATCGCCGAACTTGGGAAAACTTAGTTCCTTCAGCTCAAGCGGGTGAGCTCTCGTCCGGTTCGTTAACCATCATACCCTGTTTATGTGAGTTTTGGTGTGTTTCTGTCGGTTTTTTAAGTGGACTTGCGTGCGTTTCAAGGACGCTTCACCCCCGTTTTGACCTGGAAATATGGGTTTTGCCAGGTGAGAGCATGAGCAAGACCACCCAGTAAAGGGCAAACCAACAAAAACCCACACAGCCTAGTTGAGGTGGCTGACGCCGTTCACACCGGCTTCAGTGCCGGGAATGCCGCGTTCAGCTGCCCGCTTATCGGCCATAGCAATCAGGCGGCGGATACGGCCGGCGATAGCATCTTTGGTCATGGGAGGTTCAGCCAGGCGGCCCAGTTCGTCAAGGGATGCCTGCTTGTGGGCAACACGCAGTTCGCCGGCGTAGCGTAGGTGTTCGGGCACCTTGTCACCAAGAATCTCCAGGGCTCGCTCGACACGGGCACCGGCGGCCACAGCAGCCTGAGCTGAACGGCGCAGGTTGGCGTCGTCGAAGTTGGCGAGGCGGTTAGCGGTTGCCCTCACCTCTTTACGGGCACGGCGTTCCCGCCAGTTATCGAGGGCGTCAACAGCACCCATGCGCTCTAGTAGCAGGGAGATGGTTTCACCATCACGCACCACTACCCGGTCTACCCCGCGTACTTCGCGGGCCTTGGCGATGACGTCCAGGCGGCGGGCGGCACCGACCAGGGCCAGGGCAGCCTCGGGGCCGGGGCAGGTAAATTCCAGGGCGGACGAACGCCCGGGCTCGGTCAGCGAGCCGTGAGCCAGGAAGGCCCCGCGCATAACAGCTTCAGCATCGGCCAGGGAGCCGTTAACCACGGCAGGAGGCAGCCCACGGACGGGGCGGCCGCGTCCGTCCAGCAAACCGGTCTGTCGGGCCAGAGCCTCACCGCCCTGATCAACCCGCACAAGGTAGCGCCCGCCCCGGCGCAGCCCGCCACCGGAGATAGAGGTAATGGAAGCGTCGTGGCCGTACATTTCGGCAATGTTATAGCGCAGGCGTTCTGCGGTAGTTTCGAGGTCAACTTCAGCTTCGACCACGATTTTGCCTTGCACGAGGTGCAGACCATTCGTGAAGCGCAAGATTGTGGCTACCTCAGCTTTGCGCACAGATGAGCGCGTGGCTTCGTAGTGTGCCAGCTCTTCTTTGACCGATGCCGTCAGGGCCATGCGGGTCTTCCTCCAAAGTTGTGTCTGCTCTCGTCAGCGCGGGGCGCCGGTGTGTGGTCGGCGTTAGTATTTGAAGACGTGCTTGTAGGCAGCAGCTAGTTTGAGGGGGTCGTGTACGCCGGGTTGGTCAGCTTCTGCCACATCAGCCCAGAGCACCTTCGCCCCTAGCTGGGCTGCTACATCTTCAAATGTCGTGCCTTCTCCTGCGGCGGCGGGGTCAGCGATGACTGTATTAACCCTAATTTCTGGAACGTATTCACGCAAAACGAGCAGGTGGTCTGCGGCACTCATGCCGCGGGTTTCTTTGCCGTCAAGTTCGAGGTTCATCACGAGGCAAATCTTGGCGCTGGTGTTGAGGATCGCGTCGCGCAGGCCGGGCAGGAGCAGGTGCGGGAGCAGGGAGGTATAGAAGGATCCTGGCCCCAAGACCACCCAGTCGGCCTCGTACACCGCGCGGACGGCGTCCGGGCAGGCTTCGGTGTTCTCGGGTAGCAGGCGGACCTTGTCTACACGCCCTGCCTTGGCGAGGGTGGCCTGGCCCTGGACGGTATCGCGGAAGGTCACCCCGTGGTCATTGGTGGTAACGATATCGCCCTCAATCACCAGGGGCCTAGTAGCCATGGGGAGCACACGTCCGCGGGCGTTGAGCAGGGCTCCGGCCCAGTCCAGCCCCGCGATGGTGTCGCCCAACAGTTCCCAAAGAGTAACAATCAGAAGATTACCCAGGGCGTGGTTTTCAAGAGCGGTGGGGCGGTCTGCGCTTCGGGAAGTGAAACGGTGCTGCATGACGTCACGCCAGGTGCGACCCCAATCGGTATCATCGCACAGGGCCGAAAGAGCCATGCGCAGGTCGCCAGGTGGCAGCACATCCAGCTCTTCGCGGAGCTTACCCGAGGAGCCGCCGTCGTCCGCCACGGTCACCACGGCGGTCAGGGCGGTGGTAATGAGTTTGAGGGCAGAAAGGGAGCCGTAGAGGCCGTGCCCACCACCCAGCGCAGTGACGCGAACGGGTAGGTCGTGCCCCTGGGCGGTGACGGGCAGTAGGCCGGTTTCGGGAAACCGTCTCATGCGGGTTGCCTCAGACATTATTCTCGCCCCATGTCGCGGTGGTGCACGGAGATATTTACATCTTCTATCTCGCTCAGGCGGCGGGCGATTTCTTCGCTCACGGCCACCGAGCGGTGCTTACCGCCGGTGCAACCGATAGCGAAGGTGGCATAAAGCTTACCCTCACGTCGGTAGCCAGCAATAACGGGCTGCAAGGCAGCGATGTAGTTGCTGATGAACTCTTCAGTGCCGTCCTGGGCGAAGACAAAGTCGCGGACGCCGGCGTCCTGCCCGGTCTGGGCGCGTAAGCCGGGCACCCAGTGGGGGTTGGGGATGAAGCGCATATCGGCCATATAGTGAACGTCCGAGGGGGTGCCGTACTTAAAACCGAAGCTCATGACGGTGATGTTGACCAGGCGTTCCTTGCCCGGGGCGTAGGTTTCACGCACCTTCTTAGCCAGCTGGTGGATGTTCATGCCGGTAGTGTCGATGACGTAGTCGGCCTCTTCTTGCAGGCCAGCAAAGATACGGCGTTCTTCGGCGATAGCTTCGGCAACCAGACCTCCCTGTTGCAGGGGGTGGGGGCGGCGCTGGGCTTCGTAGCGGGCGATGATGTCCTTATCGGCAGCGTCCATAAAGAGCATGGAGAAGTCGATATCAGAGGCGCGGAGTTTATTGATAGCTTCGGGCAAATCTGCCAGCTGACGGCGGGCACGGATGTCTATACCCACGGCAACCTTAGGCAAGGTGCCCGGTGATTCTTTGACGAGCTGGGCCAGAGAACCGAGCATCTGCGGGGGAATGTTGTCGACCACGTACCAGCCCTCATCTTCGAGGGTGTTGGCAGCGGTGGATCGGCCGGCTCCAGAAATACCGGTGATCACGAGAATCTGCGGTTTGACGGCCTGCTCACTGGAGTTGGGTGACATAAATGGGGGTCTCTCGCTTCCACGCTTCAAATGGTTAGTACTTCTAGCTTAGTGCACCGGTTCACTCTCAGCTCCCTTTTGGGCGCCATCCCCTACACTCGGCGTAAAACGCTCCAGGATTTTTTGAGCCATAGCCGGGCCAATGCCGGGTACCTCCTGAAGTTCTTGGGCGCTTGCCTCAGAGAGCTGTTTGAGGGAGCCAAAGTGCTTAATGAGGGCTTCGCGCTTGACCGGGCCCAGCCCCGGTACGGTATCGAGGGCTGATTTGACCATTTCTTTACCCCGCTTGGAGCGGTGGAAGGTGATGGCGAAGCGGTGGGCCTCGTCGCGGATGCGCTGAATCAGGTAGAGGGCATGAGAGGTTCTGGGCAGAATGACGGGGAAGTCATCGCCCGGCAGCCACAGCTCCTCAAGGCGCTTGGCGATACCGACCACATAGATATCGGTAATGCCCAGGTCTTCGAGGGCACGGGTCGCGGCAGCGACCTGGGGCTGGCCGCCGTCCACCACAACCAGGTTGGGCGGGTAGGCAAACTTGGCGGGTTCCTTGGAGTGTAGGTCATCTTCGCTGATTTGGCCGGACGCCCGCACCCGGGCCCCTGGGGCCTCGTCAGTGAGATAGCGGCGGAAGCGGCGGTAGATGACATCGTACATGCTGGCGGTGTCGTCACGGGCGGCGTCCCCGGTGATGGAAAACTTGCGGTAGTCGCTTTTCTTGGGCAGGCCGTCCTCAAAGACCACCATGGAGGCAACCACATTGGTCCCCTGCACGTGGGAGATGTCGTAGCACTCAATGCGCATGAGAGCCTCGGGCAGTTCCAGGGTTTCTTGGAGTTCCACCAGGGAGGCCGAACGGGTGGTGAGGTCCCCTGCCCGGCGGGTCTTGTGCAGGTTCAGGGCCTGCTTGGCATTCTCAGCGACGGTTGCCATGAGCTCGACCCTATCGCCGCGCTGGGGCACGCTGATACTTACCTTGGCCCCGCGTACCCCGCTCAGCCATTCCTCGAGTTTCTCGTGGTTCTCGGGTAGCACCGGAACATTGATGTAACGAGGTATTTCATTGAGATTGTGGTTCATCTCTTCTTCAGAGCTCCCGGCGGCCAGCACAGCTGCGGTTTCACCGTAGACCTGCACCAGCAGGTGGTCCATGAGCGCTTCAGGTGAGGAGTCCTCAACCTTCTCAACAATCCAACCCCGCTGGCCGCGGATGCGTCCGCCCCGCACATAAAAGACCTGCACGGCAGCTTCTAGGTCATCTTCAACAAAGTTGAACAGGTCGGCATTCACCGAATCGGGCAGTACCACGGCGTTGCGTTCAAAGGCTTTGGTCAGGGCTTCGATGTCATCGCGCAGGCGGGCCGCCTTTTCAAAATCAAAGTCGGCGGCGGCGTCCTTCATCTGCCGGGTCAGGTCGGCAATGAACTTCTCGGCTCCCCCGGCCATGAAGGAGCACAGGTCCTCAGCGATTTTCTGGTGGTCTTCGCGGCTCACCCTGCCTACACAGGGGGCGGCGCACTTGTCGATGTAGCCCAGCAGGCAGGGCCTGTCGGACGCCTGCGCCCGGTTGAAAACGCCGGTAGAGCAGGTGCGCACCGGGAAGACCCGCAAGAGGGCGTCAAGGGTTTCGCGGATAGCCCAGGCCTGGGAGTAGGGGCCAAAATAGCGCACCCCCTTCTTCTTTTCCCCGCGCATGACCTGGGCGCGCGGGAAGCGGTCTTTCAGGGTGACAGCCAGGTAGGGGTAGGACTTATCATCGCGGAAGGCGATGTTAAAACGGGGCTTATATTCCTTAATCCAGGTGTATTCCAGCTGGAGGGATTCCAGCTCGCTACCCACCACCGTCCACTCCACCGCGGCTGCGGTGTGCACCATAGCGTAGGTTTTAGGGCTGAGCGAATCGACGCGGGCAAAGTAGGAGTTGAGGCGGTTGCGCAGGTTCTTGGCCTTGCCCACATAGATAATGCGGCCTACATCGTCACGGAAGCGGTAAACCCCGGGGTTGGTGGGGATTTCGCCGGACGCCGGGCGGTAGAAGGCAGGATCGGCCACGTGTATCAGGTCCTTTGAGCTAGGTCAGGAGCGGCAGGAGCCTCTAGCCCGCGCTGGGTGCTGGGCTAGATTCCCCCGTCGCGTTCTGCTGACGGTGAGACGTTGTATTCGTTTTTGCGGGGCTGGCCAGAGAGCTGGGCGATAGCGTCCATAATCTGGTCGGTAGTCTGGCGGCGTTGCTTACCGCTCATGCGCTCCCCCAGTTTTTCGAAGGTCATGGGCTCCCCCACGCGGACGGTAAAGCGGTAGGGGTAGACCATGTTGGAGCCGGGTTTTTGAATTTTATCGGTGCCAATCAGGCCGATAGGCACTACGGTGGCTCCGGTCATGTGAGCCAGCCAGGCCACACCGATTTTTCCCTTGTAGAGGTAGCCGTCGCGGGAGCGGGTGCCCTCGGGGTAGATACCGAAAACCTTGCCTTCGTTCAGGCGCTCAAGTGCGGTTTCCAGAGCCTTCATGGACTCTTTCTTATCGGTGCGGTTGACTGGAATGATGTCGATGACCTGGAAGAGGGTCTTCATGGCCTTGCCCTTGAGACCCGGTGAGTTGACGTACTCAGACTTGGCGAGGAAGGCAACCCGGCGGGGCATGAGGGCTGAGATAATCACCGAGTCGAGGAAGGCCAGGTGGTTGGAGGCCACGATGACGGGGCCCTCAGCGGGGAAGTTCTCAAGGCCGGTCACGCGGGCGCGGAAGACGGTACGGAGCAGGGCTTCGACAGTCTTTTGAGTTGCCTTGTATTTGAGGGACATGAGAACTCCTTGGTGCACAGCTGGCGGGGCCTACCGTGGCAGGCACCCCACCCGGGGTATGCTTTTTGAAATTTTAGGGCTGTTTTGACCTATTTAGCATACCCCGGCGGGGTGCTGCTGCCCTAGAGCATCTCAGCGAGGAAGCGGCCGGTGTGAGATTCTGGAACGGTTGCCAGCTGCTCGGGGGTACCTGTTGCCAGCACGGTGCCACCGCCATCGCCGCCTTCGGGGCCCATGTCAATGAGCCAGTCGGCGCTCTTGATGACATCGAGGTTGTGCTCGATGGTAATGACGGTGTTGCCCTTATCAACCAGGCCCTGCACCACCCCAAGAAGCTTGCGGATATCTTCAAAGTGCAGGCCGGTGGTGGGCTCATCGAGCACGTAGATGGAACGGCCGTTAGAGCGCTTTTGCAGTTCGGTAGCCAGCTTGACGCGCTGGGCTTCACCGCCGGAGAGGGTGGTCGCTGACTGGCCCAGACGCACGTATCCGAGGCCCACGTCCACCAGGGTGTCGAGATAGCGCGAAATCTTGGTGAAGGCGGCGAAGAATTCGGCGGCTTCAGAGACCGGCATTTCAAGGACGTCGGCAATAGTCTTGCCCTTGTAGTGCACTTCGAGGGTCTCGCGGTTGTAGCGCTTGCCCTTGCAGACCTCACAGGGCACGTAGACATCGGGCAGGAAGTTCATCTCAATCTTGAGGGTGCCGTCGCCCGAGCAGGCTTCGCAGCGTCCGCCCTTGACGTTGAAGGAGAAACGACCGGGCTGGTAGCCGCGCATCTTGGCTTCGGTGGTTTCTGCAAAGAGCTTGCGGATGTGGTCAAAGACGCCGGTGTAGGTCGCCGGGTTTGAACGCGGGGTGCGGCCGATGGGTGACTGGTCCACGTGGATAATCTTGTCGAGGTGTTCCAGGCCGGTAATGGTCTTGTGACGGCCCGGCACCTGCTTGGCCCCGTTGAGCTTATTTGCCAGAGAGGTGTAGAGAATATCGTTGACCAGGGTGGACTTGCCCGAACCGGAGACGCCGGTGACAGCGGTGAGTACGCCCAGGGGGAACTCAACGTCCACGTTCTTGAGGTTGTTTTCGCGGGCCCCAATGACCTTGATGGTGCGCTTGGGGTCAACCGGACGGCGGGTGGCAGGCACCGTGATAGCGCGGCGTCCGGCCATGTAGTCACCGGTCACGGAGTTTTTATTCTCAAGGAGCTCGGCGAAGGTACCCGAGTGCACAATCTGCCCGCCGTGCTCGCCAGCGCCGGGGCCAACGTCTACGATCCAGTCGGCTTCCTTCATGGTGTCTTCGTCGTGTTCCACCACGATCAGGGTGTTGCCCATGTCGCGCAGCTTGGTGAGGGTTTCAATCAGGCGGCGGTTATCGCGCTGGTGCAGGCCGATGGAGGGCTCGTCCAGCACGTAGAGCACGCCCACCAGGCCGGAGCCAATCTGGGTTGCCAGGCGAATACGCTGGGCCTCACCGCCCGAGAGGGTACCCGCCGAGCGAGCCAGGTTCAGGTAGTCCAGGCCCACATCGAGCAGGAACTGCAGACGGGCATCAATTTCTTTGAGCACCAGCTCAGCAATCTTAGCCTCGCGCTCACTCAGGGTCAGCGAGCGCATGAAGGTGAGGGCTTCGCGCATAGGCATGTCGGTGACGTCGGCAATCGACTTGCCGCCGACGGTGACGGCCAGGATGGTGGGGTTGAGGCGGGCGCCGTTGCAGGAGGTGCAGGCGACCTTGCGCATGTACTGTTCGTAGCGGTCTTTTGACCAGTCTGATTCGGTTTCTTCGTACTTGCGTTTGATGTAGGCGCTGGCGCCCTCGAAGCCGGAGGTGTAGCGGCGTTCGCGGCCGAAGCGGTTTTTGTAGGCGACGGTGACCTTGTAGTCTTTGCCGTTCAGGATAGCTTTTTTGACCTTGGCGGGAAGGTCTTTGAAGGGGGTGGCAAGGTCGAAGTCGAGTTCGTCGGCAAGACCGGCGAGCAGGCGCAGCCAGTATTCGCTGGTGGCCTTGCCGGTGGCCCAGGGGGCGACGGCGCCCTCGGCCAGGGAGAGGTCGGGGTTGGGCACGATTAGGTCGGTGTCTACTTCAAGGGTGGAGCCGATGCCATCGCAGGCGGCGCAAGCGCCGAAGGGTGAGTTGAAGGAGAAGGCACGGGGCTCTACCTCGGTGACGGCTAGGGGGTGGCCGTTGGGGCAGGCTAAGTTTTCGCTGAAGGAGCGGGTGCGGCCTGGTGCGTCGACGTCCTCGTCCACGAAGTCGATGAGAACCTTGCCGTCGGCGAGCCCCAGCGCGGTTTCGACGGAGTCGGTCAGGCGCTGGTGGACGCTCTCCTTGGTGGCGATGCGGTCAACGACGACCTCGATGGTGTGCTTGTACTGCTTTTCGAGTTTGGGCGGGTCGGTGAGCTGGATGACCTCGCCGTCCACGCGGGCACGGGCGTAGCCGGCGGTGGAGAGTTCTTTGAAGAGGTCGACGAACTCGCCCTTGCGGGCTGAGACAACGGGGGCGAGCACCTGCAGGCGGGTTTTCTCGGGGTAGTCCATGAGGGTGTCAACGATTTGCTGAGGGGACTGCTTGGAGATTTCCTCGCCGCATTCGGGGCAGTGGGGGTGGCCCACGCGCGCCCAGAGCAGGCGCATGTAGTCGTAGATTTCGGTGATGGTGCCGACGGTTGAGCGCGGGTTCTTGGAGGTAGATTTCTGGTCGATGGAGACGGCCGGTGAAAGGCCCTCGATGAAGTCTACGTCGGGTTTGTCGACCTGGCCCAGGAACATGCGGGCGTAGGAGGAGAGGGATTCGACGTAGCGGCGCTGGCCTTCTGCGAAGATGGTGTCGAAGGCCAGGGAGGATTTGCCGGAGCCGGAGAGGCCGGTGAAGACGACCATGGCGTCGCGGGGGATGTCGAGGTCGACGTTTTTGAGGTTGTTTTCGCGGGCGCCCTGCACACGGATATGGGTGAGGTCGTTGCCGGTGGGTTGTGTGGCTGAGCCTGCCATGAGTCACCTATCTAAGAGAATGTTTCGAAGATATATTCTATAAGGTTTGCGTGAGCGATGAAAGCGCCTAGCCCCTCCCGGTTTGTACCACATCCTGCTCATTCTGAGGGCTTAAAACGGGCAGGGCGTGGTACAAAGGCGGGGTGAGTGCCTAGAATGGGGCCATGAGTGACCTAACCAATACCCTGATTTTTGAGTCCAACGCCCTGACCGTGCGATCCATTGCGGTATCGGAGATGGAAAACAACGTCTACCTGCTGACCCACCGGGCAAGCGGTGGGCAGGTGCTGATTGATGCCGCGGACGACTTTCCCGCCATCAACACCTTCGCCCAGCAGACTGCCGCCGCCGACTCCCCTGCTGCCCACGACCGGCACGACCAGGCGGGGGCTGGCGTCCGCGCCCTGGTAACCACCCATTCCCACTGGGACCACATCCGAGCCCTGCCCGAGGCTGTTGAAGCCTGGGACCCGGCAACCTACTGCGGCGCCCCCGACGCTGAAGCTATCGCTAAGCAGGAAGGCATAGAGGTTGAAGAACACCTGGTGGGCGGCGAGCGCCTGACCTTAGCCGGCATTGAGCTTGAGGTGATTGCTCTGCGCGGGCATACCCCGGGTTCAATTGCCCTGGCCCTGCGGGTTCCTGGTGATGAAGGTGCGGACGCCGGTGAGCGGGTTCTGCTGTTCACCGGGGATTCGCTCTTCCCTGGCGGGGTGGGCAAGACCAACTCTCCCCAGGACTTTGAGCAGCTCTTTGCCGATGTGTCTGAGCGCATCTTCGGCTGCTTTGACGATAACACCCTGGTGCTACCGGGTCACGGGGATTCCACTACCTTGGGCAAGGAACGCCCCCACTTGCCGGAGTGGAAGGAGCGGGGCTGGTAAGAGCCCCCTCTGGCAAGCCCGGTGGTGCCGTAATACAGAAGCTATACCTTGTCGCCCACCGGTCTACTTGTTAACATGAACCTTACAACTGGTTTGGGGTGCCCCTACTGCCGATTCTTTACTGGCGGACAGGGGCTGAGAACACACCCACTGAACCTGCTCTAGTTAGAACTAGCGAAGGGAAACCCATGCAGGAGCATGCCCATATTTCTGCGCGCCTCGATGCGCCCTCTGACTCAAGCACCGCCGTCCTTGCAGCAATCACAGCGATGCGAGATACCACGCCTTTGGTGCAGTGCCTGACCAACACTGTGGTCAGTAACATTACCGCCAACGCCCTGCTGGCGGCGGGTGCTGCCCCGGCTATGTGCGATACGCCGGCTGAGTCCTACGATTTTGCTCAGATTGCTACCGGCGTGCTGGTCAACGGTGGCACCCCCAGCGCCGAACAATACGAGGGAATGCGACAGGCCATTGCCGGAGCCAAGGACGCGGGAACCCCCTGGGTGCTGGACCCCGTTGCAGCTGGCGCGCTCACAGCCCGCACCGACTTCTACAGGGAGGTAATGCAGCTCTCCCCCGCCGTGATTCGAGGCAACGCCTCAGAGATTGGGGTATTAGCCGGTAGCGGTCGGGGCGGACGCGGGGTAGATGCAACCGATAAGGCCGAGGATGTACTCGCCGCAGCCCGCGTGCTCAGTCAGCAGACCGGTGCCACGGTTGCTATCAGCGGGGTGGTTGATTACATTGTCGCCGGCGACCGGGTAACGGCAGTAGAAGGCGGGCACCCCACCATGGCGCAGGTGATTGGAACCGGTTGCTTCTTAGGAGCCCTGGTCGCTGCCTATGCCGGGGCAGCGCTGGCAGCAGGTCTAGACCGCCACGATGCTGTGGTTGCCGCTCACGCCCATACGGCTGCTGCCGGTTCAGTTGCCGGTAGTCTTTATGCCACTAAGCCCGGCTCCTTCGCGGTCGCCTGGCTCGATGCCCTGGCCGAGCTGAGTGCTGAGCAGATTCTTGGGCGGGTCAGCCTGCGGGAGCTGAAAGCAGGTGGGCAGGCATGACTGTATCCCCTACCGAGCGTGCATCCGTTGACTGGTCGCTCTACCTGGTCACAGACCCGTCCTTTCAGCCTGCCGAGCACCTGACCAACCACGTTCTGCGGGCCATCGAGGGCGGGGTCAGCGTGGTGCAGCTTCGCGATAAGCAGGCCAGTGACGAGCAGCTTGAAGTTCAGGCCCGGGCTCTGGCCCGCGCCGTGGGCGGACGGGTGCCAATTTTCGTCAACGACCGGGTGCAGCTTGCTCTCTCGTTGGACCTGCACCTGCATATTGGGCAGTCCGATATGCCCTATGTTCAGGCCCGCCAGCTCCTGCCGGATCATTTGATGATTGGCCTGTCGATTGAGAACCGCGACCAGCTAGAGAGCTGTATCGCAGAGTGCACAGCGACCGGGGTTCGGCTCCCCGATGTGGTGGGCCTGGGCCCGCTGGTTGAAACACCCACCAAGCCCGATGCGGCACCAGCTCTGGGGATTGCGGGTATCACCGCGCTAGCCCAACGGGCGGCAGAGGCGGGCATCGCGAGCGTAGCCATCGGCGGCATCCAGCTTGATAACGCGGCCGAACTTACTGCCACCGGGGTCAACGGAATCTGCGTGGTCTCTGCCCTCATGGGGGCATCTGAGCCGGAGCTAACCGCTGCTCGGTTACGCGGGCTTTTTACAGCAAAGGGCTACCAAAGTTCCCGCTCCGTCCCCAATATTCTGTCTATCGCAGGCACCGACCCCAGCGGTGGGGCAGGTGCTTCAGCTGACCTCAAATCCATTGCGGCAGCAGGCGGCTACGGCATGAGTGCTATCACCGCCCTGGTCGCCCAAAATACCCTGGGGGTCCGGGCCATTGAGATTCCGCCCACCGACTTTTTACGGGCCCAGCTTGATGCGGTGAGTGACGATGTGCGTATCGACGCCGTAAAAATTGGCATGCTGGGGTCGGTAGACCTCATCGATACGGTGACCACCTGGCTCGACGATAACCCCCAGCAGGTTGTGGTCCTTGACCCGGTGATGATTGCTACCAGCGGCGACCGGCTTTTAGAACCTGCCGCAGAAGAGGCCCTGCGCAGCTTTTCCCGCCGTGCTACTGTGCTTACCCCCAATACCCCGGAACTTGCGATTCTAGCCCAGGAGCAGCCACCGGCCACCTGGGATGAGGCCTGCCAGATGGCCCAGCGGGTTGCTACCCGGTACGGGGCAGCCGTGATCGTCAAGAGTGGCCACCTGACCGGCTCCGAGGCAGGGAACGCGGTGGTCACAGCTGACGGGGTACAGGCGGTCTTTAGTAGGCAGCGCCTTGCGACCGCTAACACGCACGGCACGGGCTGTTCCCTATCGTCCGCGCTGGCCACCCGCCTGGGGGCGGGTGACAGCCTCGAGGAGGCCCTCTCCTGGGTCATCGCCTGGCTGCACGGGGCTATCGCCACCAGCGGCCGCTTACAGGTGGGAGCCGGTCACGGCCCGGTTAACCACTTCTGGAACCTCTGGGCTGGCTCGGCGGCTGCCGATGCCACCCCGATTCCCCTGGGTGCTTTTGCGGACGCCGCCGCCCCGGCTCCCCTGATTCCGGCAGCTGGCCCACACACGGCTACCCTCTGGGAAATGACCGGCGGCCTCTGGGAGCGCATCACGGCCCTGCCCTTCATCCGCCAGCTAGCCGATGGAACGCTGCCGGCCGAGGATTTCACTTTCTACCAGGATCAAGATGCCCTCTACCTGCGGGAATACTCACGGGCCCTGGCCCTCTTGAGCGCCAAGGCTCCCACCTCCGAGCAGCAGGTTTTCTGGGCGCGCGGGGCAGCAGAATGCATCACGGTAGAGTCCCTACTCCACGGGAGCTGGCTGGGCTCTGACTACGTTTCGGCAGGCCCGTCCCCGGTCACACGAGCCTACACCGACTTCCTGACAGCCTCAGCCGGCGTGCAGGACTACGCTATCGCTGCCGCGGCCGTACTCCCCTGCTACTGGCTCTATGCAGAAATCGGTGAGCTTCTCGCCGCCTCCAACACGCCCGATCACCCCTACACCGCCTGGTTAAGCATGTACGGGTCAGCAGATTTTAGGGCCTCGGTCGAGCAGGCCCTCAGCTACGTGGAGGCAGCTCTCGAAGATGCCCCACCGCGCGTCCGCTCCCTCGCGGCACAGGCCTACCAGCAGGCGTCCACCCATGAACTGCATTTCTTCGACCAGGCTCACCGCCGCACCCTTTCTGTTTGACAGCCCCAAGCCAGGGGCGGATGATGTCTATGAGCCCTGTCATAGTCCAAGCCCTAACTCAAGCACGACAGTGCCAGGGGCAGGCAGGGATACGAACCGACAGAAAGAAGTGAGATGACCGCCCAAGCAAACCCTGGAGCCCATCAGCAAGCCCTCGATGCCTTTAAAGACATCGTTGGTGCTGAGCATGTGCTCACCGCAGAGCACGCAACAGCCCCCTTCAGTAAGGGCTACCGCTTTGGCGGCGGGCCTCTCTTTGCGGTGCTGCGCCCCACAACCCTCGTGCAGATGTGGAAGGCTCTACAGGTTTGCGTCGATCACAACTTTATGGTGATCCCCCAGGCCTCCAACACCGGTCTAACCGGCGGGTCTGGCCCGGGCTTCCAGGACTACGACCGACCCATCGTACTCATCTCAACCCACCTGATTAACCAGGTGCACCTGATTAACGATGCCCGTGAGGCTATATCCCTGGCCGGCGCTACCCTGACCCACTTGACTGAAGAACTCGCCCCGCACAACCGCGAGCCGCACTCAGTTATCGGGTCCACCTCCATCGGTGCTTCGGTCATCGGCGGCATCGCCAACAATTCCGGTGGTAGCCAGATCCGTAAAGGTCCGGCCTTCACCCGCGAAGCTATCTACGCCCGCGTCACCGAAGAAGGTAAGGTCGAGCTCATTAACCACTTGGGCATTTCCCTGGGTGAGGACCCCGAAGTTGCCCTCGATAAGCTACAGCGCGGCGCATGGTCGGCGGACGATGTCACCCCTGCCCCCGCCGACACCAGCGAGACCGAATACGCGGCCCATCTGCGCAAGATGGAGCCCACCCCCGCCCGCTACAACTCCAACCCCGAGTACCTGTTTGAGGCGTCCGGATCCGCTGGCAAAATCATGGTCTTTGCCGTGCGAACCCGCACCTTCCCGCTCGAAAAGAACCCCGCCATGTTCTACATCGGCACCCACAACCCCCGCGAGCTCGAAGAAATCCGCCGCATCTTCCTCGAAGCCGACATGCCCCTGCCCATCTCGGGTGAGTACATGGGCCGTAGCGCCTTCGACCTGGCAGAAAAGTACGGCAAAGACACCTTCGTCTTCCTCAAGTACATGAGCTCTGCTCTGCAGACCCGCATGTTTGCCTTCAAGACCTGGGCTAACGGGGTCTTCGGCAAGGTTCCAGGTATCGGCCCCACCTTCGCAGACACCGTCTCCCAGCGTATCTTTGACCTGGTCCCCAGCCAGCTGCCCAAGCGTATGCTGGACTACCGCGACCGCTTCGAACACCACCTGCTGCTCACCGTCAGCGAGGCCCAGAAGCAGGCGACCGAAACCATGCTCAAGGACTTCTTTGCGGCGCCCGAGCACGAGGGCGATTTCTTCATCTGCACGGCGGACGAAGCACAGAGCGCCAACCTCAACCGCTTTGGCGCTGCCAGCGCCGCCACCCGCTACGCCAGCATGAAGCGCAAGGAGCTGGGCGAACTCATTCCCATCGATGTTGCCCTGCGCCGCGATGACTGGGACTGGCTAGAGGTACTGCCCCCTGAAATTGCTAGCCAGCTGGATGTTACCGCCTACTACGGCCACTTCTTCTGCCACGTCATGCACCAGGACTACGTCGCCAAGAAGGGTGTTGACCCCCATAAGCTGCACGATGATATCCAGGAGCTGCTTGAGGCCCGCGGCGCCAAACTGCCGGCTGAGCACAACTATGGGCGCCTCTACCACATGCCCGAGGCTATGGTGGAACACTTTAAGCAGCTTGACCCCACCAACACTTTCAACGCCGGCATCGGTGGCACCTCCCCCAAGAAGGACTGGGCCTAGTTGCCGTTTATCTGCCTGTAGGCGGGGAGCAGGTTCATCCTAATGGCTGATTGCTTAAGACAGGTGTGAGACTACACTGGTTTTTACAGACACATGAAAACCATTCTCACCAGGTTCGGTCTGTTGCCCGCGCGGGATCGGGGGGCGTCCTCCCCCCGTGATGTGCGAGTCGGACTCTGAAGTCGCCGCCGTGCAGCTTGCCGAATGCGCCGCCGGCTCAGAGATTGCCAACTACATGGGAACCTCCCAGGTGGCCCGCGATATGGAGCTGCTCCGTTCCCTGGCCGGGGGCGAGCGCCTGGATTACCTGGGCTACTCTCTTCCCTGAGAAGGCAGGACGCAAGGAAGCGGTAGATACCCTAGCTCAGATGATTGTGCATAACAGCGCTGAGATTGATACGGCCGGGCAGCTGGTGGTTTGCCCATCCATGCCTAAGACTCCAGATCTTGAAGCCCTGCCGGCTCATATGAAGGAGGTGGGTGTTCCCGAGTTCATTGGCGGCCCTGAGAATACCGATGAGGTGCTGGCTGAGTTTACCGAGTTCGACTGCGCGGTCTTGCCCGCAACCGGCACCGATATCACGACATCTTTCGACGCTTCGAAGGTTTTCAACTGACCTGCTGGTCATTGACATTACCGGTGACCACGCCCCCCGAACAGCAGTAACCTCGCGCTTAAGGAACTAGGTACCATCTACATCAGAAAAACCCACCAGTCACGTGGGTTTTTCTGATGTAGATGGTACCTACCTGTTTAAGGCGATTTAGAAGAGACCGACCATGGTGCCATTCTCGTCAAAGCCAATGCGCTCGGCAGCCGGGGACTTAGCCAGACCCGGCATGGTACGCATGGTGCCGCAGATGGCGTACACATAACCGGCGCCTGCTGCCAGGCGCACCTCGCGCACCGGCAGGGTCCAACCGGTCGGAGCACCCTTCAGCGAGGCATCAGCCGAGATGGACAGGTGGGTCTTGGCAATGACAACCGGCAGCTTGCCGTAGCCCATCTCTTCGTAGCGAGCCAGCTGCTTAGCCGCAGCGGGGGCGACCTCAATGCCGTCCGCCCCGTAGACCTTGGTGGCAACCTTCTCAATCTTGGTGGTCAGACTGTCGCCGTCCTCGTAGGTGTAGGTCAGCTCGCTCACGTCATCGCAAGCTGCGGCGACGGCATCCGCCAGCTCAGTCACGCCCTTACCGCCCTCGGCAACGCCGCGGTGAATCGCCACACGAGCGCCAGCCTCCTCGGCAATGCGGCGAATTGTCTCGTGTTCTGACTCGAAATCGGTGGGGAAGGCATTGATAGCAACCACCGGCTGCACGCCGAAGGAGCGCACAATCTCGATGTGCTTGAGCAGGTTAGCGGCACCTGCCTCGACGTCCTCGATGTTCTCGGCCAGCAGGCCCTCGGGCAGGGGCTTGCCGGGCACAATCTTGTAGCGGCCAGAGTGAGACTTGAGAGAGCGGACGGTAACCACCAGGACGGCGGCGTCCGGCTTGAGACCGGAGACACGGCACTTGACGTTGAAGAAACGCTCCGCGCCCATGTCAGCTCCGAAACCTGCCTCGGTAATCACGTAATCGGCATGCTCAAGACCAACGTAGTCAGCGACGACCGAGGAGTTACCGGTGGCGATGTTACCGAAGGGGCCCGCGTGAATCAGTGCGGGGGTCTTCTCAAGGGTCTGAAGCAGGTTAGGGTTGATGGCGTCCGCCAGGATGACAGCCATAGCACCGTCAGCCTTGAGGTCGGCTGCGGTCACGGGGTCGCCGTCCACATTGAGGCCAATCACGATCTTGGCCAGGCGCTCCTGAAGGTCGGCGAAGCTGGTGGAGAGCGAGAGAATCACCATGATTTCGCTGGCTGAGGTGATGTCGAAGCCGGTTTCACGGGGCACGCCGTCCATGCGCTCGCCCAAACCAATCACCACGTTGCGCAGGGCGCGGTCGTTCATATCGATGACGCGGCGCCAGGTAATGGCGCGGGTGTCGATGCGCAGCTCGTTACCGTGGTGCAGATGGTTGTCGATCATGGCAGCGAGCAGGTTGTGGGCTGCGGTCACGGCGTGGAAGTCGCCGGTCAGGTGCAGGTTGAGCTTCTCCATGGGGACAATCTGGGAGTAGCCGCCACCCGCTGCGCCACCCTTAATGCCGAAGGTGGGCCCCATGGAAGGCTGCCGCAGGGTCAGCATGGCCTTACGACCGGTTGCTGCCATACCCTGGGCTAGGGAGACCGAGGTTGCGGTCTTACCCTCACCGAGAGGGGTGGGGGTAACGGCCGTGACCACGATGTACTTGGACCCGCGAGCTAGGGCCTTTTCTGCGGTGGTGTCGTCGGTCAGCTGCACCTTGGCAACGTACTTGCCGTAGGGCTCCAGGCGATCTTCGTTGATTCCTGATGCTGAAGCGATCTCGGTAATCGGCTGCAGGGTCGCTGCCTGGGCGATTTCGAGGTCTGAGGGGAAGGGCTTGCTCATACTGTGAACTTCCTTGTTAACTAGCTTATCTGCCATCTTCCAGTCTAGTGCCCTGAGTCATGTTTTGCAGTTTCAGCTCCCTCAAAACACCTCAAGGAATACTCAAAATGAAACAAGACCCTTTGAGCGCACCACAACTATGGTGAGCAGCACAATTCAGACCCCGGTGTGGGATAATGTAGAGCGCATCATCAGACAGTATCTAAGCCCTCAGGCACACATTTCAGAGGAACACTTCATGTCAGTTCTTGATAGGTCAGCCATCATCGCGCCCGTCACTTTTAACCGCTGGTTCATGGCACCAGCTGCACTTGCCATCCATCTCTGCATTGGGCAGGTCTACGCCTGGTCAGTTTTCAAGACCCAGCTGGTCACCCACTTTGACTCTACCGAAACCGCAGTGGGATGGGTCTTCTCTCTCGCAATCGCCATGCTGGGTATCTCAGCGGCTATCGGTGGCACCTGGGTAGAGCGGGTTGGCCCTCGTAAGTCAATGCTGACCGCAGGAACCTGCTGGGTTCTAGGTTTTCTCATCGCGTCTCTCGGCGTGACCACCAACCAGCTGTGGCTAGTTTTCCTGGGCTACGGCGCACTCGGCGGCGTCGGTCTGGGTCTGGGCTACATTTCCCCGGTATCGACTCTCATGAAGTGGTTCCCTGACCGCCCGGGTATGGCCACCGGGCTTGCCATCATGGGTTTCGGCGGCGGTGCGCTCATCGCTTCTCCCGTATCGGCCCAGCTTATGGAGCTCTTTTCAGGTTCAGCTGAGAAAACCGAACAGGCATCAGCGCTCGTCCCCTCATTCTTGGTTCTCGCGGCCTCCTACACCCTCGTTATTCTGCTCGGTGCCTTTGTGATCAGGGTTCCCCATCCCGATTGGAAGCCTAGTGGCTTCGACCCATCTCAGCAGAAGCCCAACACCATGCGCACCGACAAAAACGTCACCGCAGCTCAGGCTATCCGCACTCCCCAGTTCTGGCTGCTCTGGACGGTCCTATTCACCAACGTCACCGCCGGTATCGGTCTGCTTGAATCAGCCTCCCCTATGATTCAGTCCTACTTCCCCATCTCCGCAGCGGCTGCAGCGGGCTTCGTCGGCCTACTCTCACTGGCCAATATGGGTGGCCGCTTCATCTGGTCCTCTACCTCAGACATCATCGGCCGCAAGAATATTTACGTGATGTACCTGGGCGTAGGCCTAGCCCTCTACATCACCTGGGCCCTCTTCGGTAATGTCAGCCTGGTGCTCTTTATCGCCACCGCCTTCATCATCATCTCCTTCTACGGCGGCGGCTTTGCCACTATCCCGGCCTATCTGCGCGATATGTTTGGTACCCTGCAGGTCGGTGCTATCCATGGCCGCCTGCTGACCGCCTGGTCAGCTGCGGGTATTGCTGGCCCCCTCATCGTCAACCTGGTTCAAGACACAGTACGCAACGGTAACCCCGATGCCGCTGGCGCCGAGCTCTACCAGCCCTCCCTCTTCATCATGGTGGGCGTGCTGGCAGTTGGTTTCATCGCTAACCTACTGGTCAAGCCGGTCCATGAAAAGCACCATGCCTCAGAGAAGGACATGGCCAAGCTGGCAGGCCACGGGAAGCTGGGCACCGCTGACCAGCAGGTTGAGGTCAACGCCGGTGGCCCGCTCCACACCCTGGCAGCCTGGGCCCTGACCCTACTCGTCACAAGCGGCCTCATCTATGGCCTGGCCCAGACAGTCATTCGCTCCCTGGCGCTCTTTAGTTAGAGATAAACCCCTGCCCTGGTAGCTTCCTGCGTAACTCGTCGCAGAGCTTTAGTCGTCGTCAAAATCGCCGGCTAAAGCCTTAGCTGCCAGGGCTTCTTCGTGGGCAGTTTCCCAGACCTCTTTGGCAGCGCCCAGGTTGAGTACTAGAATCAGGGCACCGAGCACCAGATCGGGCCAGCCGGTGCCAACAAGGGCAGTTGCCCCAGCCATGAGAATAATGGCTAGGTTAATGGCAACGTCGTTGCGGGCGGCAAGAAAGGCAGCCTGAGTGAGCGACCCCGCACCGGTGCGGAAGCGAGCCAGAATAAGAGTGCAGATCAGGTTAACCACCACAGCGCCACCCGCGGTAACGAAGAGGGTAAACGCATCGGGGGCGTCCGGATTCGGGAATTTTGCCGCAATCTGCCAGACTGCGGCCAGGGCCGGGAGCAGGATAATCACAGCGGACGCCTTGCCCGCCCTCGCCTGCCAGGTCAGCGACCAGCCTAGGGCGATAGCAATGAGGGAATTGACGGCGAAGTCTTCAAAAAAATCCACGCTGTCTGCCAGGAGGCTCACTGAGCCGATTGCCAGAGCGATGGCCCCTTCAACAAAGAAATAGGCCAGGTTGAGACCGGCAACGACGAGGACTGCTCGGCGTAACTGGCCGGGATCTGCTGGGGTCTTAGTTAAACTCATGAGTCTAGACTAGCAACGAGCATCCCACCCAGTCTATGCGTGGGGTGCTGATGATGTACCTCAGTTTAGGCTCGTGCAAAGATGTGCTCCGGTTTACCTTCAGCTACCAGCTCACCGTCCTCAAGGAGCACAGCCCTATCAGCCAGTGAGGCGATGCGGGCGTCATGGGAGATGATGATGACGGCCCGGCCCTGCATCACCGCGGTCAGGGACTGGCGGGCGTCCGCCAATTCCAGCTGGGTGGTTGATTCATCCAGGATTACCGCGTGGGGGTTAGCCGCCACGATGCGGGCTAGACCCAGCTGCTGAACCTGGTCGCGGGTGAGTTCCGCAGAGACCCCGCCCACCTGACTCTCCAGCCCCTCGGGCAGGTCATCAACCCAGGTGGCACCCACTGTCCGCAGGGCGGTGAGCATCTGTTCGGCACTAGCGTCAGGGGCTGCCACGGTCATGTTCTCGGCCAGGGAGCCAACAAAGACGTGGGCCTCCTGGGTGCAGATGAGCAGGGCGGGGCGTCCGCTGGCATCAGGCTGGGTGGGGTACAAACCGTTGCCCACCAGCTGACTACCGACCTGCACGGTGCCGCTATCTGCGGTAAGTGACCCGGCAATCAGGCGAGCCAGGGTAGTCTTGCCCGAGCCGGAGCGTCCTACCAGAGCAAGGCTCTCCCCCGCCGCCAGCTGCAGATCTACGCCCTTAATCACGGGGGCGTCCGGGTCGTACCCGTAGGTCACGCCCTGTAGGTCGATGACCGGGGCGGACGCACCTCCTTCAGCCAGCTGCGCCGGGGCAGGCACCTGCCCAGCGGCACGGCGGGCCTGCTGCTGGTTCGACAGGTCGATGACGCCAAAGACGCGACCCATGGTGACGGTCATTTCGCGCAGACGGTCAAGCCAGAAGGTGAAAATATCCGAGTTGACCCGCATGGTGAAGAGCATGATAGAGGCGGTGGCAACGTCGCCCCAGGTCGCCCAGCCCTGCTCCACGCAGTAGGCGCCCCAGACCATGGAGAGCACCAGGGGTAGGAATGAGTTGAAGGCATCAACTGCCCAGAAGATGGAGCGCACCACGACCATGCGGTCGCTGACCTCAAAGGTTTTCCAGATACGCTCATCCTGCACCCGGGTACGGGCCTCCCTAATCCCCAGCTCTTCAACGGTCCCAGCGCCGCGAATGTTTTCGGTTGCCACAACGGTCAGGTCGCTGACCGCCTCGGTCTTTTCCCGGGTGAGCGTGGCAATCCGTGGTAGGAAAATCGAGAGCACGATGGTCATCACGATAAACATGGGCACGGTCACCAGGCCGATTGCCGGGTTCACAGTGAAGATGGTAGCTGCGGTAATCAGCATGTAGACGCTGATATGGGCGAATTCCGGCAGGCCAGTGGCCAGTACCTGGCGCACGCTATCGACGTCATCGGTCAGGCGGGCAACCAGGTCGCCGGAGCCGGCGTCCTCAACGGTTTGGGCGTCCAGCTGCAGGGAGGCCCCCACCAGGTCAATGCCCAGGTCGCGATTGAGGCGCACGCCCATTTTCTGGCCCTGGAAGGTCCAGGCACGGGCCAACAGGGCACCGGCGACCACAGCAAGGCCAATAACCGCCAGCTCTGCCCAGGGGTAGCCGGTCAGCTGCCCGGTAGTGGCCCGGTCAATCAACTGGCCCACCATAATGGGGGTCACCAGGGTAGCTACGGAGCTAGCCACAAACAAAACCACCAGCCAAACCAGCTGCCAGGGAGTTTTGAGAATCGAGAGGGCCAGCAGCCGCCAAGTAGTCTTACCGTCGGTAATGGGGAGGAGGTTAGCCACGGGCCTCACCTGCTTTCAGTCGTCGCTCAACCTCCATGGTGGTTGAGACCAGGTAAATTTGGCGGATGTGTTCGAGAGGGCCGGGCTGGCCCGTATAGGTTTCGAGCTGGTTCAAGATGAACTTCTGGCTGGGTTCATCCACCGAGTTCAGCGGTTCGGTGAGCACCAGCACGGACGCCGGCTGGGCCAGCGCCCGGGCCAGGGCCAGGCGCTGCCGCTGGCCACCAGAGAGGTTGGTGCCCTCTGAGGCCAACGTGCTGGCCAGGTAGTTTTCGGGGTCGCGGCCACCGAGTCGGAAGGCGATTTCTTCGGAGTCGGTGAGCTTCAGCAGCTCAATCATGCGCTCCCGGCTCAACCCGGCAGTGCCCATCTGCAGGTGGTCAGCCAGGGAGCCGGCAAAAATCATGGGGTTGGGTTCCGAAAGAAGCACACGCTCATCCCCGGTGAGGACGCCCGCCACCCGCTCCCCGCCCGTGGCAGGTTGAGTTTGGCGTAGGGCTTCGGTCAGAGCTTCGGCGTAGCCCTGGGCTGGCAACCCGGCTTCGCGCGGGTTGATGTAGTGCACCGGGGCGCTGGCCCGGGGAACATCAACCAGAACCTGCCCTGCTGCGGCGCTGGTCGCCGGGGCGGGGGCGTCCTTGCTCTCTACCTGAGAGTTAGCCTCAACCTCGGCTGCAAGTCTATCTACGCGCTTGAGGGCAACACGGGCATTGCGCCAGGAGAAGAGCAACATTTCCACTGACCAGATGGGCCCGGTCAGGGTGTTAATTAGGCCAACCACCGTGACCAGCTGGCCAGCGGGAACCTCAGTAATCCAGGTACCCTCGGGTGCGGCCCCGCGTAGGGCGAGCGCAATGACCACCCAGGTCACGGTTCCCACCAGCAGGTTGCGCACCGCATACGACCAGGTCTGCACGCTCTCTAGACGAATCTGGGAGGTGTAGACGTCCTGGGCTGTTGCCCCGTAGCGGTCCATCATGCGGCGCTGGGCACCCAGGCCTAGAATGGTGCGAATCGAGGAGGCTACGTCAGAGGCGCGGGAGGTAGATACCCCCACCTTGTCGCGGAAGACGTCCGCGTGCTTCTCAAGTAGCTTGGAAATCCAGGTGAGGGTCAGCATGGTCAGGATCAAGCCGCCTAAACTCACCACAGCAATCACCGGGCTAATGCGCCACAGCTGCCAGGTTCCCAGGGCAGTCACGCCCACCGCAGAAAAGGCCAGAATCATAGGCTGCCACATCTGGGCCATGGAGCGGGCGTCCTTGTTCAAGATCGCAATGAGGGCGCCGGTATCACGGTTAGAGCTGCGGGACATCAGGCTGGCAATGTAGAGGCGCCAGTCCCGTTCGATGCGGGCCACCACCCTAAAGGTGATACCCCACCCCACGAACTCAACGACCGACAGGTAAACCACCACACCCACCAGCAACCAGACCAGCCGCCAGGCACCTGCCTCATCGCCTGAGGTATGCAGATCAATAATCGACCCCACCAGAACCGGCAGGAAGACCAGGGCGAGGGAGGTCAGAATATCGAGGGGGAAGGGCAGAAAGAAGAGGGGTCGCCAGCGGAAGCCCGGCGGGGCAATACGGAACTTAACTTTTTCTTTAGGCGTCTTTGTCTCGTCAGTCATCTCAGCCATCGGGCTACTCTTTCAGCGTGTGCGTGCGGGTGTGCAGGTCGTGTGTGAGGGAAAACCCGCAGGGCATAAAAATACCTACCGGGTTCGCTTGCCCCGATAGGTGTGTCTACGTCAGGTTATCGTACTCGTCTAACCGGCAGTCGGGCTAGAAGCGAGCGCACCATTGATGTGTCTACCCACGGGGAGGCTGTTGAAGGGAATAGGTCGATTATTCATTTCGTGGGCCTCCTTTCGTGAGCTAGATACGCGGTTAAGTTCTGCCCTTTACCTTAGAACACTTTGGGCAGGTTTGACAAGCGTCACACCCGCCTTTGTCTTGACCGGTCTATTAAACTAGAAGAACCATGAAGATTCTTCCCTTTCTCTCCCCCTCTTTAGCCGATAACAGCAAGCCCTACTTCCGTGGCGATTTTGCCTCTAACCCGCTCACGGGCGATGAAGCCTACGAAGCCTTCCTGTCCTGGATCGAGGCTCGCGGTATGCGGCTCTACCCTGCTCAGGACGAAGCCGTGCTTGACTTGGCTGCGGGCAGCAACGTCATTTTGGCGACCCCCACCGGGTCGGGCAAGTCTACCGTTGCTATTGCTGCCCACTTCATGGGTCTAGCAACCGGCCAGCGTTCCTACTACACCGCCCCTATTAAGGCCCTGGTGTCTGAAAAGTTCTTTGATCTCTGTGAGATTTTTGGGGCTGAAAACGTGGGCATGGTGACCGGCGATTCCTCCATTAACGCCGATGCCCCCATTGTCTGCTGTACCGCCGAGATTCTCGCCAACATTGTGTTGCGTGAGGGTGAAGGGGCTGATCTGACCCAGGTGGTCATGGATGAGTTCCATTTCTACTCTGACCCCCAGCGTGGCTGGGCCTGGCAGGCCCCCCTGCTAGATCTGCCCCAGGCCCAGTTCCTGCTCATGAGCGCGACCCTGGGCGACACCAGCCGCTTTGAACGGGAGCTGACCGAGCTAACCGGCCGCCAGACGTCCTTGGTCACCAGCGAAACCCGCCCTATCCCCCTCAACTACACCTATTCCCGTGAGCCCCTGGTGGAGAAGGTCGATGAGCTGGTGAGCACCCATCAGGCTCCGGTTTACATTGTGCATTTCTCCCAGCTACAGGCCATTGATACTGCCGCTTCGCTCATGAGCCTGGCCATTGCGTCGAAGGAAGACAAGGAGCGGATTAACGAGCTGACCGCAGGCTTCCGCTACTCGGCGGGCTTCGGTAAGCAGCTGCAAAAATACATTAAGAACGGCATCGGCATCCATCATGCTGGCATGCTACCCAAGTACCGCCGCCTGGTGGAGCAGCTAGCCCAAGCGGGCCTGCTCAAGGTGATTTGCGGTACCGATACGCTGGGTGTGGGTATTAACGTCCCCATCCGCACGGTGCTCGTAACTGCCCTTTCCAAGTTTGACGGGCAGCGCACCCGCCGCCTGAAGTCCCGTGAGTTCCACCAGATTGCAGGACGCGCGGGCAGGGCTGGCTTTGATACCGCCGGTTACGTGGTGGTCCAGGCTCCCGAACACGAAATTGAGAACGACCGGCTTGAAGCCAAAGCCCGGGAGAAGTTCAACGGGGACGAGAAGAAGATGGCCCAGTCACTGCGGGGTAAAAAGAAGAAGCCCCCGCAGGGTTTTGTGGCCTGGAGCGACAAGACTTTCGAGCAGATTATTGCCGCAGAACCCGAGCCGCTGACCTCGTCCTTCCAGATGACCCACTCCATGATGCTCAATATGCTACAGCGCGAGGCTGACCCCTTTGAGACCGTCATGCTCTTCCTCACCGCCAACCACGAGCCACCGATTAAGCAGCGTGCCCTCAAGCGCAAGGCGATTGGCATCTACCGGGAGCTTCTCAACGGGGGCGTGGTGGAGCGCCTGCCGGAGCCCGACGAGTTTGGCCGCACCGTGCGCCTGACCGTCTCGCTGCAGGAGAACTTCGCCCTGAACCAGCCGCTCTCCCCCTTCGCGCTGGCTTCGCTGTCTCTGCTCGATAAGGAGTCGGAGTCCTACGCTCTCGATGCTGTCTCGGTGATTGAGTCCACCCTGGAAAAGCCCCGCCAGGTGCTAATTGGCCAGGAGAAGAAAGCCAAGAGTGAGGCCCTGGCCGAGATGAAGGCTGAGGGGCTGGACTACAACGAACGTATGGCTGAGCTCGACAAAATCACCTACCCCCAGCCCCTGGCTGACCTGCTAGAACAGGCCTTTGAGACCTACTCGGCGGGCGCTCCCTTTATGAAGGAGTTTGAGGTAGAGCCCAAGAGTGTGGTGCGCGATATGTATGAGCGGGCTATGGGCTTTGGCGACTACATCCAGTTCTACGGGCTGGAGCGCTCCGAGGGCATTCTGCTGCGCTACCTGTCGGACGCTTATAAGGCCCTGCGCCAGACCGTGCCCCTATCTGCCCTAACCGATGAGCTGACCGATGTGATTGAGTGGCTGGGCGAGGTTATCCGCCAGACCGACTCATCCCTGGTGGACGAGTGGGAGCGCCTGGCTGCCGGTGAGGAAGGCACCCCGGTTCAGGACTCTCTTGAAGAGCTCGTTGCCGAGTCGGCTTCCAAGGTGACGAGCAACGTCCGCGCCTTTAAGGTGATGGTGCGTAACGCGATGTTTCGCCGGGTGGAGCTTTTTGCGGATGAACGCGACCGCCTGCTGGGCGAGCTGGACGGCGAGCGCTCGGGCTGGGATGCCGACCGCTGGGCCGAGGCCATGGACGATTACTTTGAGGAGTATGAGGATATCTATACGGACGCCGAGGCCCGCTCCCCGCGCCTGATTGAGATTGACGACGACACGGCGGCTCACCCCGGGGTCTGGAAGGTCCGCCAGGTCTTTGCCGACCCCGACGACAACCACGATTTCGGGATTGTCGCCCGGGTCGACCTGGACGCCTCAGATGAGGAAGGCGCGCCGGTGGTGCTGATTGAGAGCGTGGGGGCTTTCTAGAATCCTCTCACCCCACCCACTAGGGACCAGATTCCTACCGAAATCCTTATGGAGAAGGCATACTATCGGGAGTTTTCTGGTCCCTACTGTGTGAGTGGAAAGGTTGAGGGGTGCCCTCTTCTAAAGCGGTCACATTAGAACTTCTTACGCACCACCTCAGAACCCGCACGGGGAAGCTAGGGTAGCCTATCGGTAGAAGAAAGACCTGATTTGTGTGCAAAGGAGCCCCATGCCTACCCACCCACACCTGCCCCAGCCGACCCACCGCGTCGGCGCCACCCACACCATTGAGTCCCTCAAGCTCATTGACCACTGGTTCACCGTGCCCCTGACCCACGGGCTGATCTACGGCAAGGGCGAGGCAGCTGCTCTGGACTCCCGCTTTGCCAACCAGACCATCACCGTCTTCGCCCGCGAAGTCATCGACACCTCTGACACCCTGACCACCCCCGTCGATGAGCGCCCCTACATGGTCTACCTGCAGGGCGGCCCCGGCGGCAAGAGCCCCCGCCCTATCTCTGAAGGCGGCTGGGTCCAGGAACTTGCCAAGACCCACCGCCTGATTCTGCTAGACCAACGCGGCACCGGCAATTCCACCCCGCTTTCTGCCCGCGTCATCACCGCCCAAGGCAGCCCCGAGGTACAGGCTGAGTTCTGTGAGCTCTTCCGCGCCGATTCCATCATTGCCGACGCCGAGGTCGTCCGCGAATTCCTCCTGGCCGATCGCCAAGATAAGCGCTGGTCGACCATGGGCCAGAGCTTCGGCGGCTTCCTCACCCTCTCCTACCTCTCCTTCGCCCCCGAGTCCATCAAGGATTCCCGCATGACTGCCGGGCTTGCCCCCATCCGCTCCCACGTGGATGACGTCTACCGCTCCACCCTCAACCGTATGAAGGAGCGCACCGAGGAATACTACGGCTGGTACCCCGAAGATCAGGACCTGGCCGTCCGGATCAGTGAGCACCTGGCCAAGAACGAAGAATACATGCCCACCGGCGAGCGCCTCACCCCGCACCGTTTCCAGATGCTGGGCAATATTTTGGGCGGTAACGGCCGGGCTAGGGGTCTGCACTATGTCCTGGAATCAGCTTTCGCTGAATCGGAAAGCTGGCTCTCTGACCAGTTCCTGACGGAGGTCAGCGCCCAGGTCAGCTTCCAGGCTAGCCCCCTCTACGGCCTGCTCCACGAGACAATTTATGCGGACGGTCCCGCCCAAGATTTGGGGGGCACCTCGCCGTCCGCTTCGCCGACCAACTGGTCGGCTGCCCGCATGTACGCTGAGCGCCCGGATTTTGCCGAGGACGCCTCTCCCCTGCTGCTGACCGGTGAGCATATCTTCCCCTGGTATTACGAGGAGGACCCGGCTCTGCGTCCGCTGGCTGAGGTTGCCCAGTTGCTGGCTGAGAAGAAGGACTGGGGCCGTCTCTACGACCACGACCAGCTGGCCCGCAACGAGGTGCCCCTGGTTGCAGCGGCCTACGTGCCCGATGTGTACGTGGATTACGCCCACTCGATGAAGACCGCCAAGTTTGTGGGGAACACCCGTGTGTGGACGTCCAAGACTCACCATCACGACGGCCTGGGCGCTGACAGCCCCCTGATTCTGGGCCATCTGAAGAATCTGCTGGCTGATATGCGCTAGGTTTTTATCTGAACAATAGAGCATCGGCGTGCTGACCCTAATACTAGGGTCAGCACGCCGATGCTCTAGTTTAAACCTGCGGCGCTTTTCAAGGTTGCAGGCGTTTCTATGCCTGAGAATCCTCTTTTACTCGCTGGTGAGCCTCGTTAGCAGCGTTAGCAGCCGTGGTAGCGGTAGCAATCAGCATTCCGATAATGGGAAGAAGTAGGAATGCTAGACCGATGGGCATAATAGGCGCATTTTCCATAGAGAGAGCAAGGACAAGGATGACAACGGCCCCGGCTAGTTGAACCCAGGCACAGGCTCGCAGGGTAGGGGCAATCGCGCTATGGGCCGCATACCAGGCAGCATCTGACTGCATGGTTGCTGCGGTGCGAATTCCTACCAGGCCGTTACGGCTCAGGGTACCGGCTGCACCCATGCGAGCTATGGCCATAAAGAGCCCACCCAGGAGCAGGAGGCTAAAGACCAGGGGAAGGTACTCGGCTGCAGACATGGAAGCTCCATCCCAGGGCAGGAATATAGGTTAAGGTCTATTCTACTCAAACCAGTTGCCCATCTCTAGGGTAATAGTTTTTATGGCGCCCCTCCCCCAGGTATAGAAAGACCGCTGGCCCCTTCCCTCTCGGGATGGGGCCAGCGGTCGTGAAGCCGGGGCGGGCGTCCGCACCCCTAGTTCTTGGGGCGGACGCCTACCGCCGGTTAGGCGCTGCGCTCGGCGTGAGCGGTGCGGGCACGACGTACCAGGTCCTGGTACTCGTTCTCAGACTCAATCAGCTCGTCGCGGTACTTCTGCGGAATCTCGCGGGACTTAGCAACCTGCTCATCCAGCTGACGCTGAATCTCAGCACGCTCAGCCTCGGAGGTATCGGCGGGCAGGTTCAGGTACTTCTCAGACAGGGTCTGAACCTTCTGGATAGTAGCCAGGGCTTTGCCCTTGGGTGAGAGCAGGGATGCAAGCACGGTCACAATCAGGACGCCGACGATAACGGTGAGTGAGAAACCGATGGTTACTTCAACAACGTGAACGGGCTGGCCGTCATTGATGAAGGGTAGGGTGTTCTCGTGCAGAGCGTGCAGCAGCAGCTTCACACCGATGAAGGCCAGGATGATGGACAGGCCCCATGAGAGGTAGATGAGGCGGTCCAGTAGGCCGTCAATCAGGAAGTAGAGCTGACGCAGACCCATCAGTGAGAAGGCGGTTGCGGTGAAGACAATGTAGGCTTCCTGGGTCAGACCAAAGATCGCGGGTATGGAGTCCAGGGCGAAGAGGATGTCGGTACCACCGATAGCTACCATGACCAGCAGCATGGGGGTCATGACCTTCTTGCCGTTTTCTACGGTGAAGAGCTTGTCGCCGTCGTAGTAGTCAACGGTGTTGAACATCTTCTTAGCAAGACGCACCACAATGTTGTTGGCTTCGTCTTCTTCTTCCTTATCGGTGATTTCACCCTTGATGAGGTTACCGGCGGTGTAAATCAGAATCAGACCGAAGAGGTAGAAGACCCAGCTCCAACGCTCAATTGCGGCGGCGCCGAGGAAGATGAAGACGGTACGGGCAATGATCGCGAAGATAATACCGAAGAGTAGAACCTTTTGCTGGTCCTCACGCGGCACGCGGAAGGAGGCCATGATAATCAAGAAGACGAAGAGGTTATCAACGCTCAAAGCCTTCTCGGTGATGTAGCCGCCGTAGTATTCGGCGGCAAACTGGGTGCCGTCCCAGAAGAGGATGACCAAGCCAAAGAGCAGAGCGATACCCACGTAGACGGCTGACCAGATCGCGGCCTCTTTGATGGTGGGTTCGTGTGCTTTACGCACGTGGAAGAAGAAGTCATAAGCAAGCAGTGCCAGGATGAACGCAATCGTTACACCCCACTGCAACCCAGTGATATGCATTGGGAGCCTTTCTTGTGGTTGGGGTTTGCCAAAATCCACAAGTCTCTCCCACCACCTTATAAGTGGTTTCCTGCCCCGGTTGGGCGCCTTCGATCAACGTGCTGACGACACAGGAATTAGTGGGATACTCCCTTGCTCGGTCTACAACTATAACCCATCTTCTTACTTTTGAACAGATGAGCGGGCATCCCTCAGGCCGAGCAACAGGGCACAGGCCAGCAGAAGGACGGCCGCGCTCGTCCAGGCGGCGGTAAAGCTAGTTGCCTGCGCTGCGGCTCCGATAGCTAGAGAGCCCAGCCCGGTTCCCACATCAAAGTGGGAGTTCCAGGCGACCGAGGCGCGCTGGGTAGCGTCCGGCCCACCGGCGTCCGTCAGAGCGCGCACCATGGTGACTGACTGTAGGAAGCCGTAGCCAAAGCCAATGAGCGTTGCCCCGGTCAAGAGGAAGATGATAGAAGGCAGGCTTGCACCATTGACCCAGCTAACCAACGCCACGCCGAGAGCACTGAGTGCCAGGACGGGTGCCATGAGCAGGCGGGTGCCGAAACGGTCGGTCAGTGAGCCCCCGTACAGGCGGGTGGGAGTTGCCAGGGCACACAGTAGCAGCAGGGCACCGGTTGCCAGGGTGGCAGTGGGGGCGATTTCGGTAGAGAAGGTCATGAAAGCACCGCCAACGCTGGTGACCAGAGTGAGCGTCAGCAGGGCAGGCCAGATGCGGGCAATTATGGTGGCTGTTGAGGTGACAGGGGCGGGTTCGCTCCCCTGCTGCCCGCTGCGCTGTTCGTCCATAAAGTGATCAACCAGTCGCCCCAGCTGTAGGGCAAAAGGTGCTGCGATGGCGGCGATTGCTCCGGCCGATATCACCGAACGGTAACCGAAGGTTTCAAGAGCCCAGGGGGCAACGGGTGTGAAGAAGAGCTGGGACCCTGCCGCTGCCAGCCCGTAGAGCCCCACCGCCCGACCGCGGAATTCGACCGGAATGAGGTAGGACATAGCTGATGAACAGCAGACAGTGACGATACCGAAGCCGATACCGCGCAACCCAGATGTAATCAGGACGTTGAGCAGGTCGGGGCTGAGAGCCTGCAGCAGGGAGGGTAAGCCCATAAAGAGGGTACCCACCGGCAGCACGAGCGCCCAGGAGAAGCGGCGGGTGAGGGCGGGGACGCTGAACTGGGTCGCTACGGTGACAGCCATGAGCACCGCGTTGGTGGCCCCTGCGCCCAGAGAGCCAGCCCCACCTGCTAGTGCCCAGGCAGGTGACGCTGGCAGGAGGATGGAGAGGCTACAGATGGTCAGCCCGAAGGTGAGCAGAATCTGGGGCATGCCCGGCATACGGGCAACACTGGGGCGCTCGATTTTCTGGCTCATGGGACCTCCCGGGGTGGTTCTGACGCAAACTGCACCAGTCTACACCAATGCCACAGGCCGGTGAAGTGCCGTGAAAAACTCTTCTCTTGTTCTAGGCATGCCCAGCTTCCTGCATAGCGCGTAGCTCCTTCTTCAGGTCGGCAATTTCGTCGCGCAAGCGCCCAGCCAGCTCGAACTTGAGCTCTTCAGCAGCCTGCATCATCTGGGCGTGCATCTCTTCAATCAGCCCCAGTAGGTCTTCGGCAGGAGCTGCCGCAAGGCCGTCCTGACGTACCCTGGCTTCTGCCTTCTTGAACAGTTCCTCAGCTTCGGGGCTGGTTGCAGCGTACTTGGTGCCCTTCTTGACCGGGGCAAGCTTACCCGAGGCTCCCTTGCGGGTGGCAAGGAGCTCTGCGGTGTCTTCTGACTCGCGGGCCAGGGCATCGGTGATGTCGGCAATTTTCTTGCGCAGGGGCTGGGGGTCGATGCCGTGCTCGCGGTTGTAGGCCTGCTGGATCTCGCGGCGGCGGTTGGTTTCGTCGATGGCAGTGCGCATGGAATCGGTGATTTTATCGGCGTACATGTGCACCTGCCCGCCCACGTTACGGGCGGCTCGGCCGATGGTCTGAATCAGGGAGGTGGTGGAACGCAAGAAGCCCTGCTTATCGGCATCCAGTATTGCGACCAGGGAGACCTCAGGAAGGTCCAGGCCCTCACGCAGCAGGTTGATGCCCACCAGTACATCAAAGACGCCCTGGCGCAGTTCGCTGAGCAGCTCCACTCGGCGCAGGGTATCAACGTCGGAGTGCAGGTACTGTACCTTGACCCCGTGTTCCAACAGGTAGTCGGTCAGATCTTCTGCCATACGTTTGGTCAGGGTGGTGACCAGCACGCGCTCGTCGCGCTCTACCCGCAAACGGATCTCTTCGAGCAGGTCGTCGATCTGCCCCTCGGTCGGCTTGACCACAATTTCGGGGTCGACCAGGCCGGTGGGGCGAATAATCTGCTCAACAACCCCGTCTGCCTGGGACAGTTCGTATTTACCGGGGGTAGCTGAGAGGTAGACGGTCTGGCCGATACGGTCGAGAAATTCCTCCCATTTGAGGGGTCGGTTGTCCATGGCTGAGGGCAGGCGGAAGCCGTGCTCGACCAGGGTGCGCTTGCGGCTCATATCCCCCTCAAACATAGCCCCAATCTGGGGAATGGTCACGTGGGATTCATCAACGATGAGCAGGAAGTCATCGGGGAAGTAGTCCAGCAGACAGTGCGGGGCTGTGCCGCGAGCGCGTCCGTCAATATGGCTGGAGTAGTTTTCGATGCCGTTGCAGAAGCCCATCTGCTCCATCATCTCAAGGTCATACTGGGTGCGCATGCGCAGGCGTTGGGCTTCAACGAGCTTGTTTTGCGATTCGAGTTCTTGCAGGCGGTCGCGTAGCTCGTCCTCGATGGACGCAATGGCTCGGGCCATGCGTTCAGCGCCAGCGACGTAGTGAGAGGCCGGGAAGACGTACATTTCGGTTTCTTCGCGGATGACGTCGCCGGTGAGCGGGTGCAGGGTGTAGATAGCTTCGATTTCGTCGCCGAAGAACTCGATACGGATCGCGTTTTCTTCGTACATGGGGATGATTTCGACGGTATCGCCGCGCACGCGGAAGGTGCCGCGGTGGAAGTCTAGGTCGTTGCGGGCATACTGCATGGAAACGAACCGGTGCAGCAGCTCGTCCCGGTCGATTTCTTCGCCCTGGCGCAGGGTCACCATCTGGGCAACGTATTCTTCGGGGGTACCCAGGCCGTAAATGCAGGAGACGGTAGCAACCACCACAACGTCGCGGCGGGTCAGCAGGGAGTTGGTGGCGGAGTGGCGCAGGCGTTCGACTTCTTCGTTGATGGAGGAGTCTTTTTCGATGAAAGTATCGGTTTGCGGCACGTAGGCTTCAGGCTGGTAGTAGTCGTAGTAGGAAACGAAGTACTCAACAGCGTTGTTGGGCAGCAGTTCGCGCAGTTCGTTGGCAAGCTGGGCAGCCAGGGTCTTGTTTTGCACCATAACCAGGGTGGGGCGCTGGACGGCCTCGATGAGCCAGGCAGACGTTGCAGATTTACCGGTGCCGGTGGCACCCATGAGAACGATGTCTTTTTCACCGTTCTGGACGCGTTCGGTCAGCTCCGCGATTGCCTTGGGCTGGTCGCCGGCTGGCTGGTATTCAGAGATAACTTCAAAGGGGGCGACAACGCGGTTGATTTCCTGGGCAAGACTCATACCCCCTACCCTACCGAAAAACCCCCGACGAAACTAGAACATATGTACTAGTTTCATCGGGGGCTAACAAGCGGTCGCTCAGACCTTACTTCTTCGGGTCGATGTCGGAAGCGGGCAGGTCACCGGTTACTACAGCGGTATGGGTGCCCTGCTCTTCAGCCGGCTTTGAGGCAGCCTTCTTAGCGGCGGCGTCCTCAGCAATGTCTTCGGCTGTTACTACGGGAATCTGACCGGTGTTGGGCACCAGCCCCTCAAATTCTGGTTCGGTACCCAGCTCGTATTCGGGGCGGATGGTGACTTCTTCAATCGATGAGAAGTCCTCCTGAGCACGGCGGTGGTATTCCTCGATGGGGATAACCTGCTTCCACTGGCGGGTGCGCATGGGAGGCAGCTCACCGGCGTCCTCGCGCAGGGCGCGCACCAGCATCCACATCTGCATGAAGCCAATAAGCCAGACCGGGAAGCCGATCACAATAATGACGTTCTGCAAGGCGGTCAGGCCATTATCGCCTGCCGCTACCAGGATGGAAGCCGATACAATGCCGATTGAAGCGGCCCAGAAGATACGCTGCTTGACGGGGGCCGGGTCCTCATGGCCATTGGCAATCGCGTCCATCACCAGAGCAGCTGAGTCGATGGAGGTAATAAAGAAGATGGTGATGACCACCAGGGTCACCGCAGCGACCACCTGGTAGAGGGGGAAGTGGCCCAGGAACTCAAAGAGGGCAGCGGGAATATCCCCCTGCTCTACGACGGTATGCACCAGAGTTCCGTTTTCGTTGCGCTCAATATTGAAGGCGCTCAGACCAAAGACACCCACCCACATCAGGGTAAAGGTGGTGGGGGCAGCCAGCACGCCGACCACAAACTGGCGGATCGTGCGCCCCTGAGAAATCTTGGCAATAAAGAGGCCTACGAAGGGTGCCCAGGTAACGGTCCACGCCCAGTAGAAAACGGTCCAGGACCCAATCCAACCGGTATCGGCAAAGGCGTCATTGAAGAGCATCATCACGGGTAGCTTCTGCAGGAAGTAGCCAGCTGACTCAATAGTACCCAGGGTGACGAAGCGGGTCGCTCCGGTCATCAGGATAAAGAGCATCAGGGCAATGGCCAGCAGAATGTTGATGTAGGACAGACGCTTAACGCCCTTATCGAGCCCCATCATGACGGAAGTAATACCGGCTGCGGTAATCACAGCGACGATCGCTGCCTGGATCCAGCCGCCCAGGGGCACGCCGTACATGATGCCCATACCCGAGTTAATCTGCAGGGCACCCAGGCCTACCGAAACAGCGATGCCGAAGACGGTAGAAACGATGGCCACCGAGTCGATGGTCTTGCCGATGGGGCCGTGGATGCGCTCGCCCAGCAGGGGCTGGAAAATGGAGGAAACGCGCGGGGGTAGCTTACGCTTGTAGGTGAAGTAACCGAAGGCTAGGGCTGGGATGGTGAGAATAATCCAGACGCCCAGACCAATGTGCCAGTTAGCAATAGCAAGAGCTTCAAGCGCTGCGTGGTCTGACTGGGGCTCTACCCCGTCGTAGGGCGGGTTGGCGTAGTGGGTGATAGGCTCTGCAGCACCCCAGAAGAGCAGGACGGCGCCCACACCGGCAGCAAAGAGCATACCGAACCAGGCCAGGCCGGAGTACTCGGGTTCAGCGTCATCTTCACCGATCTTGATGCGGCCAAAGCGGCTCATGGCCATGTAAATCAAAAAGAAAAAGAAGATGGCAATACCCAGGGTGTAGACCCAGCCCAGGTAGGTGATGATGAAATCTGAAATCACTCCGATACCGTTAGACATGGCCGTTGGGAAGGCCGTCATGAGGAGGGTGAAGACGATAATAAAGAGTGCAGATGAGAAGAAAATGACAGGGCTAGTTCGCAGCCCCAGTCTGTCGTGTAGCTTGTTCAGCACAGGATTATCCCGGTGGAAGTAAGGGTGTAACCATGCGGGCCCCTTGTATCCACCGCCCGCACGGCGGCTACCCGGTCTCTGGGCAACATATCAATAATAAGCGGGCTTGGGGTCGATTTCCAGGTGATAGCTAACCGGTTGATTTTACTAACGGACGCCGTTCTCAACTGTTTCCAGTGGTCACACAGCACTTCTTTAGACTTATAGTTCAATTTCCTGCTGCATAAATTTTATTCATCACCAGAACCCGCTGTGATGTTGGTAAACACCTCGCGTACCTGCGCAGCAGTGCTCTCTAAACTTCCCGAATTATCAATGACCCAGGTAGAAATGGCCCGGCGCTGCTCGTCACTGGCCTGCGCAGCAATGCGAGCGCGGGCGTCCGCCTCACTCATACCGCGCACCTCAACCAGGCGGCGCAGCCGCTCCCCGTGCTGCGTCTCAACAACAATCACCGCATCAAAGTCTGCTGCCTGGCCTGTCTCGGCCAGCAGGGGGATATCCTCAACAATGACGGCCCCCTCCCCCAGCTTCTGCACCGCCGCCTCACGCTGCCGCGCGGCTTTAGCCCGCACCGCCGGGTGCACGATGGCGTTCAGCTTTGCACGGGCAGACTCGTCCGCAAAGACCAGGGCCGCCAGGGCAGCCCGATCAAGCTCCCCGGTAGGGGTCAAAATACCCTCGCCAAAGGCGCGGACGGTCGCCTCCAGCACCTCCTGCCCCGGCTCCATCAGCTGCCGGGAGATAGCATCGGCGTCAATCAGCACAGCCCCACACTCCACCAGCATCTTCGCCACCGTCGACTTACCCGACCCGATACCGCCGGTCAGACCAATTCTCGCAACCACAGGCGTCCTTTCGTCTCTGGGCACCGGGTACGGTGCCCGCTCCCACCAGCCTACGCGCCGCTACCACCGCACACTAGAATAGACACCATGACTGATGAAACCCGCGCTAACCGCTATACCGTACTCGCCAGCCGAGACCAAACCCGGCACCAGCTAGACATTAAGCGCAGCGAATTCATCGGCTATGTCCAGCGCGTGGAAACTGAAGAAGAGGCCCGCGCTTTTATTGAGTGCAAGCGCAAGGCCTACCACGACGCCCGCCATGTCTGTTCTGCTTTTATCATTGGGGCAGACCGGCAGATTCAGCGCTCCAACGACGACGGCGAGCCTGCTGGCACCGCGGGAATCCCCATGCTCCAGGCCCTACTGGCCCGTCGCACCGAAGGGCGCGACGGTGAAACCACCGACCTCTCAGATATTTGTGCTGTAGTGGTGCGCTACTTTGGCGGCATCAAGCTGGGGGCTGGCGGCTTGGTGCGTGCCTATACGGACGCAGTCGTCGCCACGCTGGACGCCGCTCCCCTCGTTCCCCGCGAACGCCTGCGACTGGGTACCGTCACCGCTTCCCACGCCGAAGCCGGACGCTTCGAAAATGACCTACGAGCTCTCGGCTATACAGTACTGGGTACCGACTACACAGCCAGCGGCGCCGAGATCACCCTGGGAGTATTTGACGACCGCACCGCCCTCACACATACAGAAAAGGCCCTGGCCGAGCTGACAGCCGGCGCAGGGCACATTTCGTGGGGTCAAACCCAGTGGGTGGATCTAGCCTAGAAGATTGCTGAAATAGCCAGCACACCTACTGAGCCGATAGCGGCTGAAATAGGCAGGGTAATAACCCAGGCCAAGGCGATGGGACGCATGAGCTTCCAGTTAGCTGAGCGGTTGACGATACCGACACCCAGAACCGCACCGATCAGAATGTGGGTGGACGATACGGGCAGACCCAAAACCGAGGCAGCCATGACCACGCCGGCAGCAGCAAGCTCTGCCGCAAAACCTGACGAGGGGTGCATCTTGGTCAAGCCGTGGCCAACAGTAGCAATGACGTTACGGCCAACGAACCAGAGACCAACAATCAGGGCAACACCGAAAGTAACCAGGGCAGGCATGGGCACAACAGCCTCTTCACCGATGGCGCCGGTTCTGAGAACATCAAGAATAGCGACAAAGGGGCCGATAGCGTTCGCGATATCGTTAGCACCGTGGCTGAAGGCGAAGGCAGCTGCGGTGAAGACCTGCAACCAGGCAAAGATAGTGAAGGTGGCGCGGGAGAGCTCCTGCTTCTGCAGACTGCGGGCAAAGACCGAAACGCTCACCCAGGCAATGGCTGCGACCATGACCATAATCATGACGTTGCCCATGGTTGATATACCCAGCTCAAGGTTGTCCAGACCCTTGAAGAGCAGCATGGCAGCAATCAGGGCTGCACCGAAGGCAGCCAAGATGGGAACGTAGATTTCGAGGGCACGGTGTGAGTCAGCACGCTTGGCCTTCATGTCGAGTTTGTGTACCTGACGGTAGTACTCACTCTCAGGCGCCTCGGGGTCAAGCTTCTTGAGCTTGAACTTCTTCTTACGCAGCATGGCGTTAGCGTAGGCGTCCGCCTGTAGGTCGGTAATACGCTGAACACCAACGTGGGGGGTGTGGGCTGCGCGCTCTTCTTCCTGGTGCTTCTTGATTTCGAGCATGGCCGCATCGACCTTCTCGTTGTAGCCCAGGATGTACTTCTTAATGAAGCCAAAGAGCAACCAGGCGAACAGGCCGCCCAAGACCGGTGAAAGAACCCATGAGATAGCGATCTGGCCGATCTTGTTCCACTGAACCATATCCAGGCCGCCCGCGCCGGTGGTGAACCCGGTGGTCAGGGCAGCGCCGACGATACCGCCGATGATGGAGTGGGTGGTGGAGACGGGCCAGCCCATCTTAGTTGCAACCAGCAACCAGATAGCGGCGCCCAGCAGGGCAGCCATCATGATATAGACAAACTGCATGGGGTCCAGGTCGATGGCCCCAAGGTCAACGATGCCTGAACGCACAGTGTCGGTCACAGAGCCGCCAGCGATGACTGCGCCTGAAACCTCAAAGACAGCCGCGATCAGCAGGGCCTGCTTGATGGTCAGGGTACCTGCACCAACGGAGGTTCCGAAAGAGTTAGCGACGTCATTACCGCCGATGTTGAAGGCCATGAAGAGGCCCAGAAGCACAGCAGCAATGAGGACGAAAGTGCGTGATTCCTGGTCAACGTAGTTGAGTGACCAGAGGGTAAAGAGTGTTAGAGAGACGGCCATGAGGCCGCTGAAGGTGAGGTGCCACCATTTGTCGGTGGTATCACGTTGCAAGGCGGGAGTTGCAAGTTGTGAACCCGAATTCGCGCTGGAATTCACGAGTCCCCCTTTGTGGTTGTGTTCATACGGTCTTAGGCAAAATTTGAGCCCTGTTAATAGTCTGGGCAAAAGGTTAACGCAAGGTTAACTATCCCTAGCTTTCGCATGAACTATAGGTATGAGTCTGGGCCTACTCCTAGCCTCCTCAAAAAATTGTCGGGGAAAGCTGAAGGGCCCCTCCCACCCGAAGGTGGAAGGGGCGCCTGTTTGCTGTGGCTAATTCAGAGAATTAGTTGCCGGTCAGCTTCTTGCGGGGATGGAAGCGAAGATTCCGAGCGCGCGAGGAAATAAATCTTCGCTGGAATCGGAACTCCGCTTCCTTCACCTACTAGTTGCCGGTCAGCTTCTTACGGAGTTCCGCAAGTGCCTCATCGGATGCCAGAGTGCCGGTTTCGGCAGGCTTCTCGGATGAGTATGAGGTGGGTGCAGCTTCGGCGGGAGCGGACGCGGGGGCAGCAGCTGCTGCTTCTGCGTCGGCTTCGAGGGCCTTAGCAACCTGTACCTTGTGAGCTTCCCAGCGAGCCTGGGCGTCAGCGTACTGCTGCTCCCATGCTGCACGCTGGGTTTCGAAGCCTTCGAGCCATTCGTTGGTCTCGGGGTCGAAGCCCTCGGGGTACTTGTAGTTGCCTTCCTCGTCGTATTCTGCAGCCATGCCGTAGAGAGCGGGGTCGAACTCGGTGGACTCGGGGTCTACACCTTCGTTGGCCTGCTTCAGTGACAGGGAGATGCGGCGACGGTCGAGGTCGATGTCGATAACCTTGACGAACAGTTCGTCACCAACGGAGACAACCTGCTCTGCCAGGTCCACGTGGCGAACGGCGAGTTCCGAGATGTGGACGAGGCCTTCAATGCCGTCTTCAACGCGAACGAATGCGCCGAAGGGAACGAGCTTGGTGACCTTACCGGGTACAACCTGACCCAGTGCGTGGGTGCGAGCGAATGCCTGCCAGGGATCTTCCTGGGTAGCCTTCAGTGACAGTGAGACGCGCTCACGGTCGTGCTCAACGAGGAGAACCTCAACGGTGACTTCGTCGCCAACTTCGACAACCTCTGATGGGTGGTCGATGTGCTTCCAGGAGAGTTCGGAAACGTGGACGAGACCGTCAACGCCACCGAGGTCAACGAAGGCACCGAAGTTAACGATGGAGGAGACAACGCCGGTACGAACCTGGCCCTTTTCGAGCTGGTTGAGGAAGGTTGAGCGGACCTCTGACTGGGTCTGCTCAAGCCATGCACGGCGTGACAGAACAACGTTGTTGCGGTTCTTGTCGAGCTCGATGATCTTGGCTTCGATTTCCTGGCCGATGTAGGGGGCCAGGTCGCGAACGCGGCGCATTTCGACGAGTGAAGCGGGGAGGAAGCCACGCAGGCCGATGTCGAGGATAAGACCACCCTTGACGACCTCGATGACGGTACCGGTAACGACGCCGTCTTCTTCCTTGACCTTTTCGATGTCGCCCCAGGCGCGCTCGTACTGTGCGCGCTTCTTGGAGAGAATCAGGCGGCCTTCCTTGTCTTCCTTGGTGAGGACGAGAGCTTCAACGGTGTCACCAACAGAAACAACTTCGTCGGGATCTACGTCGTGCTTGATGGAAAGTTCACGTGAGGGGATGACGCCTTCGGTCTTGTAACCGATGTCGAGCAGAACCTCGTCGTGGTCAACCTTGACAACTTCGCCTGAAACGAGATCGCCGTCGTTGAAGTACTTGATGGTTGCGTCGACTGCTGCGAGGAATTCTTCTTCGTTGCCGATGTCGTTGATTGCAACCTGGGGAACGTTGGTGCTCATAGAGAGTAGGGCTCCAATATGGATAGTTTTCTAGGTCAATACAGGCAGGCCCTTACATGCTCCCGCGGTGGAGCCTATGGGCTGCTACGCGGGGTAAGGTCCGCATGGTTCTCTGTATTGAGCGTTGATACGGACAATATGGTGTGCGGGTGCCGTGCGGACACCGAGGCGGGCACTGTACACGCACAGATTCAAGTCTAGGGTGCGCAGGTGTGCCGGTCAATGGTTTAGCGGGCGTTTTCACCGCGTGTTTACGGGAAAGTGGGGTGATGTTGGTCTTACCCCGCGCCCGGGTGTGTTGACCGGCGCCCGCACGTCTATCGCACCGGCTGCTAGTGCCCCGCTTCGTGCCAGGAGCGACCCCAACCGACCTGCACGTCCAGGGGCACGCGCAGGGAGGCAGCCCCGCTCATTTCTTCCACCAGGATGGTCTCAGCGATTTTTTCTTCGCCTGCGGCGACCTCGAGAATGAGTTCATCGTGAACCTGGAGGAGCATGCGGGTGGCCAGGTTTTCGCGACGCAGGCGTTCGTCAATGTTGATCATGGCGATTTTGATGATGTCGGCGGCTGTACCCTGGATGGGCGAGTTAAGGGCTGCACGTTCGGCAGCTTCGCGGCGCTGACGGTTGGATGAGGCCAAGTCGGGCAGGGCGCGGCGACGGCCAAACATGGTTTCGGTATAGCCGGTCTTATGGGCTTCGCGCACGATGGAGCGCAGGAACCTACCGACCTTGCCGAAGCGCTGGAAGTAGTTGGTGCGCAGGCTGGTAGCTTCATCCACGCTGATACCCAGCTGTTTAGAGAGCCCAAAGGGTGAGAGGCCGTAGGCAAGTCCGTAGCTCATGGCCTTGACCTTGGAGCGCATCTCGGGGGTTACGTCCTCGGGGGCGACGCCGAAGACTTCTGAGCCGACGAAGCGGTGCAGGTCCTCCCCCGCCTGATAGGCGGCAATGAGGTCCTCGTCGTCCGATAGGTGCACCATGATGCGCATTTCAATCTGGGAGTAGTCGGCGGTAAGTAGGGTGGTGTAGTCGGTGCCGTCAACCGGCTCGGGGGCCACGACGAAGGCATCGCGAATCTTGCGCCCCTCTTCGGTGCGGATCGGGATGTTCTGCAGGTTGGGGTCGGTGGACGAGAGTCGCCCGGTAGCAGCCGCGTTCTGCTGGTAGGTGGTGTGTATGCGGCCGTCCACGGCCGTTGCCTTGCCCAAGCCCTCGACGGTCTGCTTGAGCTTGGTGTAGTCGCGGTAGGTTTGCAGTTCGCCTAGGAAGGAGGCACCCTGGCTGTCGGGGGCCACCTGGCCTAGGATTCCTTCCAGGGAATCGGCATCGGTAGAGTAGCCACTCTTGAGTTTGCGGGTGGTCGGCAGGCCTAGTTCGTCAAAGAGGACGCCCTGCAGCTGCTTGGGCGAGGACAGGTTGACCTCGTGCCCCAGAATTTCGTAGGCCGCTTCGGTAGCACGAGTGACGTGTTCACCGTAGTAGCTCTTGAGATCTGAGATTGCGCTGGCGTCGATAGCGACACCGGCAATTTCCATGCGGGCCAGGGCGGACGCGGCCGGCAGCTCGATTTCTTCGTAAAGACCGAGCTGATTTTTAGCCACCAGATCAAGGTGCAGGGCGTAGGCCAGTTCTTGAACGTAGCGGGCAAGGAGCGCCTGGTGGGCGGTAACGACAGCCGGTTCCAGGGAGAAGAGTTCGCCTTGGTCCTCTTGTTCGGGTGCGGCGGGGTAGGTCTGGCCCAGGTAATCGCGGGTCAGGTCTTCAAGCATTTCGCGGTGGCCGCGGCGGCGGACGGTGGGAATGAAACCACAGACGTAGGAAGAGAGCACCGGGTCTTCAATGACGCCCGCTAGGGGCAGGTCGTAGGCGGCTAGTGACTTAAAGTTCTGCTTAACATCAAAAGTGATTTTGGGGGCGGACGCATCCCCCAGCCAGGCACACAGGGCCGTGCGGACGCCGTCCGCCTGCTTCTCTACGTCAATATAGGCTGCACGGGCACCAGTAACCAGCATGAGACCGTGCAGGGATTGGCCGTGGGCTAGCCCCTTTTGGCCGGCCTGCTCATCGACCACAGGCCAGAGGGTAATGGCCTGAGCTAGGCGTTCGGGGACTTCCACGGCTCGCTCAACCGCCGTGAGCGCGTCGGGGGCGGACGCCAGGAAGGAGGTAAGAGCGTCCGCACTGTTGATAGTTTCCACGGTTTCAATATCAATCTCAACCGCAGGTATAGCCTGCCCCATACCCTCAAAAAGCTCCGCTAGGCGCTTGCGAATGGAGTTGAACTCCAGGTAGTCAAAGAGTTCTTCTAGTTCTTCTACATTAGGGGTATAACCGTAGGCATCATCCAGGGTGACGGGTAGCTCTAGGTCATCAACCAGGCGGTTGAGGCGGCGGTTGCGGAGCACATCATCTATATGCTCGCGCAGGGCTTCCCCCTTCTTACCCTTAATCTTCTCGGCGTTTTCAAGTACGCCGTTCAAATCGCCGTATTCGTTAATCCACTTGGCGGCGAATCCGGGCCCCACCCCGGGAACACCTGGTAGGTTATCGGCCTGCTCACCGGTCAGGGCAGCAAGGTCAGGGTAAAGGTGAGGTGCAACCTTATACTTTTCTTCTACAGCTGCCGGAGTCATGTAGCGGATACCCTTGGTAGGGCCGGTGGTCACCGGGTAAAGCACGGTCACGGTATCGGTCACCAGCTGGAAGGCGTCGCGGTCACCTGATACGATTTGCACCTCAAAACCCGCTTCGCGCCCCTGGCGGGTATAGGTTGCCACAATATCGTCGGCCTCATAGCGAGGCAGAGTCACCGAGGGAATGTTGAGGGCCTCCAGGATCTTCTGAATTAGCTCAATCTGACCGTAGAACTCCTGAGGGGTTTCGTTACGTCCTCCCTTGTACTCACCGTACTCTTCGGTGCGGAAGGTACCCCCAGAAAGGTCAAAAGCCACAATGATATGGCTGGGCTGCTCATTTTTAATGAGTGAAATCAGGGTCGACAGGAAGCCGTGAACAGCGTTGGTGTGCTGGCCCTCAGCATTGACGAAAACATCCACCGGAGTTCCGTAAAAAGAGCGGAAAGCCAGGGAGTGCCCATCGATGAGCATGAGTTTGCCGGGTGCAGAAGTTTCAGGTCTAGTCATCACGCCTACCATCCTACCGCCTGCCCCTACCCTAGGATTGAAAGCAGACAATCTCCCCCTATTTTCTAAGGAGTACCCGTGAGCCAGAGCCAGGAGCAGGACGCCCGCTACCAGCAGATACTTGAAAAGCTAGGAGCTGGGGCCCTCGCGCAGAAGCTGGGCATTACCATCCTGGAGGCGTCTCCAGAACTGACCGTCGCCACCATGCCGGTGGAGGGTAATACCCAACCGGTAGGCCTACTTCACGGTGGGGCCTCAGCAGCCCTGGCAGAGACACTGGGTTCTATCTCAGCCTTTCTGTCGGTGGTCGATCAGAAGAAGGCGGCTGTAGGTGTTGATCTGAACATTACCCACCTGCGTTCAGTACACTCTGGCACCGTCACCGCAACCTGCCGGGCAGTCAAGCTGGGCCGCACCGTCTGCGTCCACGCCATTGATATTACTGACGAAGCAGGCAAGCTCATTGCCACCGCCCGCATTACCAATAACATCATCGACCTACCCTAACCACCGGCGTCCGCCCTCTCTCCGGGCACTACTGACGGCGTCCTGATAAACTGGCAGTCCGTGCAAACGCACATAAGACCACACAACACCAAGGAACCCCATGAAGAAGATTCCTCTGCTCGTGTGGATTATCGTCGCAATCATCGGCGGTATCCTCATCGGTGCCTTCACCCCCGGCCTTATCTCCGGCATCAACGACACCCTGGGAACCTCCATTCCCACCGACTTCGTCGTCCAGCTCTTCGTCTCCTTCTCCACTATTTTTAGTGCCTTCTTGAGCTTCGCGATTCCGCTGATCATCATCGGCTTCATCGTGCCCGGCATCGGCTCACTGGCCAAGGGCGCTGGCAAGCTGCTGGGCACCACCGTGGGCCTGGCCTACACCTCCTCCATCACAGCGGGCTTCCTTGCCGTGACCGTGGCCCACTTCATTTACCCCATCATCCTCAAGGGCCAGCAGCTCACTGCCTTCGAGAACCCTGAAGAAGCCCTCTCTGCCGGCTACCTGGAATTCACTCTTGACCCCATCATGTCGGTCATGAGCGCCCTGATTCTGGCCTTCATCATGGGCCTGGGCATCACCGCCCTGAACAGCAAGAACATGCTGAACCTCTTCCAGGACTTCCAGACCATCATCGAAAAGCTCCTGGGCTACGTCATCATCCCCCTGCTGCCCGTGCACATCGTGGGTGTCTTTGCTAACATGACCATGGCCGGCCAGGTTGGCCAGATTCTTGCGGTCTTCGGCAAGGTCTTCGTCATGGTTATCATCCTGCACTGGTGCACGCTGGCGATCCAGTACACCGTCGCAGGTGCCGCCACCAAGCGCAACCCCATCACCATGCTGCGTGGCATGCTGCCCGCCTACTTCACCGCTATCGGCACCCAGTCATCGGCCGCCACTATCCCCGTGACCGTAGCCTCAGCAAAGAACGTGGGTATTAAGGGCAAGATTGTGGACTTCGCTATCCCCCTGTGCGCCACCATCCATCTTTCTGGCTCCATGATTACCATTACCTCCTGCGCGGTAGCTGTGGTGTACATGGCCAGCGGCTCCCTGAGCTTCACCGCCATGATTCCCGTGGTACTGGTTCTGGGTCTGATGATGGTTGCTGCCCCCGGCGTACCCGGTGGTGCTGTGATGACCGCTATCGGCCTGCTGCAGTCTATGCTGGGCTTCGATGAATCAATGGTTGCCCTGATGATTGCCCTCTATCTGGCTCAGGATTCCTTCGGCACCGCCACCAACGTCACCGGTGACGCCGCTATTGCCTCTCTCACCGAGCGCGTTGCAAAGGCCTTCGGCGCGGACGAGGACGACCTGCCCGAGACCGACGAGCGCGACGGCACCCTGGCAACAGCCCACTAACCCCTGAGCACGCGAAAGGCCCACCATGATTGCAGCACGCCGCAAACTCATCGGCAACATCTTCCTGGTCCTGACCCTCATTTTCACGGTGACGGCCCTGAGCCAGGGCGGCCTCTGGTGGGCTGGTGTGACAGTGAGTGCAGCTATCACCCTCTGGGGAATCGGAACTAAGAGCGACCATAAGGACGCCCTCTAGCACCTTCTCTACTTCAGCAAAGTAAAGCCCGCTCCAGCTTCACGCCAGGGCGGGCTTCGCTATAGGCTACGGGGCGCTCCCCTACTGCACCTGCTTGACGATGGTTTCTGCCACCTCGCGCATGGACAGACGGCGATCCATGGAGGTCTTCTGAATCCAGCGGAAGGCCTCAGGCTCGCTGAGACCCATCTTGGTCATCAGCAGGGACTTAGCGCGGTCAACCAGCTTGCGGGTCTCAAACTGCTCCTTGATGCTGGTGACTTCATCTTGGAGGGCACGAATCTGCTCATAGCGGCTAATTGCCACCTCGATGGCGGGAATCAGGTCGTTGGGGGTAAAGGGCTTGACCACGTAGGCCATGGCACCCGCCTCAGTGGCGCGGTCCACCAGCTCTTTCTGGCTAAAGGCGGTGAGCAGGACGACCGGGGCCAGCTGCTGCTCGCTAATCTGACCCGCTGCTTCGATGCCGTCCATGATAGGCATATTGACGTCCATGAGAACCAGGTCGGGACGGTGCTCTTCGGCCAGCTCTACAGCCTTTTTACCGTTGTCGGTCTCGGCAATGACGTTAAAGCCATGGTCTTTGAGGATTTCGACGATGTCGAGGCGGATCAGCGCCTCGTCTTCAGCGACGACGACGGTGCGTGCGGGCTGCTGATCGTGGTTCTCGGGCTCCTGGGTGGTCTGCTCTGACATACCCTGCTCCTTAGGTCAATTCAGCGTTTGGTTGAGGTTCGCTATCTATTTTCGCACGCGCACAACCTTGTGGGTGTGCATGCAACAGGTGACGGTGCGTACCCTCTTTGTTCCCTATCATATTAGGGGCCGGGGCTTTTCTTCCAGGAAGATGCTCGATTGGCTTTTCTCGGGTAGAAGCGTGTATTGTAGAAGAGCTTTCGCACTTGCCCAAGTGGCGGAATTGGCAGACGCGCCGCACTCAAAATGCGGTTCTTCGGAGTGTGGGTTCGAGTCCCACCTTGGGCACAATAAAACGCCTCGTCAGAGCGATACAGACCCTCTCCCGTTGACAGGAGAGGGTTTTTTGTTGACACAAGATCAGTAAATCTACTTCTCTTGTGCGCATAAAACCTGCCCTCCCCGTGACGGCTCGGGCGGGCTGGTGAGGAAACAAGACCGAAGCCAGGCTTTAATCTTGTGGTTCCTACGGCGGTTCGATTCAAAACCAAATCTCCGGTCCTGAATCACCACAACAAGTCTACACCTGTCAGTCAGGTTAAAGTTCACTCCTCAATCACAATAGGCAACTATGACCCCTCTATGATGAAGAACTTTCCCCCGGCAACTTAGGTGAGGCAGGCGTCCTAACCCTCTGCTACCGCCTTAAGGCGGGCCAGCCCGCGCTCAAAATCAGCACCGATACGCTTTTGCATATTAAAGACCTTGAACATTACCTTCATCATCAGATTCTGCTCACCGCTCATCGACCAGGCAACTGCGGTACCGCCCTCGGTAGGCTGTAGCTTGAAGTGGCTACGGTTCTGAGCAGCCCAGGGCTTGATGAACTCAATATCAACCTCAACCAGGTTGTCCTCCACCGTCACTACAGTCATGCGGCCCTCACCGGCCTTCTTGTTACCAGCCCAGACCATCTTTGCGCCGACGCCCCTCTCAGCGCCCGAGTAGGTCTGCTGCATGGCGGGGTCTAGTTCCTGCCAGGGCGACCAGCTTTCCCAGGCATGCGGGTCCTCAATCAGGGAGCGGACGCGCTCAAGGGGCGCGTCGATAACGGTGGAGCGAGTGAGTAAAGTATGTGTCATATCGATCAGTCTACAGAGACAAGGGCCCCGCCACTTCAGGTCTTGAAGTAGCGGGGCCCTTCAGCATGGCTTTACGGAGCCGCTTATCCCTTAGTCAGTGAAGGGACCGACGGTTTCGCGAGCTTCAGGCAGCACAGCGCCGGCGTCATCAAGGTCACCGACACGGTGGACCTTGACGGTGTTGGTGGAGCCAGCAACGCCGGGAGGTGAACCTGCTGCCATGACAATCATGTCGTTGGCTTCAGCCAGGCCGTTGGCCAGCATGTAGCGGTCAACCACGGCGGTCATCTCGTCGGTGTCCTTAGCGGTGGGTGAAACAGCAGCTTCAACACCCCACAGCAGGGACAGGAAGGCTCGGACGGAGGGCTCAGGGGTTAGAGCCAGCACAGGCTTGGCAGGACGCAGGCGGGCAAGACGGCGGGCAGTGTCACCGGATTGGGTGAAGGCCGCAATGTACTTGACGTCTTCCAGCTGGTTAGAGATGTTAACTGCTGCACGGGTAATAGCGCCGCCGCGAGTGCGGGGCGATGAGCCCAGTTCGGGAACGCGGAAGAGGCCGCGTTCCTCGGTGGACTTGATGATGCGGGCCATGGTCTGGATGGTGATGATGGGGTACTTACCCACAGAAGTTTCACCGGAAAGCATGACGGCGTCGGCGCCATCGAGGATAGCGTTAGCGCAGTCGGAGGCCTCTGCACGGGTGGGGGTGGGGTTCTGAATCATGGTTTCTAGCACCTGGGTTGCCACGATGACGGGCTTTGCCCAGCGGCGAGCCAGCTCAATGGCGTGCTTCTGCACCAGGGGAACCTCTTCGAGGGGGAATTCCACACCCAGGTCGCCACGAGCTACCATGATGCCGTCGAACTTGTCGACGATCTCCTGCAGGTTTTCAACAGCCTGGGGCTTTTCAATCTTGGCGATGACGGCAATCTTGCGGCCCTCTTCTGCCATGATTTCGTGGACGCGCTGGATGTCGTCGCCGGAGCGGACGAAGGAGAGAGCGATGATGTCAACGCCCAAGTTCAGGGCGAAACGTAGGTCGCGCTCGTCCTTTTCGGTCAGAGCGGGAATGGAGACGGCAACGCCAGGCAGGTTGATGCCCTTGTTGTTGGAGATAGGGCCGCCAACGATGACGCGGGTGGTCACGGTGGTCTCGTTGACCTCGATAGCTTCGAGGCGGATCTTGCCGTCATCAATTAGCAGGGTGTCGCCGGGCTTGACGTCGCCGGGCAGGCCCTTGAAGGTGGTGCCACAGATTTCCTTGGTGCCTTCAACGTCTTCGGTGGTGATCTTGAAGGTGTCGCCAGGTTCAAGCACCTCGGCGCCGTTCTTGAAGGTTTCGAGGCGAATCTTGGGGCCCTGAAGGTCTGCGAGAATCGCGACGTTGTGACCAAGCTTTTCAGCCTGCTCGCGGATGGTTGCGTATGAGTTGGTGTGAACCTCGTGGTCACCGTGGCTCATGTTCAGGCGGGCGACGTTCATGCCCGCTTCGATAGCCGCTGCAATCTTCTCAGGAGCAGAAATTGCGGGGCCAATAGTACAAACAATCTTTGCGCGTCTCATCAATCAACCTTAGGTTTGTAGGGGTCTGAGAACCTTTGGTGCGGTTTCTGTCGATAGGGAATCAACAACCAACATATTCACAGATAGTCAGCATGAAACCAACATGTCCACACCTCATTATACGTTGCTTCGTGAGGTTTTGGTGGAGGCATTGGGCACTTTTTGTGTCAATGTTCGACACAAACCCCACCAAAACACACATGAACAGTCATAAACAAACAAAATATGTCATCTAGCTTGACAGCTTTGAGAACACACGCCGGTAGCACGGTATTCTGTATGCAGAGGCCCCGGTAAGCCACCGGCCCGCAAACAAACGAAAGAGTGCCCATGCCTACCCCCAACGTCCTGATCCTCTTCGGTTCAACCTACGGCCACACCGAACGCTACGCCCACTGGATTGCCGAAGACCTGCGCGCCCACGCGTCCGCCCCTCAGGTCTCCCTCTCCCCCGTTGCCGAAGCAACCGACGAGATGATCGAAGCAGCCGACGTTCTCATCGTCGGTGCTAGCTATCTGGGTGGCTTCCTCACCGGCGCCCCCACCCTGCGCAAGCGCCGCGAAGCCATGCTCAAGGTGCCCAACCGTGTCTTCTACACCGTCTCCTTTAACGGCACCGAGGTTTACCCCCGCTCTTACCTGGATGAGCGCGTCATGAAGAGCTACAAGGCAGACGTCGCCGGTGACTGCCCCGCCTTCCACTTCCGCGGGGGCCTCAAGATGGACGAAATGTCTAAGCTCCACAAGACTGCCCTCACCGGCGTCAAGACCGCCTACAAGCTCAAGCCCAAGCAGAACGAGTACGACAAGCAGCTGATCGAAGCCTTCGAAAACGGGGGCGCAGACCACACCAACCGCGACTGGACTAAGCCTCTAATCGCCGAGGTCGAGACCTGCCTGACCGACATCGCAGCCTCATAGTCATGAAAACTCTTCTCATTACCTACGGGAGCCAGTACGGCTATACCGAGCAGTACGCCCGCTGGGCTGGCCAGCAGCTTGACGGGCAGTACGCCGTGCAGTTACTTCCCCTGGATGCGCTGACCGAACGAGCCGTGGCAGATGCGGACGTGCTCGTGGCAGGCCTGAGCGACTACGGCGGCTTTCTCACCGGCGCCCAAGAGCTAAAAAAGTACGAGCAGGAGCTACGGTCTAAGCCCTACGCCCTCTTTACCGTCTCCTTTAGCGGTCTAGCGGGTGCAAGCCAGCAGAAGCTCGATGCCCTGCTGGCCAAGAACCTGGGTGAGAGCCTGGTTCAGGACGCCCTGGGCACCTATCACCTGCGCGGAGGACTGGACCACACCCGGCTTTCTTTCAAGCACAAGACCGTGATGGTGGGCATCCGCTCAGCCATTGCCGCTCTGCCCAAGAAATCTGAGGCTAACCAGCAGATGCTCGACAGTTTCACCCAAAAGACAGTGGATTACTCCAGTGAAGAGCAGATCGCTCCCCTGGTGCAGGAAGTAGCTGCCCTGGCCTAAGGGAAGGCTGATCCTCACGCAGAAAACCGGCCCCGCCCCAGAGATTCTGAGGCGGGGCCGGTTTCTTTATTAGAGCACCAAATCAATTGCCCGGTCGCTGGGGGCTACCGGTGAGGGCAGCTCGGTGGAGCCGGTCAGGTGCTTTTCGACGGCTGCTGCGCAAGCGCGTCCTTCAGCGATGGCCCAGACGACCAGGGACTGGCCGCGGCCGGCATCCCCGCAGGAGAAGACGCCGGGGACGTTGGTCATGTAGTTCTCGTCGCGGGCTACGTTAGTGCGGCGGTCGAGATCTGCACCTACCTGGGTGGTGATGTTATCGTTCTCCTGGCCGGTGAAGCCCAGGGCTAGGAAGACCAGGTCGGCTGGGATGACGTGTTCTGTACCTGCCTTAGGCACGCGGCGCCCGTCGGGCAGGTATTCGGTTTCAGCGACCTTGAGGCCGGTGAGTTTACCGTTCTCCCCCATGAATTCGACGGTGGAGGCCAGGTACTTGCGTTCGCCACCCTCTTCGTGAGAGGAGGAGACCTCGAAGACCTTGGGGAACATGGGCCAGGGCTCGTGGTCGGCGCGGTCTGCCGGGGGCTGGGCGCCGATGGCCAGGGTGGTGATGGAGGCAGCTCCCTGGCGCACGGCGGTGCCGATGCAGTCTGAGCCGGTATCGCCACCGCCCAGCACGATGACGTGCTTGCCTGCGGCGTTGATGGTCGGCTCTTCGAGGTCACCAGCTACCACCCGGTTGGCTTCGGTCAGGTAGGGCATGGCGTAGTGGACGCCCTCAAGGTCGGCCCCGGGGATGGGCAGGGCGCGGGGGGCGGTGGCTCCGGTTGCTACGATGACGGCGTCGTAGCGACGCTTGAGGTCGTCCCAGGTGATGTCTTTGCCGATGTCAACGCCGGTGCGGAAGCGGGTCCCTTCAGCCTTCATGACCTCGATACGGCGGTCCACGATATCTTTTTCAAGCTTGAAGTCGGGAATACCGTAGCGCAGCAGACCGCCGATCTTATCGTCGCGTTCGAAGACGGCGACGGTAAAACCTGCCTGGGTCAGCTGCTGGGCAGCTGCTAGACCGGCAGGGCCTGAGCCGACCACTGCCACGGTCTTATCGAGCATACGGTCGGGCATAATGGGCTCGATATAGCCGCCTTCGAAAGCTTGTTCAGCAATGGTGTATTCAATCTGCTTGATGGTCACCGCAGGCTGGTTGATGCCCAGCACACAGGAGGTTTCGCAGGGGGCCGGGCAGACGCGTCCGGTAAACTCGGGGAAGTTGTTGGTTGCGTGCAGGCGCTCTACGGCCTTTTCGGTTTGCTCCCGCCAGGTCAGGTCGTTCCATTCAGGAATCAGGTTACCCAGGGGGCAGCCGACGTGGCAGAAGGGAACACCGCAGTCCATACAGCGGGAGGCCTGGGTCTTGAGCACAGCCGAGTTCTGGGCGACCTGAACTTCCTTCCAGTCCAGGATACGGACGGGTACGGGGCGCTTGGGTCGGTCTTGACGGGTGGTTACTTTCAGAAAACCGCGGGGATCAGCCACGAGCGGTCACCTCCAAAATCTTGTTCCAAACCTGCATGGATTCGGTGTCTTCGCCGGCGGCTTCGGCCTCAGCGCGGATAGCTTGTACGGCGGCATAGTCGCGCGGCAGTACCTTGGTGATGCGGGCGTAGGTGCCCTCCAGGTCTTCCAGCAGGGCGGACGCCAGGGTTGAGCCGGTCTCGGTGCGGTGGCGGGTCAGCAGCTGGGCGACCTCGGCGCGGTCATCCTCTGAGAGTTCCAGGAAGCCGAGTTCGCCGGATTCGCGGGATTGCTTGTTGACCTTGGCCATATCGAGGTCGAGCACGTAGGCGGTACCGCCGCTCATGCCCGCGCCGAAGTTGCGGCCGGTTGAGCCCAGAATCAGGGCTTTACCGCCGGTCATGTATTCGCAGCCGTGATCGCCGATGCCTTCAACAACCGCAGTGGCACCGGAGTTACGTACCAGGAAGCGCTCACCGACGATACCGCGGATGAACATTTCGCCGCTGGTGGCCCCGTAGCCGATGACGTTACCGGCAACCACGTTCTCTTCGGCAACCAGGGGGGCTGCGGCGTCCGGAGCCACGATAATGCGGCCGCCGGAGAGACCCTTGCCCACGTAGTCGTTGGAGTCGCCGGTCAGGCGGATGGTGATGCCCTGCGGCAGGAAAGCACCCAGTGACTGACCGGCATGGCCGGTGAGGTTGAGGGTGATGGAGTCGTGGTCCAGCACCTCGATACCGAAGGTTTTGGTGACGGTGTGGCCCAGCATGGTGCCCACAGAGCGGTCGGTGTTGACCACCGGTGAGTCGATAGTAACCGGGGTGCGATCGCTCAGGGTTGCCTGGGCGGCAGCGATGAAGGTGTTATCGATGTGCGCCTCTAGTTCGTGGTCCTGGTCCTTGAGGTGGCGGATGCCCCGGCCCTCGTAGGCGACGGCGGTTGAGGTCAGTACCTTGGTCAGGTCAAGACCGTCGGCCTTCCAGTGGTCGATGGCCTGCGACATATCGAGTACCTCGGCGTGGCCGATAGCTTCGTCCAGGGTGCGGAAGCCCAGCTGAGCCAGGTATTCGCGCACCTCTTCGGCGATGAACTCGAAGAAGTTGACCACGTGGTCTGCCTGGCCGGTGAAGCGGGCACGCAGGTCGGGGTTCTGGGTAGCGACGCCCACGGGGCAGGTGTCCAGGTGGCACTTGCGCATCATGATGCAGCCTTCGACGACCAGGGGTGCGGTGGCGAAACCGTATTCTTCGGCACCCAGCAGGGCGGCGATGATGACGTCGCGGCCGGTCTTGAGTTGGCCGTCAGCCTGCACCACCACGCGGTCGCGCAGACCGTTAATCATGAGGGTCTGCTGGGCTTCGGCTAGGCCGAGCTCCCAGGGGGCACCTGCGTGCTTGAGGGAGTTGAGCGGGGCTGCGCCGGTGCCGCCGTCGTGGCCCGAGATGAGCACGACGTCAGCCTTCGCCTTAGTGACGCCAGCCGCCACGGTGCCGATACCGATTTCGGAGACCAGCTTGACGTGGACGCGGGCGGACGGGTTAGCCCGCTTGCAGTCGTAGATGAGCTGGGCGAGGTCCTCTATGGAGTAGATATCGTGGTGGGGCGGGGGCGAAATCAGGGAGACGCCGGGGGTGGAGTGGCGGGTCTTAGCTACCCAGGGGTAGACCTTGGCAGCCATGAGCTGGCCGCCCTCACCGGGTTTGGCGCCCTGGGCCATCTTGATCTGGATATCGTCGGCATTAGTCAGGTAGAGAGAGGTAACGCCGAAACGGCCGGAGGCTACCTGCTTGATGGCTGAGCGACGTTCGGGGTCCAGCAGACGGTCGACGTCCTCGCCGCCCTCGCCGGTATTTGACTTAGCGCCCAGTCGGTTCATGGCAATTGCCAGGGTCTCGTGGGCTTCCTTGGAAATAGAGCCGTAGCTCATAGCACCGGTGGAGAAACGCTTGACGATTTCGCTGACGGGCTCAACCTCGTCGATGGAGATGGGGGTGCGGTCTTCGGTGAAGGTGAAGAGGCCGCGCAGGGTCATCAGGTCCTTAGCCTGGTCGTCAACCAGCTTGGTGTAGGACTTGAAGATGTCGTAGCGACGGGTCTTGGTCGAGTGCTGCAGACGGAAGATGGTCTGGGGGTTGAAGAGGTGGGGCGGGCCCTCGCGGCGCCAGTCGTACTCACCGCCGGTTTCCAGGGCGCGGTGGGGCACGGAGACACCGTCGTCGGGGTAGGCGTCGTGGTGGCGCTTGCGGGTTTCAGCTTCGATGACGTCCAGGCCCACGCCGTCCATCTGGGAGTGGGTGCCGGTGAAGTACTGGTCAACGACCTGCTGGGAAAGGCCAAGGGCCTCAAAGGTTTGAGCACCGCAGTAGGAGGAGACAGTAGAGATACCCATCTTGGACATAATCTTCTGCAGGCCCTTACCCAGGGCCTTAATCAGGTTGTAGACGGCTTCAGACTCGGTCATACCGGTGATCTCGCCTTGGGCTACCAGCTCTTCTACTGATTCCATAGCCAGATAGGGGTTGACCGCCGAAGCGCCGTAACCAATGAGGGTAGCAACGTGGTGGACTTCGCGCACGTCACCGGCTTCAACAATCAGAGCAACCTTGGTGCGGGTTGCTGAACGCAACAGGTGGTGGTGGACGGCGCTGGTCAGCAGCAAGGACGGGATGGGCGCCCAGGCACCGTTAGAGTTACGGTCAGAGAGAATCAGGAACTGCACACCGCGCTCTACCGCAGCTGATACCTTTTCGCAGATTTCAGCGATACGGGCGCGCAGGGCGTCCTCTCCCCCGTGAGCCGGGTAGAGGCCGCTGACCTTGAGGGCGGCGGGCATGCCGTCCTCGTCCTCGATATGGGCGATCTTGTCGAGTTCATCGTTGTTGATGACGGGGAAGTTGAGCCCCACGTGCTGAACTTTGACGCGGCCGTTGCGCAGCAGGTTGCCGTCGGCACCGATAGAGGTCTTGAGGCTGGTCACCAGCTCTTCACGGATGGAGTCCAGCGGCGGGTTGGTCACCTGGGCAAAGGACTGCACAAAGTAGTCAAAGAGCAGGCGGTGGCGGGTGGAGAGCACCGCGATGGGGGTGTCGGTACCCATAGCGTAGATGGGTTCAGTGCCGGTCTTTGCCATCGGGACGAGAATCTTACGCAGCTCTTCTTCGGTGTAGCCGAAAGTCTGCTGACGCTTGAGAATCGACTTGCGGGAGGCACGGATGTGCTCGCGTTCAGGCAGATCAGCAAGGTCAACGATGTTCTCATCAGCCCACTGCTTCCAGGGCTGCTCGGCAGCAACCGCTGCCTTGACTTCTTCATCGGGCACCAGGCGTCCTGCCTTGGTGTCAACAAAGAACATCTTGCCGGGCGAAACGCGGCCCTTCTCAACAATCTTCTCTTCGGGCATGTCGACCACACCGACCTCAGAGGCCAAAATAACCAGGCCCTCGTCGGTGACCCAGTAGCGGCCGGGGCGCAGACCATTACGGTCAAGGACGGAGCCCACGTTATCGCCGTCCGTAAAAGCAATCGCGGCGGGGCCGTCCCAGGGCTCCATGAGGGAGGAGTGGTAGCGGTAGAAGGCGCGGCGGTCCTCGTCCATAGTTTCGTGGTTTTCCCAGGCCTCGGGAACCATCATCATGAGTACCTGGGCAGCCGAACGGCCTGAGAGCATCAGCAGTTCAGCGACCTCGTCGAAACTCTGGGAGTCAGAGGCACCCACCGAGCAAATCGGGAAGAGCTCTTCGGGGTTGCGGCCCAGCACCGGGGACTTAAGCTGGGACTGGCGAGCGCGCATCCAGTTGCGGTTGCCCTTGACCGTGTTGATTTCACCGTTGTGGGCGATGGTGCGGAAGGGCTGGGCCAGGGGCCAGGAGGGGAAGGTGTTGGTGGAAAAACGCGAGTGGACGATCGCCAGCTTGGTGGCAAAACGCGGGTCAGAGAGGTCCGGGTAGAAGGGTTCAAGCTGCGCGGTGGTCAGCATGCCCTTGTAGACGATGGTGCGCGATGAGAAGGACGGGAAGTAGACACCGAGCTTGTGCTGGGCCCGCTTGCGCACGCGGAAGGCCTTCTGGTCGAGCTGGCGGCGCTCTGAATCTTCGTCCAGGTTGACCACGGGGATGTGGCCGGTGAAGGGGGCGTTAACGGCGTCCAGATCTTCGCCGGATGCCTCTGCGATGAACATCTGCACGAAGTAGGGCATGACCTCGCGGGCGGCCTTACCGACGATATCTGCCTTGACCGGAACCTCGCGCCAGCCGAGCACGCGCAGGCCCTCGCGCTGGGCAATCTGGGTTAGCCCCTCCTTGAGTTCATCTGCGTTCTCGCCACCGGTGGGTAGGTAGGCGGTACCTACGGCGTATTTACCCAGTTCGGGCAGGGCGAAGTCCACGACCTCGCGCAGGAAGGCGTCCGGAATCTGCAGCAGAATACCGGCGCCGTCGCCGGTACCCTCGTCCGCGCCCACAGCACCGCGGTGCTCCAGACGGCGTAGGGCGGTTAGGGCGTGATCAACGATGTCGTGGCCGGGGGTGCCGCGTAGGGTGGCAATCATGGCCAGGCCACAGGCGTCCTTTTCGTTCTCCGGGCTATAGAGACCGGTTGCCTCGGGAATGGAGGCGAAAGTGGTGAAGGGTGAGGGGGCGTGCCCGAGGGTGTGGGGGTCCTGGGTGAAGGTCTTATCGGCGTGGTCTGCATTGCCGAGCATGGTGTGACTCATGTGGGCCGTTCCTACTTACGTTGGGCTCTGGTGCCGGTGGAGTGGGCTAAACGGCTGGCGCGCGGGAGCTGGTAGTCACAGGACGCCTGCGGTTTAGCCGCTCCCTTGCAGCACAAGATGTCGGTGGTCGCCTCGCTGTGACGATGGAGCGTGTGGTGACTCAAGGACGCCCGGGTAGGGGCTTGAGCCTGCGGTTCGCCTCGCATTCGGGTAGGTGCGAGAGTAATCGTCCATCAGTCTCTAGAGACTTCGTTACGTATGTGTAAATTTATACGCCCCTGCGTGTAAAGATTCAACAGGTGCCCGTAGATTCCACGCGGTGGTTCGGAGCCCCTCCCCTACTAGATAGCGCCTTTTGCTTGATCTTTACCCTGTGCAGCCTAGGGGAAACCGAATTAGAACATGAATAATTTTCGTAATTATGCAGGGTTTATTGTTACGCGAGAGTGGTTAATTGAAACAGACTTGAAACTTTAAATCTCGCAAAATGAGACAGTTATTTCATATAGGGGATAGACAAGTGGGGCCCTGGAACATCCCAGAACCCCACTGACCAGATAGGCAAGTTAGCGGGTGGCGCCGGTAAAGTCGAGCACCATGCGCCCGTTGATCAAACCGGCATGCATTTCATCAAAGATAGCCTGGGCATCTTCGACCGGGCGGAGCTGGACCACGGGCTTAACACGACCCTGGGCACCGAATTCAAAAGCTTCTGCCAGGTCTTGACGGGTTCCCACCAAAGAGCCCTGCACCTTGATGCCATCTAGCACCAGGCGGGGGATGTTGAGATCCATAGACTCGGTGGGCAGGCCAACAGCAACCACGGTGCCACCGGCGCGGACGGAATCAACAGCCTGATTAAAGGCAGCCTTAGCTACCGCGGTGACCACCGCAACATGGGCACCAGCCCCGCCTGTGGTGTTCTTGATTTCTTCCACGACATCTTCGACATTCTTAGCATTAATGACCACATCTGCCCCGCTATCCTTTGCCAGCAGCAGCTTGTCTTCATTAAGGTCAACCGCAATAACCTGGGCCCCGAAGACGTTCTTGGCGTACTGCACAGAGAGGTTGCCCAGGCCGCCTGCACCAAAGCAGACAATCCATTGACCCGGACGGACGCCTGATTCCTTCACGGCCTTATAGGTGGTCACACCGGCGCAGGTGATGGAGGTTGCCTCAACCGGGTCGAGAGCATCGGGAACCTTGACGGTGTAGTCAGCGTAGAGCAGGGTGTATTCACTCATGCCACCGTCTGCCGTGTAGCCCGCATTGATGACGGAACGGCAGAAGGTTTCACGGCCGTCCGTGCAGTATTCGCAGTGACCGCAGCCCTTAAAGAACCAGGGAACACAGACGCGGTCACCCACCTTGAGATGGTCTACGCCGGGGCCAACTTCAGTGATGACACCTACACCCTCATGACCCAGAATACGACCGGGCTTTTCGCCAAAGTCGCTGGCTGCTACATGCAGGTCGGTATGGCAGATACCTGAGTATTCAATCTTGGCAAGCACCTGACCGTGACCCACCTCGGGTACGGGCACATCTTTGATATCCACGGTTCCATCAAGACGGTCAGAAACAACAACAGCTTTCATGGTGGCCATGCGAGAGCTCCTTAGAAATACAGCAGATTGAGTGTTGTGGCTCACTTAAAGCCTAAATTCTGGGAGTATCCAGGCGCCAGGGGTTGGATATTTTTTCTACTCTGTTACGGCGCTTTTACCCCTAAGGGCTCTAGTTCGGCAATAATCTATTACCCCCAAAAAAGAAATGTACTAAGCTAGAGCCATGAGTGATCAGATGCCCTCCGAAAAGCCCCGCACCCAGCGTGCTACCTGGGCAGACCTCCCTCATTCCGTGCAGGCCTGGGTGGAAGAAGAGCTGGGTGACGCCGTAGTCGGGGCCGAGTCGCAAAGCGGTGGGTTCAGCCTGGGCACCGCAGACCGCCTGGTCACCCGCACAGGGCGCAGGGCTTTCCTTAAGGCTGTTGACGCCAATCTTCACCCACAAACAGCTGACCTGCACCGGCAGGAGGGCCGCATCACCGCCTCCTTCCCCAGCAACACCCCGACCCCGGCCGTCCTCGCCACCCGTGATTTTTCAGGGGCGGACGGCACAGCCTGGGTTGCCCTGCTTCTGGAAGATATCGAGGGGCGGCACCCAGAATACCCCTGGCGAAGAGAGGAACTGGCCGCTGTTTTTCGGGCTTTAGAGAGCATGAGCCAGGTTCCGGTTGACCCAAGCCTCAACCTGCCGGCCATCGAAGCTGACCTGACCGAAGAACTCATCTTCTGGCACAAACTCGCTCGGGGTGTGACTCTGGAGCACCTGGTCTATGTTCAGGCCACTGATTCCTACCAGCAGCTAGTGCAGCTACTGCCCTTGATCAACCAGAAGGCCGCTGAGTTTGCCGCCTTTGTAGACAAGCACCTGGTTGCCCACCTGGCGGGGAGCTCCTATGTGCATACCGATTTGCGGGGCGACAACATTCTGATTCGCCTCACCGGCGAGGCCGTTTTGATTGACTGGCCCTGGGCAACGGTGGGCAATCCCCACTATGACGTCGCTTCTGTAGCGACGGACGCCCTGATTGCCGACCCTAGTCTGAGCCTCACCGAGGTGAGAGAGCTGGTCCCGGCGTCCGGGCGCCCTCCGCTTGAGTTTTTGAAGGCCAATGTCGTCGCGCTAGCGGGCTACTATCTCTACGCTTCGATGCAGAAGCCCAGTGACTCTACGAACTCATCGCTGGTGAGTATGCGGGCCCACCGCGCGTCCGCCCTGCTGACCAGACTGGCCCGTGGAGAAAAGTAATCCGCACTTATTCTGATGTACCCGCAACTAGTTGCGGACTATTCAGAATAAGTGCGGATCAGGAGCCCGGATTAGGTGTTACCATCGCGAGCTAGGTTTCGGTTAAAACCAGTAGCGGCGAGTGGAAGCGCTGCCACTAGCCCCATGAGCGCCGTGACCCAGGTGAAATCTGCGCCAGTTACTAACCCAATTACATACACAGCACCATTGACAGCACAACCATATACAAGAAGTGCCATCACAGCTTCAACAGGGTTACCCGGCAGCCAGGAGTCGAAGTTTCCACGGCGCTGTGCGCCCTCGGCTTGTTCACGCTCAGCTTTGACCTGGTGGTGTAGAGCCAAGAACGCCAGCGCGCCACCACACCAGGCTCCGAACAAAACCGTTAGCCCAGGCTGGAAAAATTGCGAAGGAAAAACTGTTCCTAGCGAGGCAAGCAGCCCGTAACCTGCCAGCGCATACAGGGCAGAAGACAGTAGATACGCCGGAACCGTTGTGAGATTTGGGAAAGATGAATACTTCATGATTACCCCCTCTGTGAAACTGACTACCTCTACCCTACCATTTAGTAAGTAGACATATCAATCTTGTACTGGCTCGGGGCGAAAAGTAATCCGTACTTATTCTGATGTACCCGCAACTAGTTGCGGACTATTCAGAATAAGTGCGGATTAGCTTCGTGGAGGGCGCTAGGCTCGGGTACCTACGTTAGTTGCCGGAGCGGACGGACGCCGGGGCGGGCTCGTCCGCGCTAGGCTCGTCCTCGTTAGACTCGAGACCCCCTTCCATATAGGCACCGGGCAGCTCGCCGCGTCTGCGCGCTCGTAGCCCCATCAGCGCGAACATGACGATACCCAGCAAGAAGATAGAACCAGAAGTCCACACGTGAATACGAACCCCCAGCAGCATCTCAGCGGTATCGATGCGCAAGAAAGTCTCAATCATGAGACGGCCAAAACCGTACCAGACAACATAGGCCCAGAAGGTCTGGCCCAGCTGGAAGATACCGCGGCTGCCCAGGGCAATCAGCAGGGCCGCGCCGAGTAAGTTCCACAGGGACTCATAGAGAAAAGTCGGGTGAAAGAGCGTGCCCGCCGGGTACTGGTCAGGGAAGTTGGGCGAGGTGGCCGAAATTTCCAGGCCCCAGGGCAGGGTGGTGGGCTTACCAAAGAGCTCCTGGTTAAACCAGTTGCCCCAGCGGCCCATAGCCTGGGCGATCATGATGCCGGGGGCGGCGGCGTCCGCAAACTTAGCCAGCGAAATCCCGTAGCGGCGGCAGGCGTACCAGGCGCCCAGGCCACCAACCGAAATCGCGCCCATGATGCCGATACCGCCCTCCCAAATCTTGAAGACATCAAGCGGGTCAGCACCCTCACCGAAGTAAGAGCCGGGGTCGGTAATCAGCACGTGGTAGAGGCGGGCACCGATAATGCCGGAGGGAATGGCCCACATGGCAACGTCCCAGACACGTTCGGGGTCTTCGCCCCAGGCGGCCCAGCGGCGGCCGGTGAGCCACATGCACACCGCGATGCCCGCCAAAATACAGAGGGCATAGAAGTGGATAGTCAGGGGGCCAAGCTCAATGGTCGAAATCGACGGCGAGGGGATAGATGCAAGAACAGTTGAAGTCACAGCCCCTACCCTACTCGCGGCCAGCCAGCTGGCGGGTTAGGGCACCAACGGCGGACGGGCCGCCCTCAGCCAGAGCCTTCACCAGGGCGGTACCCACGATGACGCCGTCGGCGTAGGCACCGATTTCTTCAACGTGCTCGCGCTTTGAAACGCCCAGCCCCACGCAGGCAGCGGGGGCACCGGCGGCGCGCAGGTCAGATACCAGGGTCTCTGCGGCGGTGTTCACCGACGAGCGGGCACCGGTTACGCCCATGACAGAGACAGCGTAGACAAAGCCACTTGATGCCTGCGAAATCAGGGCTAGACGCTCGGGGCTAGATGAGATAGCTGCCAGGAAGATACGGTCCAGGCCGTGCTTTTCGGAGGCCTCAAACCAGTCGGCGGCCTCATCGGGTACCAGGTCGGGGGTAATCAGACCGGCGCCACCGGCAGCGGCAAGTTCCTCTGCGAAGCGGTCGACGCCGCGGCGCAGCACGGGGTTCCAGTAGGTCATCACCAGTACCACAGCATCGGTGGCGGCGGTAATCTCGCGCACAGCGTGGAAGAGATCGTCGGTGCGGAAGCCCTTCTCAATGGCCTCAACGGTGGCCCGCTGAATTACGGGGCCGTCCATGACCGGGTCCGAGTAGGGCAGGCCGAGTTCGATAATATCGACCCCGTTCTTGCCCATCTCGATGGCAGCCTCGATAGACTCGTCCACGCTGGGGTAGCCCACCGGCAGGTAGCCGATGAGGGCAGCGCGCCCCTCAGCCTTACACTCGGCGAGGCAGGCTGCCAGCTTGGAGTTGGGGTTGGGGGCAGGGAAGCTACCCTTGCGCGCGGAGTAGCGGGTTTCGTCCTGAAAATCGATGTGGCTCATTAGGCACCCTTGCTTTCGTTCCGCATAGCCTTGTCGTTCTGTGCGGTGGTCTCTGCCGCCGCTTCCTTGTTGCCCACGTTCAAGCTGGTGGAGGGAATGGCCTTGCCCAGGCCAAACCACTTGAGAGCGGTTTCCATGTCCTTATCTCCTCGTCCGGAGAGGCAGACAATCATGGACTTTTCGTGCGCGGTGGCGGGGTCTTCTGCCGCCCACTGACGGGCAACGCGCAGGGCACCTGCCAGCGCATGAGCCGATTCGAGGGCGGGGATGATACCTTCGGTGCGGCAGAGCAGACGCAGGGCGTCCATGGCTTCGGTGTCGGTGACAGCCTGGTAGTCGACGCGGCCGATGTCTGAGAGGTAGGCGTGTTCGGGGCCGACGCCGGGGTAGTCGAGGCCCGCTGAGATGGAGTGGGACTCGATGGTTTGGCCGTCCTCGTCCTGCATGAGGTAGGTGATGGCGCCGTGGAGCATGCCGGGGCGGCCCAGGGAGATGGTGGCGGCGTGGCGGTCGGTATCGATTCCGTCGCCGCCGGCTTCGAAGCCGTAGATTTTGACGTCGGCGTCGTCGAGGAAGGCGTGGAAGAGGCCGATGGCGTTGGAGCCACCGCCGACGCAGGCTGCGATGCCGGTAGGTAGGGTGCCTGTTGCTTCAAGGAACTGTTCGCGGGCTTCGGTGCCGATGGCGTCGTGGAAGTAGCGCACCATGGCGGGGAAGGGGTGGGCGCCGGCTGCAGTTCCCAGCAGGTAGTGGGTGGTGTCGACATTGGAGACCCAGTCGCGCAGGGCCTCGTTGATGGCGTCTTTGAGGGTGCGGGAACCGGTCTGCACGGCAATGACGGTGGCACCCAGTAGCTGCATGCGGGCGACGTTCAGGGCCTGACGTTCGGTGTCTTCTTCGCCCATGTAGACCACGCATTCCATGCCGAAGAGGGCGGCGGCGGTGGCGGTAGCAACGCCGTGCTGGCCTGCACCGGTTTCGGCAATGAGGCGGGTCTTACCCATACGCTTGGCCAGCAGGGCCTGGCCGATGACGTTGTTAATTTTGTGAGACCCGGTGTGGTTGAGGTCTTCCCGCTTGAGGAAGAAGCGCACTCCCCCGGCTTCTGCCGAGAGGCGGGGCACCTCGGTCAGCAGGGAGGGGCGGTTGGAGTATTCGGCTGACAGGCGGCGGAACTCGGCTAGGAATTCGGGGTCGTTTTTAGCCTCGTTGAAGGTGGCTTCGAGCTCATCCATGGCGGCGATCAGGGATTCTGCCATGTAGCGCCCGCCGTACTGCCCAAAGTAGGGGCCGGGCGCGTTTTTGAGGCTCTGGCCCGAGGCCAGGAATTGATCTGCGAGGGTTTCAGTCATGGGGTTTCCCTTCGGTGGGCTGGTCGTAAAGTTTTTAGGTGTGGGGCGGACGCCTGGGCTCGGCTCTCTCGGGGCACGGCAGGCGCGGTGCTGGGTAAGTGGGGTGTGGGGTTAGGCTGATGCGGACGCCAACCAGGCTTGACGGGCCTGGCTACCGGCGGCGCGGAAGTCGCGCAGGGTCTCGGCGGGGGTGCCAGATTTTACGAGGGCCTCGCCCACCAGCACAGCCTTGGCGCCGTGTGAGGCGTAGTTGGCGACGTCCTCGGGGCTGGCAACACCCGACTCAGCCACGATGATGGCGTCTGCGGGCAGCAGGGGGGCTAGCTTGCTGAAGTTGGCGTTATCGACTTCGAGGGTCTTGAGGTTGCGCACGTTGACGCCTACGATGCGGGCGCCCACTGCAACAGCCCGTTCGATTTCTTCGGGGGTGTGGGTTTCGACCAGGGCGTTCATACCCAGCTCATGCGTGAGGTCGAGGAAGCGGCGCAGGGTGTCGTCATCGAGGGCAGCAACGATGAGCAGGACCAGGTCGGCACCGTGGGCGCGGGCCTCCCAGATTTGGTACTCGTCGACGGTGAAGTCCTTGCGCAGAACTGGGATACTGACAGCTGCACGGACGGCGTCCAAGTCAGCCAGGGTCCCCTTGAAGCGGCGTTCTTCGGTCAGCACCGAAATAGCGGCCGCTCCCCCGGCCTGGTAGGCGGCGGCCAGTTCGGCGGGGTCGGGGATGTCGGAGAGGGCGCCCTTAGACGGTGAGGAACGTTTGACCTCAGAAATGATTTCAACACTGCCAGCTTCGGCACCACGCAGGGCAGCTAGGGCATCAAGCGCGGGAGCCTGGGCGGCTGCCTGCTTCTTGAGCTCTTCAAGTGGCAGGGCGGCGCGGCGGGTTTCGAGATCTTCGCGGACGCCTACGATGATGTCGTCAAGTACGGTCATGGTGCCCCTTGGTGCTGGTGCGCGGACGGCGCAGGTTGGGTTGGTCGTGCCCCTCTAGTATCGCTCAGGTGGCTGAGCGTTTGCCAGATGGGTTCACCCGGTGAGAACAAGTCTAAGAATGACCGGGGTAGCTGGAAGAGCACAAGGGGCACCTCGCGTCTGTGCGGGGTGCCCCTTCTCTAAACCTCACCCGGGTGGGTACAGGTTTTAGTGATGGTACTTGGTGTGCTTGCCGCCCTGGCCGTAGCCTGCTGAGCGAAGCACGATACCGGCGACAACGCCGATGGCGATGATGGCGACACCGACAACGAAGATGGGGGTGTTTGAGATGCAGAAGCCAACGGCGCCGATGATTGCGCCGGCAATCATGATGATGACCATGGCCCATGAGGCGGCGGTATTGCCGTGGTTGTTGTAGGGCAGGTCGGGGACCATCTCAACGGTCTGCTGTGCCATGTGAGTCTCCTTGTAGTGTGTGGGCGTGCGCTTGCCGGTGTATGGGGTGCTGAGCACACGGGTGCTTATCTCTATCTTAGAAGATAGCGGGCTCTTTGGCCCAGTTTAGGCACCCGTGTGCCTTTTTATTTCCGTAAGACGGAAGAACTAGGCAAGACGGCCAGTGACGCTCTCAGCCGCAGCCAGCAGTTCACCGTTGGCGACTAGTTCGACGGTCTGCTCGATTTCGGGTGAGAGGAAGCGGTCGGGGCCGGGGCCAGCGACATCCTTGCGCAGGCGCCTAACCACAGCGGCAGTTGCCGGGGCGGGGGTCTGCGGGGCGCGCAGGTCGATACCGCGGGCGGCGGTCAGGATTTCGATGGCGAGGACGCGGGTGAGCCCGTCCACCGCCTTGCGCAGCTTGCGGGCAGCCGACCAGCCCATAGAGACGTGGTCCTCCTGCATGGCAGACGAAGGAATGGAGTCGGCAGAAGCAGGAACAGCCAGGCGCTTGAGCTCAGAGACAATCGCGGCCTGGGTGTACTGGGCAATCATGTGGCCCGAGTCCACGCCGGGGTCGTCGGCCAGGAAGGGCGGCAGGCCGCGGTTGCGGGCAACATCGAGGAAGCGGTCGGTGCGGCGCTCCGAGATAGAGGCAGCATCGGCCACGGCAATAGCCAGGAAGTCCAGCACATAGGCGACCGGGGCGCCGTGGAAGTTACCGTTGGATTCCACACGGCCGTCCAGGGTCACCACGGGGTTATCGACCGCCGATGCCAGCTCGCGCAGGGCAACAGTGCGGGCGTGCTCGATGGTGTCGCGCACAGCACCGGCAACCTGGGGTGCGCAGCGCAGGGAGTAGGCGTCCTGCACGTAGGTGGTCACGTTCTCGGCGTGGTGCTGGATAATACCGGAGCCCTCCAGCACCTTCTTCATGTTGGCAGCCGCTGCCCCCTGGCCGGGGTGGGGTCGCAACTCGTGCAGCTCGGGGGCGAAGACGCGGTCGGTACCGGCAAGCCCCTCAACGCTCATGGCCGCAGCGACGTCGGCGAGCTTGACCAGGGCGTCCAGGTCGGTCAGGGCCATGACCAGCATGCCCAGCATGCCGTCGGTGCCGTTGATGAGGGCCAGGCCCTCCTTTTCAGCCAGTTCGACCGCGGTCAGCCCGAACTTCTCGAAAGCCTCTGCGGTCTCGTAGAGCTGGCCGTCGGCGTCCCGCACCTGGCCCTCGCCAATGATGGCCAGGGCGCAGTGGGACAGGGGTGCCAAATCGCCGGAGCAGCCCAGCGAACCGTACTCGCGCACTACCGGGGTCAGCCCGGCTGACAGCATATCGGCGTAGGCCTGGGCGACGACCGGACGGACGCCGGTGCGACCGGTTGCCAGGGTTGAAAGACGCAGAAGCATGAGGGCGCGAATGACCTCGGTCTCGACCTCGGGGCCGGAGCCTGCCGCGTGGGAGCGAATCAGGCCGCGTTGCAGGGCCTTGCGCATCTCCAGGGGAATGTGCTTGTTAGCCAGGGCGCCAAAGCCGGTGGAGACGCCGTAGACGGGGGTGTCGGAGTTAGCGAGGTCGCGAATACGCTGGCTAGATTTTTCGATTTCGGCCAGGGCTTCGTCGCTGAGGGTGACGGCCGCGCCGTGGCGGGCAACTGCGATCAGGTCGGCAAAGCTCACGGGCCCAAGGCCTACGGTGACAGTGGTGGTCATGGTTTTCTCCTTTGAAAGTGTATGAGGTGAAGCAGGGTCGGCAGCGAAGCTGCTGGCTGCGGGGCTGGCGTGAATCGCTTGTGAGCGCTAGCGAACCAGCGAGAGGGTCGGCAGCGAGCGCGAGCCTGCAGAACCTATAGAGTTTTACTCCGGCAGAGGCGTATGCCGGGTCAGGACGGTGTGCATCAGGCGGGCGGCGGTCTTGGCGGTGCGTCCGTCGATGTCGAGGGAGGGGTTGAGTTCTGCCACGTCGAAGGCGGCGAGCTTACCCGAGGCGGCGACCTTACCCATGATGCGGTTGATGATGGCTGCATCAACCCCGAGGGCGGCCGGAGCGCTGACGCCGGGGGCAACGGCTGCCGGCAGCACATCAAGGTCGAGGGTCAGGTAGATTAGGTCAACATTTGCGGTGAAGACCTCAATGAACTTGTCGATGGCTTGCAGGTTGCCCCAGTGGGTTTCTTCATCGAGTAGGTAGTGCACGCGGGCGCGGTCTGCGGCGTCGAAGAGCACCTGGGTGTTGGCTGCCTCAGAGATGCCCACGACCGCGTAGGTCAGCTCGGTGCCTGCCCATTCTTCGTCGGCGAGCGCCTGGCTGAAGGGGGTTCCGCTGGTGGGTTCGTCCGCTTGGCGCAGGTCGAAGTGGGCGTCCAGGTTCAGGATGCCGATACGCGCAGGTTTTCCCTGCCCCCAGTGGTTTTTTCTGCGGGCGGACGCCGCCAGCCCCTTATAGGTGCCATAGGCGACTTCGTGCCCGCCGCCGAGGACCACCGGTAGGGAGCCCGCGTCGATGATGGCGGTGACGGCCTCCGATAGCCTGCGGTGGCCACCGACCAGGTCGCGGTGGGTGACGACAACGTCACCGGCATCGCCCAGGACCAGGTCAGTGCGGCGGTTACCGGTGGTTCCCTGAGCCAGGGCTAGGGTTCCCAGGGCTGAGCGCAGGGCGCTGGGGCCTTCTGCTGCGCCGGTGCGCCCCTGGTTGCGGCGGACCCCCTCGTCGGAGGCAAAGCCGACGAAGACCGCGTCCGGGCGCTGAGTCACCTTGGCAAGCGGCTGCACCGTCTGGAAGAGCCTGCGGTGCTCGGCACCGGGCCCGTCGTTGCGTCCGCTCCAGGTCGGGGCCTGCCGGTCGGTGATTGCCTGAATCACTAGTTTTCCTCCTCGTGCAGGTGTACGACGGTTTGCCCGTCCTTCCAGACGCCTGCAACCAGGGGCACGCCGGGGCGGTAGGCTAGGTGCAGGTGGTTGGGGGCGTCCAGGGCGAGGACGTCGGCGCGGGCTCCCACGGTGATGGCACCGATGTCGGTGCGCCCCAGGGCTGCCGCTCCCCCGGCTGTTGCTGCCCAAACAGCTTCGTCGGGGCTCATGTGCAGATCTCGCACGGCCAGGGCGATGCAGAAGGGGATGGAGGTGGTGAAGGAGGTACCGGGGTTGCAGTCAGCACCCAGGGCCACCGTTGCCCCGGCGTCTAGCAGGCGGCGGGCGTCGGGGTAGGCGCCCCGGGTTGAGAAATCTGCCCCGGGCAGCACGGTAGCCACCGTGGAGCTATTAGCCAGGGCGTCGACGTCCGCGTCCGTCAGGTAAACCACGTGATCCACGCTGGCAGCGCCCAATTCAACGGCCAGCTGCACACCGGCCCCGTAGGTCAACTGGTTCCCGTGCACGCGCGCCTTCAAACCGGCAGCCATACCGGCCTGCAAAACAGCCCGCGATTCGTCCTCGCTAAAAGCCCCGCGTTCGCAGAACACGTCAATCCATGAGGCGTAGGGGGCGCACTCGGGAATCATGGTGTCAACCACCATCTGCACGTACTCATCGTGCTTATCCCGGTACTCCGGCGGAGCCACGTGGGCAGCTAGCAGGGTCACCTCTTCGGTACAGGAAGCGGCAACCTGCACCGACTTCAACTCAGACTCAGCCGACTGGCCGTAGCCGGTCTTCACCTCAATCGTGGTCGCCCCGGCCCGGGCGTACTCCTGCATAAGCAAGCGGGTATTGAGTTCCAACTCAGCTGCACTCGCTGCCCGGGTGGCCTCGATGGTGGTGCGGATGCCACCGGCCTCGTAGGGTTTGCCCTCCATGCGGGCAGCAAACTCGTGGGAGCGGTCACCGGCAAAAACCAGGTGGGAGTGGGATTCCACAAAGCCCGGCAGCACAGCTCGCCCGCCCAGATCAACGCAGCGGTCGGACGCCGGTGCCTGGCTGGTAGAGCCAACCCAGGCAATCCGGCCCTGCTCCACCACAAAGGCGGCGTTCTCAAGCACACCCAGGGGCCCGCGGTCCAGAGTGGGGTCGTTAGTAACCAGGGACCCGATATTGGTAAAGAGACGGCTGGTCATGGCTAGCGGTTTTCCTGCATGGGAATACGGACCCCGCGCTCAGCGGCAACCTGCTGGGCGTACTCGTAGCCGGCGTCCGCATGGCGAATCACGCCCATGCCGGGGTCGTTGGTCAGCACCCGCTCCAGCTTGGCAGCTGCCAGCTCAGAACCGTCGGCAATGCAGACCTGGCCCGCATGGATAGAGCGGCCCATACCTACGCCGCCACCGTGGTGAATGGAGACCCAGGAAGCACCCGATGAGGTGTTGACCAGGGCGTTGAGCAGGGGCCAGTCGGCAACGGCGTCGGTGCCGTCCTTCATGCCCTCGGTTTCGCGGTAGGGGGAGGCTACCGAACCTGAATCCAGGTGGTCACGGCCAATGGCGATGGGGGCAGAGAGCTCACCGCTAGCTACCATCTCGTTGAACTTGAGACCTGCCCTGTGGCGCTCGCCGTAGCCCAGCCAGCAGATACGGGCGGGCAGACCCTCGTAGGCGACCTTTTCACCGGCCATGGTGATCCAGCGCTTGAGGTGCTCGTTCTCGGGGAAGAGTTCAAGAATGGCCTGGTCGGTCTTCTTGATGTCCTCGGGGTCGCCGGAGAGGGCGCACCAGCGGAAGGGGCCCAGGCCCTCTTCGAAGAGGGGGCGGATGTAGGCGGGCACAAAGCCGGGGAAGTCGAAGGCTCGCTGGTAGCCGGCCTTGCGGGCCTCGTCGCGAATCGAGTTGCCGTAGTCGAAGACCTCGGCACCGGCGTCCATAAAGCCAACCATTGCCTCAACGTGGGCTGCCATAGCCTCACGGGAACGCTTGGTGAAGAGCTCGGGGTCGCGGGCGGCTTCTGCCTTCCAGTCCTCAAAGGTAACCTCGGTGGGCAGGTAGCTGAGCGGGTCATGGGCGCTGGTCTGGTCGGTGACGATGTCGATGGGAGCCTTGCGGCGCAGCAGCTCGGGGAAAATCTCGGCAGCGTTGCCGACGACGCCGATGGACAGGGGCTTTTTAGCGTCGCGGGCCTCGATGGCCAGCTCTAGGGCGTGGTCGAGATCGCGGGCCTTGATGTCTAGGTACTTGTGGTCGATGCGGCGGTCAACGCGGGACTCATCAACGTCCACACAGATTGCTACGCCCTCGTTCATGGTCACTGCCAGGGGCTGGGCCCCGCCCATGCCGCCCAGGCCTGCGGTGAGGGTAATGGTACCTGCCAGGGTGCCATTAAATCGCTTGCGGGCTACTGCACCGAAGGTCTCGTAGGTGCCCTGCAGAATGCCCTGGGTGCCGATGTAGATCCAGGAGCCAGCGGTCATCTGGCCGTACATCATCAGACCTTCGGCTTCGAGCTTGCGGAAGTGCTCCCAGTTGGCCCAGTCCCCCACCAGGTTGGAGTTGGCCAGCAGCACACGCGGGGCCCACTCATTGGTGCGGAAGACGCCCACGGGCTTGCCGGACTGTACCAGCATGGTCTCGTCATTTTTAAGGGTCTTGAGGGTGGCGATAATGGCGTCGAAGGCCTCCCAGGAGCGGGCTGCGCGGCCGGTGCCGCCGTAGACCACCAGGTTATCGGGGTGCTCGGCTACCTCGGGGTCGAGGTTGTTCATGAGCATGCGCAGGGCGCCTTCCTGCTGCCAGCCAAGGGTGTTGAGTTCGGAGCCGCGAGGGGCGCGGACGGGGCGGGGGCCGCTGGTGGTCATGTCTACTCCTTTGTACATGATGGTCTGCTTTGCCCAGCTTCTGGTTCTTTACTTTTGCCTGACCGCGCCGGGGCGGTACAGTGGAAAGATGAAGAGGGTCACACACCTATCTTCTTGTATATACAACTGGTTGTCAATGGAGTAGGCGTGGAAAAAATTACCGACTTGTCCCAGCAGTTCGCTGACCACAAGGCCGCAAAAACCCCCGCCTACCAGCTGCTCAAAACCATCATCACCGAGCAGATCAACAGCGGCCACTGGGCAGCGGGCGAAACCATCCCCTCAGAAAACGAGCTCGCTAACGCCCTGGGTCTCTCCCGCATGACGGTCAACCGAGCTATCCGCGAGATGACGCTTGAGGGCCTGCTCGTGCGGGCGCGTGGAGTGGGTACTTTCGTTGCCGAACATAAGAACTCATCTGCCCTCTTTGAGGTGCGCAATATTGCAGATGAGATTGCCGAACGGGGCCATACCCACAGCAGTACAGTACTCACCCTCGAAGAGATACCGGCAGCCCAGGCCCAGCGCCGCCTAGCCCCCGAGCTGGGCGAAAGGGTCTTCCACAGCGTGCTGGTCCACTACGACGACGGGCTGCCCATCCAGCGCGAAGAACGCTACGTCAACGCCGTAGCCATACCCGACTATCTAGAGCAGGACTTCACCAGCATTACCCCCAACTTTTATCTGGGGCAGTGCTCCCCTATCACCCGGGGGACGCACACCGTTGAAGCGGTGCTGCCCACTAGCTCACAGGCGTCCGACCTGCAGATCAACCCCACCGAGCCCTGCCTACGTCTACTGCGCAGCACCTGGTCAGGCGATGAGTTCATCAGCCAGGTGGTACTCCTGCACCCCGGTTCCCGCAGCCGCCTAGAGGGCTCCTTCGGCCTATAACCCCCTCTAGATACAGCAAAGCCGCAGCCCGCTATCGCAGCGGGTCTGCGGCTTTAGACGTCCTACCCCTCTTACAGGGTGGGGTCCTTACCCTCGCTCAGGGAGTCCCAGGCGTCGATTTCGTCCGTTTCTTCGGCAGAAGCCACGCGGGCTGCCCGGGCAGCTGACCGATCGTACTTGCGCCCGGTCTTCCAGCGGGAGGTAGCAACAAAGGCCCATACACCGGCAAGGGCAACCAGCACACCGCACACGGTCGCCAGCAGGGGCATGGCGGTCACAGCGTAGGAGTTAGCCGGGGCGTTGGTGCCGGTCATCGCGCTGACCTGGGCCATAGACGCAGCCTGTGGGTCGGCGTTCACACCAAATGCAGCTACTGCCAGACCTAGCCCTACACCCACCAGCAAGAGGGCCAGCACCTTCCGGAGCTTAGGACCGGCAATCCGCAGGGCAACGGAGGCCACCAGGGCAACCAGGGCCAGGGCAGAGACGGTAGGGCCGGCGTCCGCCCCCGAAATGTCCAGGGTGGAGGTCGAAACGACCGTGCTGACCTCGGCGCGAATCCAGGTCGGCAAAGTGGTGAGGAAGGCGGCGGCAGAAACCGCCATGGCCCCCAGCATCACACGGGCAGGCTTAGCCCAGCCCGGCACCCGGCGCGCGGTAGCAACCTCAGCAGGCTGGGCCTGTGACTCGCTCATTTAGTCAATCACCTCGGTCGACAGGGGCGCCAGACCCGACGCGGTAAGCACCGCACGCAGGGGCGCTGCTGCCTTATTTACGGTTTCCTGGGCTTCAGAAGCGGGCACCGAGTCCATGACGATACCGGCACCAGCCTGCACGTAGGCGCGTCCGCTCTTGAGCACCGCGGTGCGGATGGCAATAGCCATGTCCATGTTGCCCGCAAAGTCGAAGTAGCCGCAGACCCCGCCGTAAACACCGCGAGCGCTCACCTCGTACTCGTCGAGCAGCTGCATGGCGCGGGGCTTGGGCGCGCCCGAGAGGGTGCCTGCGGGGAAGGCTACGCGCAGTACGTCGTAGGCGTTCATGCCCTCGGCCAGCTGGGCCTGCACCTCGGAGGAGATGTGCATGATGTGGCTGAATCGCTCGATTTCCATGAACTGGGTGACGTTGACGGAACCGGGTACCGCGACGCGGGAGAGGTCGTTGCGGGCCAGGTCAATGAGCATGAGGTGCTCGGAGCGTTCTTTTTCGTCGGCAAGCAGCTCTTCGGCCAGAGCCAGATCTTCTTCGCGGGTGGCGCCGCGCGGACGGGACCCCGCGATGGGGTGGGTGGTGGCGGTGCCGTTTTTGAGGGTGACCAGGGCTTCGGGGGAAGAACCGACAATCTGGAAGGGCTCGCCGTCTTCGGTGGATTCGAAGTTGAAGAGATACATGTAGGGCGAGGGGTTGGACTGGCGTAGCACCCGGTAGACGTCCAGGGCACTGGCGCGGTTTTCTGCCTCGAAACGGCGGGAGATCACGATCTGGAAGACGTCGCCGTCGATGATGTTTTTCTTGGACTTTTCAATGGCGTCCAAGAAACCCTGCTCCGCCCAGGTGTGCTTGACCTGGGCGACCTGCGCCTCGACGTCCGCTGTGCCGGTGAGGGTTGAGACCGACTCGGGGGCGGGCTGGGCGAGTTTGTCCATCATGGCGTAGACGCGGGAGAGCGCATCAGCGTAGGCGGCGTCGATGTTGTCGTCGGTGCCGTTGAAGTTGATGGCGTTGGCAATCAGGGTGACGGTGCCGTCGGAGTTATCGTGCACTGCCATGTCTGAGACGATGTTCAGGGCGAACTCGGGCAGGTTGACGTCGTCCGCCGGGCCGCCGGGTAGTTTCTCCCAGTGGCGCACGACGTCCCAGCCCATGTAGCCGACCAGGCCGCTGGTGAGCGGGGGTAGGTTATCGAGGGGCTCGGTGTGCAGCATCTCCAGGGTCTGGCGGATTGCTTCGACGGGGTCGCCCTCGACGGGAGCACCGGCAGGGGTCAGGCCCTGCCAGACAATCTGCCCGTTCTTGGTGGTGAGGGTTGAGCGGCTTGAGGCACCGATAAAGGAGTAGCGGGACCACTGCTTCTGCTCGTTGGCTGACTCCAGCAGGAAGGTGCCGGGGGCGGGTGCGCCGTCGGCGGCAACCAGGGCACGGTAGATACCGATGGGGGTCATGGCGTCTGCGAGAACTTTGACGCGCACGGGAATAACGCGGCGGCTGGCAGCTAGTTCACGGAACTCTTCTAGGGTCGGTTCTACGATTCCCAAGTCGTGCATGGTGTCCTCTGGTTGTGGTGTGTCTGGGGTGCTATTCGGGGCGGACGCCGGTGGCAGCTGGCAGGGCGCCCCCGGCGTGGAAGCAGGTGGTGGTGCCGGTGTGGCAGGCTGCCCCTACCTGGTCTGCCTCGATGAGCAGGGCGTCGCCGTCGCAGTCGATGCTGACGCTTTTGACATACTGGTAGTGGCCGCTGGTGTCGCCCTTTCGCCAGTATTCCTGGCGGGAGCGGGACCAGAAGGTGACCCGCCCTTCGGTGAGGGTACGGCGTAGGGCTTCGTCGTTCATCCAGCCGAGCATGAGCACGTCGCGGGTGTCGTACTGCTGGATGATGGCAGCGAATAGGCCGTGTTCATCGCGTTTGAGGCGGGCGGCGATATCGGCGGGCAGTGAAGCGCCCTCGGTGGCGCTGGGTGCTGGTGTACTCACCTTTCCATCCTAGCTGATGGCGCTAGCGGCTCTCGGGCGGCTCTCACCATCTGGCTACGGGCTGGTGCTGGTGCTTGTAGGGCTAGTGCCTGCGCTAGGTGGAGCAACCTGCCGGTAGGTTTCTGCGTGGTGAGCTACCTGGTTGGCGTAGACCACCGACCGGTTGTAGGCCAGCACTCCGCGCTGCCAGCCCTCGTCGGTGCTGGTGTCGCGCTGCCCCTGGCAGAGGTAGACGGCGGTGGTCAGAGCCGCGTCGTCGATCTGGTGAGGGTCGCGCTTGCCGTCGGCGTTGCCGTCCTGCCCGATGTAATCCCAGGTGGAGGGGATGAACTGGAGCGGCCCCACGGCGCGGTCCCACTGGGTGTCGTCATCGAGTTGCCCGCCGTCGGAGTCTTCAATCGCCATCACCCCTTCGGACCCGTCGAGGGCCGGGCCAAAAATCTTGGGGGTTACCTGGCCGTCCCCATCGGTGCTGGCACCCCGGTAGGTGCCGTGCAGGGTTTCCACCGCGCCGATGCCCGCGATGGTGTTCCAGCCCAACCTGCACTCCGGGTAGGTCTGCGCCACGCGCAAGGACGCCCCCGCATACGCCGCCAGCACCCGCCGGGGAATATCGGTCGTATCCGCTGTGGCATCGAGCCAGGCACTGTCGGCCAGCTCGGCGATAGGGGTCTGCTCTGTTACGCCCTGTTGCGCGGACGCCGGCAGCACCTGCTCAGGTGCGGCAGGCAGCCTGGTGGGAAGCTCCTCCCGTGAAGAACCCTGGAACGAGGATGAGCAACCGCTCACAGCTAGAACAGCCAGGGTAAGCAAGGGGGTCATGCGAGATTTGGTAGAAACTGTCATACGACCTTTCAGGGGTTGGGTTCTGGTGAAAGCCTAGCGGCCGCGGGTCAAGGCGGGATGGGCGGACGCTGAATATTTCCTGCAAGCCGTAACCTGACTCAAGGGCAGCCTCGACTCGCCCTCCCGGGCCCGGCTTCGGGTTTAGACTGGGTGTATGACTTCTTCTGCCCTTGTTACCTCAGAACGCACCGCCCTGCTCGAGGCTCTTGCTGACGCGGGGCCGTCCGCCCCCACCCTCTGCGAGGGCTGGGAAACCCGCCATCTGGCAGCCCACCTGCTGCTGCGGGAGTCCAAGCCAATGCTGGCAGCTGGCGTGGTGGGCGGGCCGCTGGAAGCACGCACCGAGCGTCACACCAACCAGCTCGCCGATGAGCTGACCGGCCAGCGCCGCTACGAGAAGGCCCTGCGTGATTTTGAGGCGCAGCCGGGTTACCTACACATGCGCAGGCGCTTCCCGGGCCTGGACGAAGCAATGAACCTGGTCGAGTATTTTGTGCATACCGAGGACGTCCGCCGCGCCTTACTCGCTGACGGCGAGCAGCCTGCCCCGCGCGAGCTGGCTGAGGGTGTGCAGGAGAAGATGTGGAAGGTGCTGCGGGCGCGTGCTCGCCTGATGGCCGGGAAGAAGTACCCTCACGGGCTGGTGCTGGAAGCGCCGGGCTACTCCCCCGCTGTTCATACTGTGATTGCTCCGCCTACTGGCCAGGTTGCGACCGTGCTGACCGGCGATCCGGGCGAACTGGTGCTCTACCTGTTCGGGCGCGAGGCTGCGGCCCGGGTTGAGGTGAGCTAAGGGCCGGTTGTGGCACACGTGCGCTCCGACCTGCCCCACCCCAAGTAGGGACCAGAAAACTCCCAATAGTATGTGTGCACCACAAGGATTTCGGGAGGAACCTGGTCCCTAGTTGCTACATAGCCTCTGCTGCCAGGTAGCCCGGCAGCCAGCACGGTACCTTCCCGGTCAGGAGCCCGGGTCGCTAGCGACTCCATTTACGAATCTGCCGAAGAACTAAGAACAGCAATATTGCCCCTGTGGCTATAGCCCCACAGCCAATCACCACCTGCTGAGGTTCGCCTAAGAGATACGGGGTTCCCAGCATCTTGCCTAATCCGGCTAGAAGTGTAAAGCTCACACTCACCATAGCCCATACCTGACCGGTATGTTCCTCAGGAACTTGCTCATAAACAGAAGAACGCACCCCCACGTTATGCACGGCATTACCTATCCCCCCGATCAAAAAGGCCACAGCAATCACAGGTGCATAGGGAAGCATTCCTTCCACCACAATGGCCAGGGAAATAGCCAGACCGCCTAGTATCAAAGATTGATAGGTAGACAGTGAAAACCAGCGCCGATTGGGTATAGCCGAACCAAGTAGAAGCCCCAATGACCAGAAGGCGGTTAAGGCAGCATAACCCGCTGGCCCTGGATTTTCTACCATGCCAGAGAAGGCTCCGGCGATAAAATCGCCACCCACCTGCTGGAGGTAGATAAGGCCAGAGAGGTCTTCTGCTGACGTTGCGATCACAACCAAGTACATCACCGGAAGGTACGCTAGAAGCCCTAAACTCTTACTCAAAGCCCCCAGCCCGAGGGCAGCGTCTTTGAAACTGAGTTTCTCAAGTTGAGGAGCCTCACCCTTCGGAGCCACCTTAAGTAACAGCAGTACTGCCGGGACTTGTAATGCGAAGGCAAACAGGAAGCAAGCGTGGGGTGCTACTGCGTAGAGCAAAGCCGCACCTGCCGGAGTGACCACACCCAGCACAGCTCCCATCCCCACAAGGAATGAACTTGCAGAAGTCTGCGTCATACCGGGAGTCTTAGGAAGAGCCTTGAAAATAGCAGTTCCACTGACCACCTCAGCAGCAGTTATACAGGCTAGGAGTACTAGCCAAAACCACGGAGTAGAAGTTAGATGTAACCCCAAGGTCAAAAAGGCACTCGTGCTAGTAGCGCCAATCCACAAAGTTCTTAGGTTGCTCCGGTCAACCCATGCTCCTAATGGTGCAGCGCAGACTGCGCCGGTGAGCATGCTGACCAAAGCTACAGCTGTCATTCCCCAAGGGCTTGAGTCCTGGGCGAAGCGGAAAAGAAGCAGAAAATATATAGTTGCACTGGCAAAGGCATCGAGAAAGATCACCGTTTTCACGGTTGTTTTCAGCCCAAACATGGATCCCTCACCTACTTAGCTTGCCAGGTAGCCCGGCAGCCACATCGCTTCCCAGGCCGGGGCCTCGGCAGCCAGCACGGTACCTTCCCGGTCGGGAGCCCGGGTTGCCAGGCAATACGCGGAGGCGTCAGAGGTTCGCACCAGGTAACCGTACTCGACCATTTCCCGACGCATAAAGGCATAGTCCTGCCAGAGGGCGGCCAGAATCTCGTTAACCTGTTTCTCGGTGTAGGTGCGCCCTGGCTCAAAATAGGTCACTAGGTGCAGCAGCAGGTGGGCGCGGGTGCGGCGTTTGGAGGGCCAGGAGGTCAGGCGTCCGCCCTGCAGAAAACGGTCAACGACTGTGCGGTGCTCTGCGTAGGCTTGTTCGCGGGGATCGTTCAGGACATCGGTCGACGGTCTGGTCTCGAGGAGGGCTGCTCGGGCGGTGGTGTAGTTCTCACCGGTTTCTTCCATACGGGCGCGCACGAGCTTTTTGAAGTTTGATTGGGCAGTCACGGGTATCGACTTTCTTCGCACTCTAGCTGCGGTATCAATCGACGGTTCGGTGGTGCCTACCCCGGCCATGGTATGCCGGTGCAACCCGAGAATTCTCTTCCCTTCGCGCTGGTGGCCTGCTTGCTAGAGTCACAGGGGCAAAGCGCTGGGCGGTGGGTGACGCCACACACCTTTATATCACAGTTGCTCCCGAATGTAACCAAAAGACCTAGAGGCTAACCTCTCCCCTGATAAGGGTGTGAGTTCTTCCGCCAACCCAAATGTCGGGTGTGCCGGTGGGGCCGGCGTCCTGCCCTACCGTGATGGTGAGCCTACCGTCGTGGTGCAGACAGGTGCCCTGGCGTACGGTGTAGGTTCCGGCGACCCGGTTTTCGCGGGCGAGCCACTGGGCGACGGAGGCGTTGAGGGAGCCGGTGACCGGGTCCTTAGAAACGCCGACTCCGGGCACGAAGGCGCGGATGTCGTAGGCGATGTCTGACCCTTCCGGGTGCATGGCGAAGACGCCGAGTTTGAGGTCTGTGCCGCGGGCGAAGTCCGGGGTGAGGGCGAGCAGACGGTCGGGGTCTGCGATTTCGACGGCGGACCAGCCAGGCCCGTTGTCGACCCATTGGTGGGAGAGAATCTGGCTGCGCTCTAGCCCTAGGGCGGTGGCGATGTCTGCCAGGGTTGCCTCATCGAGGGCACCGGAGCGGACGGTTGCCGGTGCGGCGAAGGCGAGCTCTTGGCCGCTGCGGGTGATGTCGATGAGCCCTGCAGCGCATTCTTGCACGATGACGTCAGGGCGCTGTGGCTGGCCACCGGCTTCTAGCCAGGCGTGGGCGCTGCCCAGGGTGGGGTGCCCGGCGAAGGGCAGTTCGCCGCCGGGGGTGAAGATGCGGACGGCGTAGTCGGCCCGAGCGTCAGTCAGTTGGGTGATGAAGGTGGTTTCTGAGAGGTTGGTCCAGCGGGCGAAGCTCTGCATCTGCTCGTCGGTGAGGCCGCTGCCATCGAGCACCACGGCGAGGGGGTTGCCTTTGAGCGGAACCGAGCCGAACACATCGACCTGGGTGAAGGGGCGGGTTTTCATGTGGGGTCCTTTCGCCTGCGCTGCTATGGGGTTTACTTCTACCCTACCCGGCAGCTGGCTAGCTCACCGCCCGGCCCTGGTGAGCAGGTAAGACACAAGAGCTGTACTTCAACTTCCCAGCCTGCCCCTTGAGTATGATTAGTTTTCATCAGGGTAAAAGCTCTACCTGGTGGCTAGGGCTTTTATGCTGAGCCATTAGTTTGCCAATCTTGAGGGGCGTATGTGTCTTCTTTGAACTATTCTCAGTTCATTTGGAATGTGGCTGATGTGTTGCGCGGTACCTATAAGCAGCATCAGTACGGTCAGATTATTTTGCCTTTCACGGTGTTGGCGCGTCTTGATGCGGTGCTTGAGCCGACCAAGCAGGCTGTTCTTGAGGCAACAGAGGGCTATGTACTCGATACGATTCCTCCGGCTATGCTGTCTGCCCGGGCGGGGCACGATTACAGTTTCTATAACCTCTCCCAGCACAACCTCAAGACCGTGGCTAATGACCCCGATACGCTTGAACAGAACTTGCGTTCTTACATCAATCAGTTCAGTGAGAACGTGCGCGATATTTTTGAGAAGTATAAGTTTGAAGACACCATCGCAGACCTTGCTGCCCATAACCTGCTGTATCAGGTGATTCAGCATTTCTCGCGGGTGAACCTGCACCCTGATCAGGTGAGCAATGAGCAGATGGGCAACATCTTCGAAGAGCTGATTCGCAAGTTCGCTGAGGCTTCGAATGAAACTGCCGGTGAGCACTTTACCCCGCGTGAGGTTATTGAGCTCATGGTTAACCTGCTGCTGGCTGACGATGAAGACCTGCGCACTGACTACATTGCCCGCTCGGTCTATGACCCTACGGCTGGCACCGGCGGCATGCTGTCGGTGGCTGACGATAAGATTCATCAGCTGAACCCCACCGCCGATGTGAGCTTGCTGGGTCAGGAGCTCAACCCCGAGTCTTATGCGATTTGTAAGGCGGACATGGTGGTGAAGGGCCAGGACGTCGATAATATCGCTCTTGGCAACACGCTCACTGACCCGGCTTTTGAGAACCGCACCTTCCATTATGGTCTGAGCAACCCGCCCTTTGGCGTGGATTGGAAGGGTGCTAAGGCTGTGGTTGAGGCTGAGCATAAGAACCAGGGTTTTGCGGGCCGTTTTGGTGCTGGCCTGCCCCGTGTGTCTGACGGTTCGCTCCTTTTCTTGCAGCATCTGATTTCTAAACTCAATGAGCCGACGGTGGCTAGCAATGGTGTTGCCCAGGTGGGGGGCCGTGGTGCCATTGTTTTGAATGGTTCTCCCCTGTTTACGGGTGGCGCTGGGTCTGGTGAGTCGAATATCCGTAAGTGGGTTTTGGATCAGGATTACCTTGAGGCGATTATTGGCCTGCCTACTGACATGTTCTATAACACGGGTATTTCTACCTATATTTGGGTGTTGAATAAGCAGAAGAAGGCTGAGCGTAGGGGTAAGGTTCAGCTGATTGACGCGACGAATATGTTTGAGAAGATGCGTAAGTCGGTGGGGTCTAAGCGGAAGCGCCTGAGTGAGGAGCAGATTGCTGAGATTACCCGCCTTTACGCTGCTTTTGATGCTGCGGATGATAAGCGGTCTAAGGTTTTTGATCGTGAGGAGTTTATGTACCGCACGATTACGGTGGAGCGCCCTTTGCGGTTGAATTGGGGCTTTACTGCTGAGCGGGTTGAGAGGCTCTTGGCTTCTAAGGAGTTTGGCAAACTCAAGTTGACTGAGGGTGAGGACACCGCTGTGCGGGTTTCTCTTGCTTCTTTGGTTGAGAGCACAGCGGGTGCCGTTGGCGGTGATGTGGCTGGTGTGAAGGCTGAGCTGTTGCAGGTGTTTGCGGACGCCGGTGCCCTGGTGAAGCCTGCGGCTTTGGCTAAGTTGGTGGATGAGTTGGCTGAACGCGATGAATCCGCCGAGGTGGTGTTGAAGGCTAAGAAGCCGGTGGCTGATTCTACCCTGCGTGATACTGAGAATGTTCCCTGGGGCGAGGATATTCACGAGTATTTGGAGCGTGAGGTCAAACCCTTTGTGCCTGATACCTGGATTGATGAGTCTAAGACCAAGGAGGGGGCGGAGATTCCTTTTACCCGCCACTTCTATGAGTACGTTCCGCCCCGCTCCTTGGAGGAGATTGACCGCGACCTGAACGAGGTGCTGGGCCGGATTAGGAAGAGGCTGGAAGAGGTGCTGGGCTAATGCCAGGTAATAAAGCCTACGATTGGTTTGGCGGTTCAGTCCGTTCAGGCTGGAGGATTGTTCGACTTGGTTCTGTGTTCAGAGAGCGCAATGAACCTACTACTGCAGAAGATTTAGCACCTCTTTCAGTTACAAAGAAGGGTGTTGTTGAGCAACAGGAAAGTGTTGCTATTTCTGCGATTGGCGCGCCGAAAAAGGTTGCTCGAAAAGGCGATTTTGTTATTAATAGCCGTTCGGATAGAAAAGGGTCTGCTGGCATTGCACCGCGGGATGGATCAGTCTCTCTGATTAACATCGTGCTTGAGCCAAAAGGTATCTATCCTCAGTTTGCAAAATATCTACTGACTAGCGTTGGATTCCAGGAAGAATTTTACCGTTTTGGCTCGGGGATTGTTGCTGACTTATGGACAACTAGATATTCAGCAATGAAAGCAATCCAGATTCCGTTACCTCCACTTGAAGAGCAAAAGCAAATCGCAGATGACCTTGACCGTGAGCTGGCGGAGATTGATGAGTTCATTGATGATCAACAACGTCTACAGGATTTGCTTCAGGAACGCCTAGTATCTCTGACTTTTGATTTAGCCACAGATGCTTCGAATCCAGACCGATACGATACTGGTCATCCGTTCTGGAAGACCCTCCCAAGGGGCTGGACTCTTCAAAAGCTTGGCTGGCATTTTAAAATCGGTAACGGATCCACACCACTCTCCACTAACGAAAGTTATTGGAGCGATGACAGCACTGATATACCGTGGTTTAATAGCTCGACTGTAAACCAAGAATTAGCAATTGAGCCTGCTCGTTACGTTACTGAGCTGGCAGTCAAGGAATGTCATTTACCGATGATTCCTAAAGGCAGCCTGTTGATGGGACTGATTGGTCAGGGTAAGACTCGGGGAAAAGTAACTAAGACTGGTATTGATGCCACTTTAAGCCAGAACATTGCTTATTTAACTCCAATGCAGAATTCTCAAGTAAGCATTGATTTCACAAAACTAGCTTTGGAAGCTGCATACCCAGAGCTACGCGAAATTAACTCCGGCAACGGAACAACAAAGGGGTCATTGACATGTGAAAATATCCAACAATTCAGAATCCCATTCCCTAGTATCAACCAGCAACACTCAATCTTGCAAAAACATAACTATCAAAAGAATATCAACAGCAAACTATCAACAGCTGTCGAATTATCAGATTTACTACAGGAAAGGAAGAATAGGTACATAAAAAAATATTTTGCATAAACCCTCGAAACATCTAACCTGACAACATTGTGGGAATTTACGAATTTAACAAATGAGATATCCAGATAATATTGATTCTTTCGAAAGTTCTAAAAGAAGATTTAGGGACTACCTAGAAGAATTTTCAAATGACTTTTCACTTGAATGCGAAAGATTGGCAGATAGAGATAAAAAAAGCAATAGCCCTGAGTACACAACGAAAATGATTGATGATGCAAACTCTCTACTAAGAAGGGGAGGAACAAAATACTACAAGGATAAGCTTAATATTATGATCCCAATAACCAATTTTTTCTCAGTTGTTTGTGGGGTTGCTGCAGGAATTTCTGGAAACTTTATCAAAGAACCCATCGGTCTAGCGACTCTGGTAGGTGCTATTATACTTACCTTTGTTTTCATGGTTTGGAATCACCTTTTAACGAAAGGTAAAACACGATGAATTATAATAGATATTTCACAATTATCATATCCTTCATTTCACTAGCGTCCTTTTTTTGCATAATTTATTTACTAATTAAAAATCCAGATTATTTAGATATCCATCCGGAAGTTTTACCGATTCTAGCAGCGTTGACTTCTTCAGTAGGTTCAGTAGTTGCATTATTTTTATCGAAAAGAACACTCAAAGAAGCTACCAGATTAAATGGATTCGAAAAAATCATACAACATGAGCATATGAATAAGAATTTACCCGAAATCAGATTCATGGAAAAATACAATAGAATGAGTAATTTAATATCAGATAAATACAACCTTAAAGATTGCACAGAAGGATATCACAAAGACCCCATTATTTATCAATTAAATAAATATCAACAAGAGCACAACATCGAGATGAGGGATTCCTTACGGTCGGTAATGGCTACCAGAAACATGATAGTGCACGATAAAACTCATTATTTTAACAAATCTCATATTTTAATCATGATGGAAAATATTGATAAAATTTTAGATAATATAGAAAGAAATGGTTAAACTTGTCAATAAATTAAATGAAATTTAAACTTCACTCTGACTAAGCGTCTATTTATCTATCTATCAATCGGAATGGTTCTTCATTAGGAGGTCAGGGGTGACTGAAACCAAAAAATCTCAAGAAAAAACGACAGGTATTAAATCTGCGGCCAATACCATATATTTACAATTTAAAAGACTGCCATTCATACACATTGGTCTTATAGTTATATCAGCTATAGTTTTTGGATTTATTATTTTTAGTTTGATTCCCGGGGCAAGATATGGCGAGTATAAAGGGCTAAAAGCTAACGAATGGTTAAGTTTTTGGGGGAGTTTAGTTTTACCACTCTTACTTTTAGTAATACCAACTGCAACGTATCATTTAAATCAGAAGGAAATTAATCGCAAAGCCGCCTCTGAACGCAGAAATGAAGAATGGGAAAGATGGGTTAAATTATATGAGATTAATAAAGAAAACCCACAGGCTGCACAATCACTATTTATTATGTACGACTCCGCATTAAAAGAAGATGGTATTCAACGTAGTAGATCTGAACATCATTTCTTTTATCGTGATATTCTAAAATTCCCTTACGATATCGAAAATGAAGGTGTAGAAGTCGATAGCGCAGAAGAGTATGATCGAAACGAGGATCCTGCTTTTTATGAAGATTTGATTAACTCTATGTCTGAGAGGGGTCATTCACAGGAAACCATAGATACTGTTCAATCATTTTATAGGAAATCTGATACACTCCCTTATCTACAAACTTCTTCTATTGGTAAATCAACTCAGATATTTTCAGTACTTTACAAGCAAAATAAAAAGCGAATAGGTGTAATGAGTGTCAGTTCGACATCGCTATACTTCGATGTTGGATTTGGTAAGAAATCATTCAAAGAATCTGACTATGATATGATTTTGAAATCCGTTTATAAGGATTCAAATTCGGAACCTACTTTCAACAGAGTGCCAACAAAATCTGAAGGATACCTCCGTGAGCCGTTGAGGTTCTATGTAGAGAATTTATCTAATGAAGAATTTTTCCAAAATACTATTTCATTAATAAAAGAAATTTGCATTAAAAAATTCAATAGATAGATATAGATCAGCATTTGGGTAGTAAAAAATATTATAAAATTTGAGTTAATTCCTTGTGCTTTAGAATAAGACAGTCTTTTAAATTTTCCCGTAGTATCGCAGGAGCCTCACCCCATGCCCCGCACCCACCTCGAACGTCCTCTCCAGCAAGACATCTGCGCCTACCTGGCCGCTCACGGGTGGGTGCACTCCCCCAACTCCGCAGGCTACGACGCCAGGCGAGCCCTCTACCCCGCCGACGTCCTCACCTGGCTACAAACCAGCGACCCCAAAAACTACGCCACCCTCATCAAACCCGGCACAGACCCCACCGCGCGACAAGCCCAAGAAAACCGTCTGCTCGACCGGCTCGTCACCAAACTCGCAGCCCCAGAAGAACAAGGCGGCGGAACCCTCAACGTCCTGCGCAAAGGCTTCAGTGTACCCGGCGCACGCCGCCCCTTCCACCTACTCGCCTACCCACCCCAAGACAACCGCAACCCCGAACTCACAGCCCTCTACCACAAGAACATCCTGCGCGTCGTCGAAGAAGTCCGCTACAACCCAACAGACGAAACCGCCCGCATCGACCTCGTGCTCTTCATCAACGGCCTCCCCGTAGCTACCATCGAACTCAAAAGCGAATACACCCAAACCCTCCAAGACGCAATCAACCAATACCGCACCGACCGCAACCCCACCACCTCACCACTGCTCCAAGAACACCGCGGCGCCCTCGTCCACTTCGCCCTCTCCCAAGACGAAATCGCCATGACCACCAAACTGGCAGGGAAAGCAACCAACTTCCTCCCCTTCAACCGCTGAGCCAACGGCGGCGCAGGCAACCCCATTATCGACGGCAAACTCGCCACCAGCTACTTCTGGGAAGAAATCCTCGACCCCAACACCTGGATCACCATCCTCACCAAATTCATCTACACCAACCACCAAAAAATCACCGACCCCCTCACCGGCAAAACCACCCAGAAGAGTCACATCAGATTCCCCCGCTACCACCAGTGGCGAGCCGTCACCAAACTCGTCCACGCAGCCCGCACCGAAGGCGCAGGGCACAAATACCTGGTGCAGCACTCGGCGGGTTCCGGCAAAACCGACTCCATCGCCTGGACAGCCCACCGGCTCTCCAACCTGCACACCCCAGACGGCGAGCGCGTCTTCGACTCCGTCATCGTCATCGCCGACCGGCAGGTACTCGACCAGCAGCTCCAGGACGCCATCGACCAGCTCGTCACCACCGCCGGCACCTTCCAGCCTATTACGCGCGGCAGCGGCGACTCCAAATCTAAGCAGCTCGTCGAAGCGCTGACCACCGGTGTGCCCATCATCGGCGTCACCCTGCAAACCTTCCCCTTCGCCCTGGCAGAAATGACCAAGGAGGGCGGCCAGCTCGCCGGTAAGCACTTTGCGATTATTGCGGACGAGGCGCACTCCTCCCAATCAGGTAAGGCAACCGACTCCATCAAGGAAATGCTCAACACCGAGATTGACGCCGGTATCGAAGAGTCAGACCCCGAAGCTGACCAGGTAGCCCTGACCAAGATGGCCCAGCGTGTGGTGGGTGAGGGCCACCAGGTGTCCTTCTTTGCCTTCACCGCAACACCCAAGGCTAAAACCCTTGAGGTCTTTGGGCGACGGGCCGATGGCACCGGCCCCCACGAGCCCTTCGACCTCTACCCCATGAAGCAGGCCATTGAAGAGGGCTTCATTCTTGACGTGCTCAAGAACTACACCACCTACCAGATGGCAGCCAAAATCGCCCAGAAAAACGAGGACAGCGGGGCAGACGAAGAAATCGACATCCGCAAGGGCACCAAGAGCCTCATCAACTTTGTGGAGCTGCACCCCACCAATGTTGCCTCCAAAGTAGCGGTGATTCTTGAACACTTTGAGGGCCGGGTCAAGCAGGAGCTCGGCGGTAAAGCCAAAGCCATGGTGGTGACGTCCTCGCGCGCCGCGGCTGTGCGCTACCAGCGGGCTTTTGAAAAGGCTATTACCGAGAAAGCCCTGCCCCTGAAGACGCTGGTTGCTTTCTCCGGTGAACTGCCCGACCCCGACCTTGAGGCAGTGCCCGGGGTTGATACCCCCACCGTGACTGAGGCGTCCATGAACCCTGACCTCAAAGGCAGGAACCTCGCTGAGGTCTTCAACCAAGACGGCCAGCATATTCTAATCGTGGCCAACAAGTACCAGACCGGCTTTGACCAGCCCCTTCTGGTTGCCATGTACGTGGATAAGAAGCTCTCGGGCATCACCGCCGTGCAGACCCTCTCCCGCCTCAACCGCCGGGCCGACGGCAAAGAGAACACCTACATTCTGGACTTCGTCAACGACCCCGAACAGATTCGCGCTGCCTTCGCCGAGTACTACGAGGACGCCCGCATCGAGACCGAATCGGACCTCGACCTGGTTGCCAAACAGGTCGACAAGCTCGACGCGGCCGGTATCTACAACCGGGCAGATGTAGAACAGTTCTGGGAAAAGTGGGTTGCCCCCGGTGCTCGGCAGGCGTCCTTTGACTCCCTCATCTCCATACCTGTGCAGCGGTTTGTGACCCGCTGGCGGGCAGCGCAGGAGGGCCTTGACGGTTCTACTGACCGAGCCGCCCTTGAAGTACTGCTGGAGTTCCGCTCAACCCTCGCCCAGTACGTGAAGTCCTACGCCTTCTTCTCGCAAATCTTCAACTTCGGCGACCCCTACTACGAGAAACTCTCCGCCTTCGCTGACCTGCTCGGGCGCAAGCTGCGCCGCTTCACCCTCGATGAGGTGTCGCCCGAGGTAGTGAACGTGGACGACATCGTACTCACCCACTACCGCCTCGAAAAGCTGCGTGAAGAGGAAGACTTGAAACTCTCGTCCTCGCAGGCAGCTGGGTTGCAGGGCATGACGGAGGCCGGCCTCGCCAGTATTCAGGAGCGCGAGCGCAAAGCCCGCTCTGAACTGATTGAGAAGATTAATAAGTACTTCCACGGCCTTGATTTGAGTGACGAGCACCAGGTCGGTTTTGCGACGACCTTCGTGGCTGAGGCGGCCAAGGACGCCGGGCTCAAGCAAAGCGCCATGGCCAACACCAAGGTGGACTTCTACCACTCAAAGAATGTGCGCGTTGGCCTGGCGAATAAGCTCTGGGACTACAGCTCAGATACAGCTGACCTCATTAACCATGTGCGCAAGCTGCCCCCGGAGCAGTTCGTGGAGTTCATGCTCGACATGGGCCTGTACGAGCTGCTGCGGGGCGAGAAGGTGGAGGAGCTGACTCCGTAAAAGGGGACCACCTTAGCAATCTTTGTATGCTGGTATAACTCCGACCATCGAATCGAAGTAGGCTATAACCTTATTAGAAATTGTTACGCGGTTTGGAATCAAGTTTCTCCCAGCATTCAAATGCAACATCGCATGTGGTAGGGTAAAGGTATCAGACACCGCCCACCTCTGTTACATGGAACCCCAAAGTTCTGCATGTATCATGTGGCGGTTTTCATTTTAAGTAGGTGCTTATGGCTGAAAAAGGGTTCCTAGACCACCCAGATCTCATCAACAGACTTGAGCAGCTGGGAATGCAAATCGACGATAAGACTAAAGCTGAAACAGAGCTCAGAAGACTCGGCTACCACCGCACGAGTGGCTACAGGTATCCCTTTAGAAAACTTCGAGAGCCCCTCACAGATGAGCTCATGAGACGCAGAGAGTTCCGCCATGATGAGTTTGAAGCTGGCTCAAGGTTCGAAGACTCTATAGCGTTAGCAGATTTCGACACCAAGCTACGTGCCGTCATTTTGACCGGTATCTTTGATTTAGAGGTAAGACTAAGAACCGCTATCGCCCATGTCATCGCAAAGAAAAATCCCAAAGGGCATCTTGAGATTTCATGCTTAGATTCCACTAAATGCTATGAGCTTACTTCATCTCGAGATGAAATAACCAAGTTTGAGGCTTGGAAAGCTCAGTACGAGAGTGCTAAAAAATCCAAAAATAATGACGATTTCATAGCGCACCATACTCTTGTCTACAAGACAGAAATTCCTGTGTGGGCAGCACTAGAAATTGTGTCCTTTGGAACCCTAATTCACTTTTATCTTTTGATGAAGGTAGAAGACCAAAATGATGTGGCAAGAAAGTTCGGGGTTCGACAAGGCACCAAGTTTGGCTCCTGGCTACTTGCAATCATGGACTTAAGAAACGACTGCGCTCATGGCGCTAGAGTTTTCAATAAGAGCATGAAAAGGAATGTGTCTGTTCACTCAAACTCTTACTTCAAAAAATATTTAAAGCATATAGATAAGGAACTCCCTGCCGACAAAATATACATGCCGTGTGTCTTACTCGCCCATATGCTTAGATGCCATGAATCCGGTACTAACTGGCACAATACGTTCAAAACGCAGGTTAAAAAGTTACCCCAAATATATCTGAAAGAACTATCTGAACCGCTTATTACTGCTGAACGGAACATGGGTTTTCCTAGCAACTGGCAAGAATTAGAAATCTGGAATAACTAATATTTCACATGGGCCTGTACGAGCTGCTGCGGGGCGAAAAGGTGGAGGAGCTGAGCCACTAGATATTGTGGGACATCTTAGAGAGCAAGCTCTCCGCCACCTGCTCCACACCCAGGCGGTACTGTGCGGAATCACGATCTGCACGACGCACATCCGTTAAATCAAGGACAGCCCTACTCTGTTCCTCTGAAATCTTAGAGTTAGCAATCCACAGAACCGGCACAATATTCTTGCTGTCTAACACAGACAAGTCACCTATTTGCTTGACCCAGCGAGGCGTCATCAAAGCCAAGCCAACAAGGGGAACCTGCTCGTCAGCGTCCGCACCCAGTATATGAGCAAAATGTGCCGGATCATTATCAAAAACAAGCTCAACGCTCAACCCAGACAGGCCCTCAACAGCATCAGCAACATCCTCAGCAAAGCCTCGAATATTCCCTGCTAACGCAGAGCCCTCATCAGCCGCAGCGAAACTAGCAACGACACGTACATCAACATCGCCAGTTTTCTTAGAGGGCTCAAGCTCTGCCCGTGGCTCTATCGCAGTTGCGCGCGCTCTGTTCATCAACCCCTGCCACAAACTAGCGTCCCACAAGGCGGCCAAGGGAAGAGCCCAAATTTTCTCACCTAAAGGCACAGGCCGAGCCACATTACAAACGACGAAGCCCCGTGTAACCCTGTCACCATACAATTCTTGAAAGCTCTTCAACCCCTTCAAGAATTCAGGTTTTACACGCGCAGAAGCTTTCACTTCCAGTGCGATGAGAGAACCCGCAGAATCACGCAAGACTACATCGACCTCAATGTCCTTATTCTTAATCCGCTGTCGCCAATGGAATATATCCACACTACGCTCAGCCCATCCAGCATGGGCACGTATCTGCTGCATCACCAGCGTCTCAATCAGACGCCCTCGTACATCTACATCAACTAACTGTGCATCACTTGTACTTACCAGAGACCGGGCGGCTAAAGCCACATCTGCGGGGAAAAACTTAGCTGAAGACCGCAAAGACCTCTTTGAAGCCCGATGTAGGTTAGGAACCTCATATATCAAGAAACGTTTTTCGAGAGCATCGAGATAAGAATCAACTGTGCGGCGGTCCATTGAGAGTTCTCTGCCCATTTCAGAGATATTTAGCTCTGAAGCAGGGTGCCTTAAAACATAAGCCAAAATCTCGTGTGCGCGCACCTGATCAAACGACTCACCTGGCTTTACCCGCTGAGTTAAGATGCTTCTTATACCCTCATCAATAGCCAGGCCTAAAGTAGAGGTCACTGAATTGCCAGAAAGCCGACGATACTGGGGCATACCGCCTAGAACAATCGCATCAGATTCAATATCCAGAGGTTGAGTTTGTTCCCCTGTAACCGGATTTGCATCAAATAGAGCATCTATCACAGACCACGGCTGCTGATGGAGAGAGCTGATTTCTGCCTCGCTTAAAGGCTCTAATGATACTCGTAAAGCCCTGCGTGCCAGAGGGTCAGTGCCGCCAAAACCGCTTTGCCCGATGCTTGAAGAACCAGTAAGAACTAGACGAATTGAGTCCTGGTTCTCATCTAGAACCTGTTTCACAGCAACCGGTAGCTCAGGAACCAGCTGAGCTTCGTCGATTGCACAGGGCCACTCTAGACCACGGAGCCAACCCACTGTATCAGCCTCAACCACTGCTCGCAGACCGGCATCAGCCATCGAATAAACTGCTTTCAAATGCCCCTCATGAGTCAGCTTGTTCACCAAGCTTGTCTTCCCCACTGCACGAGCGCCTTCGATAATCACGACAGGCGCAACAGCAAGTAGGTCTAGGATCTTCGACTCAAGGAATCTGGGATAGAAGGTCATAGGTCAAATTGTACATCCAATGTACAAAATTTTGTACATCGGATGTACAAGTTGTTAAAAGCACTCGGTGGATTAATTAGTTCACCAAGGAAGCTCAGCACTGCCTTCATCTAAAGGCTCTAGTCGAGCTTGCACAATGCTCTCACGTACTTCAGAGATAGAACTAAGGTAAAGAGTTTCCTGAGTTGCTAGCCAATCATCTTCAGTAGTCATCATCAAGATGCTTTCCTACCGTACTTCGTACCCCGCCGCCCGGATTGCGTCCTTCACTTCGCCGATGCTGACCTCGCCGAAGTGGAAGATAGAAGCGGCGAGTACGGCGTCCGCGCCTGCTTCGATGGCGGGCGGGAAGTGCTCGGCGGCGCCAGCGCCACCTGAAGCAATCAGGGGTACAGAAACAACAGAGCGCACCGCCCGAATCATGGGCAGGTCAAAGCCTGCCTTGGTGCCGTCGGCGTCAATGGAGTTCAGCAGGATCTCGCCCACACCGCGCTCCTGGGCCTCAGCAACCCATTCGAGCAGGTCAAGCCCGGTAGATGTGCGGCCGCCGTGGGTGGTCACCTCGTAGCCGGAGGGGGTAGCGTCCGACTTCTTGGCGTCCGCCGAGAGCACCAGCACCTGGGAGCCAAACCGCTCGGTAATCTCGTTGATGACCTCGGGCCGGGCAATCGCGGCAGTGTTGATCGAGGCCTTATCAGCCCCGGTGCGCAGCAGACGGTCAACGTCCTCAGGGGTGCGCACTCCTCCGCCCACGGTCAGGGGAATAAAGACCTGCTCGGCGGTGGAAGAGACCACATCAAAAGTGGTCTGACGGTCAGAGGACGAAGCCGTCACATCAAGAAAAGTCAGCTCGTCAGCGCCCTCAGCGTTGTAGCGCTTAGCCAGTTCCACCGGATCCCCGGCGTCGCGCAGGCCCTCAAACTTGACGCCCTTGACCACGCAGCCGGCGTCTACATCAAGACACGGAATAACACGAATGGCAACACCCACGGGCGCGCCCCCTTTCCTTGAATCAAAAACTAAAGCGGCGGCGTCCGCCCATATCAGGGGCAAGGACGCCGCCGGATAAGGTTACAGGCGCGCGGCCTGAATGGCGGTGACTAGGATGCCGCGGCCGCCGATCTCGTAGAGGGAATCCATGACCTTATTCGCTGCCTTGCGCGGCACCATGGAGCGCACGGCAACCCAGCCCTCGCGCGAGAGCGGCGAGATGGTCGGGGCTTCAAGGCCGGGGGTCAGGGTGGTCGCAGCCTTGAGGTTAGCCTCTTCGATGTTGTAGTCAATCATCACGTACTGGCGGGCAATCAGCACACCCTGTAGGCGGCGCTGGAGGCGCTCAAGACCGGCGTGGTCCTCAACGCCGGGGCGCTTAATCAGCAGGGCCTCGGAGCGCATAATCGGGTCGCCAAAAGGTTCCAGGCCAGCTGCGCGCATGGTGTTGCCGGTTTCGACGACGTCGGCGATGGCGTCCGCAACGCCCAAACGAATCGAGGACTCAATAGCGCCATCCAGGCGCACCACCGACGCGTTGATACCGGAGCGTTCCAGGTAGTCGGTTAGCAGGCGCTTGTAGCTGGTGGCGATACGCCTACCTTCAAGTTCGGACGGGTCGGTGTAGGTACCGGCGGGCCCGGCCAGGCGGAAGGTGGAGCGGGCAAAATCAAGCTTGAGCGCTTCCTCAGCGTGGGTGCCGGAGTCGAGCAGCAGGTCGCGGCCGGTGATACCGACATCCAGGGTACCCTCGCCCACGTACACGGCGATGTCGCGGGGGCGCAGGTAGAAGAATTCGACCTCGTTGTCCTGGTCAACGAGCACCAGCTCGCGGGAGTCGCGGCGCTGGAGGTAGCCAGCCTCGGTCAGCATGGTGATGGCAGCCTGAGAAAGCATGCCCTTGTTAGGAACTGCAACGCGCAGCATAGGTTTTTCCTTTGCAGTGATGGTTTAGAGGTACTTGTAGATATCTTCGGGAGTCAGTCCCTTAGCGATCATCATGCACTGCAAATGGTAAATCAGCTGTGAAGCCTCTTCAGCGAACTCGGCGTCAGACTGGAATTCAGCGGCCATCCAGACCTCGGCTGCTTCTTCAACAATTTTCTTGCCGATAAAGTGCACGCCTTTGTCGAGTTCTGCGACGGTGCCGGATCCCTCGGGGCGGGTTTCAGCCTTTTCGGCCAGTTCTGCGAACAGGGTTTCAAAGTTCTTCACGGTCTCTAGCGTACCGCTCTTTGAAGCGGGGGCGTTACCGGACCGATCTAGATTTCATCTTTCGGTCACTTTTGAAAAGGGCTTGCTGAAGACCGGCAAGATGATGTCTTGGGCGTTGAATTCATCGACCATGACCTTATCGAACTTTTCACCGGGCTTAGTTTTGCTGAACTGGGCACGCCGCGCACCCCACAGGAGCTCAGAGACCAGGTACTGACCTGCGGTTCCGCCCACCGACAGGCAGTAGGTAGTCAACAGGGCCTCCCCCAGGGTTTCAACGGCACCCTCAGTAGCGAAGATGGTGCCCAAGATGCCCTGGTAGATGAGCATTCCGGGGAAGAGCGGCAGGAAGGCGACCGTCATAATCGCGTTGGAGGTCAGGTGCATGGGCTTGGAAAGAAGGACGCAGGCCCTACCTACCAGCACCGCTGTGAGGGCGACAGCGCCGTAGGAGCTCAGGCCCATGTTTTCGGTCAGTAGCAGAAGACCATAGGCTAGCGCCCCCATTATGGTCAGTATGAGCAGCTGAATCTTCTTACCGCCACAGGTCAGGGCAAAGCCCAAACTCACCAGGGCAGCCCCTAGCAGGGGGTCAATAATCTGCGTGGTTTCAGCATCAAGGGTGCGGATGAACCTAAACTCGTCATCGACAAACCAGCCCGCCACCCCGATACCGAGAGCCACCCCCGTGACCAAACCTGCTGTACACATGAGAGCATCCAGCAGGCGTCCTACCGCAGACAGGTACCAGCCCATGATGGAGTCCTGCACCGCAGCATAGGCGGCGACCCCCGCCAGGTAGGCAGCGAGGGACGAAACAACGGTGATGGCAACATCCGCCCCATTCGGAGAAACCAAGTTGAAGATAGTGGCGACCATGACCGCAACAACCCCAGCCAAAGCGTAGCGGAAGATGCCGGGGGCTCGTGCGATTTTGACCCAGCGGTAGACCGCTGCCACCAGCACGGACGCCAGAAAGGCACCCACGGTTGTTACGTTCCCCGCGCCCAGGAGCTGGCTGAAGCCAATGCCCAGCAGGCCAGAGCCCAGCAAGGAAAAGCCCCAGTGCACCGGGTGCAAACTGGTGTCTTCTTCCTCTAAAAGCTCGATGGCTTGCTCGGTGCTGATGTCCCGGGTCAGCAGACCCTCAATGATTTTTTCGGTCTTTGAACGCCACTGGATAGCCAGGCTACCCGGGGTGATATCGAAGATTTCGGTGTAGGGCAGCTGGTTTTCGCCGCGGGAGTCGCTGATAATCAGCTGGCCCATAGTGACGCTGACGGTCACCCCGCTCAGGCCCGCAGCTGAGCTGACCGCGAGCAGGGTTTTGGTGGTGGTTGCAGAACTGGCTCCGCTGCGGATCAGTGAATCCCCCAGCAGAGCCAGCAGTTTATAGGTAGGTGCTTCGTGTGTCATGATGATCTGCGCACCAGCTTACCCTGTGAGCAGGTTTTAGACCTGATTGAGAGCCACCACGGTTTTCAATACTGCTATTTCTTACAAGGTGCTGTAAATCTTGTGGCGCGTACCTACCGGGAAATCGGCAGTAACGGTAAGGTCTGCACCTAGGGCTGCAAGATATTTGTGCAAGGTTTTGATACTAACGCTCTCGATATCCCCTTTTTCCATCTGGGAAATTCTTTTTTGGGAGACACCGATTTTTTCAGCCAAATCGGTCTGGGTCAGACCTAAATCTTTGCGTAGCTCCTGTAGCTGAAAAACACGAGCCTCAGCATGCATATCATTCACTAGGCGCTGTAGGTCATGGGAATCGACTGGGCGCATTTGCTTCAGTTCTTCAAGAGTTGTCATGGCGCTTCCTTAGGTACTCTTCATAGCGTTTCTCAGCAAGAGGGATATTCTGTTTGTACCATTTGTTCCATTGGCCGGTTTTGTCACCAGCTACCAACAGAATCGCCTGTTGCTCTGGATCAAAGATGAATAGAATTCTAATATTTTTTGCGTGGCCACGGGGTCTCAGTTCTTTGAGGTTATGTAAAGACGAGCCGGTAATGCGATCAATAAAGGGCCTGCCTCCATGAGGACCTACAGACCCAAGGTATTCAAGCGCTGCAAGCACATGAAGATACTCCTGGCTAGGCAGTTCCAGGAGCCAGTCTTGAACGAAACCTACTTCAACCGTCCACCCTTGCATAACGCCAGAATACTATAAATATGTTCTATTGCATAGGTGAAGACAAAGAGGAGCCCTCCTATCTTCGCTAAAGATAGGAGGGCGGGCGTCTGCTCATAACGTTCGGGAGCTGGCCCCCTAGGTTTTAGAGTTGCTTGAGTGCCACCACGGTTTCCAGCGCCGCGGCCATTACCTCGTAGCCCTTGTCTTCGGTGGAGCCGGGCAGGCCGGCACGGTCGATGCCCTGTTCTTCGGTGTCGCAGGTCAGCACGCCAAACCCAATGGGGGTTTTGGTCTCCACGGAGACCCTGGTCAGGCCGCTGGTGGCGGCGTCGCAGACGTAGTCAAAGTGCGGGGTTCCGCCGCGAATGACCACGCCCAGGGCGACCACAGCGTCGTATGTGTCGGCCAGGGTGGCTGCGGCGACGGGCAGTTCGAAGGTGCCGGGCACGCGAACGATGGTTGGTTCGATACCGGCGTCTGCGGCGGCGCGCTGGGCGCCGTCGAGCAGGCCGTCCATGATCTGGGTGTGCCAGGACGCCGCAATGACGGCGACCTTCAGACTTGCGGTGTCTGCGGGGTTGGGTTTGTGTGCGGGTGCTCCTGCTCCGCTCATGGTGTTCTCCTAGGGTTGTATTGATTGAGTGGTAAGGCATCACGGGCTCGCAGTGAGCGCGAGCCCGGGGGCCACTAGTAGTTGAGGATGTGGCGCATACGGTCGCGCTTGGTGGCCAGGTAGCGCTCGTTTTCAGGCCGGGGTGCAATCACGTCGGGCACCAGCCCGGTCACCTCCACCCCCAGGGCGGTCAGGGCCTCGGCCTTGGCCGGGTTGTTGGTCAGCAGGCGCACGCGGGTCAGCCCGGCTGCCTTCAAGATAGCGGACGCCTGGGTGTAGTCCCGTGCGTCAGCTGGGAAACCCAGGTGTAGGTTGGCGTCCAGAGTGTCGTCCCCAGCATCTTGCAGGGCGTAGGCACGGAGCTTATTGACCAGGCCGATGCCCCTGCCCTCGTGCCCGCGCAGGTACAGCACAGAGCCGCCCAGCTCCTGCACGGTGGCGAGGGCTTTTTCCAGTTGGGGCCCGCAGTCGCAGCGGTAGGACCCTAACAGATCCCCGGTAGCGCATTCGGAGTGGAGCCGAACCAGGTGATCCTGCCCGTCCTGCTCAGGTGTGAGGGGGCGTCCGTCCGCGCCGACTGCGGTGGCGAGCATGTGCTCGGTGCCGTCAGCAAACTCGTGGGCAGACACGGCGAAGGTGCCGTGAGGGGTGGGCACCAGCACCGGCTCGCTACTGGCTACCAGGATGTTTTTATCGCTCACCGTCGCGCTCCTGCAGGTAGGTGACCAGGTCAGCGATGGAAATCATGGGCATGTTGTGTTGGGTGGCGAAAGCGCGTAGGGCGTCGAAGCGCATCATGGTGCCGTCGTCGTTCACAATTTCAGAGATCACGCCGACCCCCGATAGGCCCGCGAGCCGGGAGAGCTCTACAGCGGCTTCGGTGTGGCCGGGGCGCTGGCGCACTCCCCCGTCGACTGCCCGTAGGGGCAGGACGTGGCCGGGGCGGGTCAGGTCACCAGCTGAGGACGCCGGGTCGGCAAGTACCTGCACGGTGCGGGCCCGGTCAGCGGCTGAGATGCCGGTGGTGACGCCGTCGCGGGCGTCACAAGTGACGGTGTAGGCTGTGCCCTTGGCGTCTTCGTTAACCTCGACCATGGGCGGCAGGTTCAGGGCATCTGCCCGGGCTGCGCTCATAGGGGCGCAGATAACGCCGGAGGTATAGCGGATGGTGAAGCCCATGAGTTCAGGGGTGGCGTGCTCGGCGGCGAAGATGATGTCGCCTTCGTTTTCGCGGTCTTCGTCATCGACCACAACGACGGCCCCGCCCCGGGCAATCTCGGCGATAGCGCGTTCGACGGAATCGAGGGCTGCAACCCGGTGCTGGGTTCCACCGCCGGCACTGCCCGGGGTAACACCAAGACCCGCCACTGAACCCGAGACAGCCAGAATACGTTGAACGTACTTGGCGAGGGCGTCGGTTTCGAGGTTGACGGTATCGCCCACGGTCAGCTCACCTAAGGTGGTGGCTTCGAGGGTGGCGGGAATGAGCCCCACCTCAAACCAGTGGGTGTCGGCCTGGGGGTGGGAGACGGCGGTAACGGTCAGCGACGCACCCGAAACAGTGATAGAACCCTTCTCGGTGAGGTGGGCTGCCATGTCCCGCGGCACGCGTACACGCACGGTACGCCAAGATTCGTGGTCTTCAACCTTGACCACTGTGCCCAGGCCGTCCACATGGCCCTGCACGACGTGACCGTCGAAGCGGCCGTCAGCTGGCATGCAGCGCTCAAGGTTGACGCGCGCGCCAGGGGCCAGCTGCCCCAGGTTGGTGCGGCGAAGGGTTTCACCCATCATGTCGGCGGCGAAGTAGCCCTCGGCTAGTTGGCGGGTGCGGGTGGCGGTCAGACAGACACCGTTGACGGCCAGGGAGCCGCCGTGCTCAAGGTCGTCGATAATCGGGCCCGCCTTGATCGTGACAACGGCTGATTCGATCCGGCCCGAGCTATCGAGTACAGGTTCAAGAGATTCTACGGTGCCGGTCGCGGCGATGATTCCGGTAAACATATGAAGTCTTTCAAAACTTATGAGATTTTCTGTGGGATAGGATGCGTGGCAGGCTCACGCTCGCTGCCGACCCTCTCGCTGGTTCGCTAGCGCTCACAAGCGATTCACGCCAGCCCCGAGCCAGCAGCTTCGCTGTGAGCCTGCCCCGCCTCCCAAAATCTCTACTGAGCAGGTACAAACCGGGTGCGGACGTCCGCTCCCGAGGTTTGCACTGCTGGGTGGTGGGTGAGGTGGTCGAGTTCCCAGCGTCCCACCTGGTTCAGGCTGGTGATTCCGAGGTCGCCCAGGGCTGGTTTTCCGGCGCCGAGCATCAGGGACGCTCGGTACCAGTAGAGTTCGTCGACCAGGTTGGCGCGCATAAAGGCGGTGATGAGGGTTGGCCCGCCTTCCAGGAGCAGATGCCGGACGCCCCGGGCGTAGAGTTCGGTGAGAGCCTGTTGGGGGTCGCGGGTTGGCAGGTGGACGGCCTTGCCGTCACCGATAGCGTCGGCAAGATGTCCGTCCGGTATCTGGCTAGTTCCCATCACCACGCGCAGGGGTTGTTGCTCGGCAAGCTGACCCTCGGGCGTCCTTGCGGTGAGCTGGGGGTTATCGGCCAGGGCGGTACCGGTGCCGACCATGATGGCGTCCGCGCGGGTGCGTAGGGTGTGGCCGTCGGCGCGGGCGTGCTCACCGGTGATCCACTGGCTGCTGCCATCTGCGGCTGCAACAAAACCGTCGAGGGAGCTGGCGATTTTAGCGGTGACGAAAGGGCGCCGCCCGGCAGCGGCTTCGAACCAGCGGGCGTTGAGGGCGTAGGCTTCGTCCTCAAGTACCCCGCCGCGCACGGTGATGCCTTGGGAGCACAGGTAGGTGGCTCCCCCTGCGGCGTGCTCGGTGGTGTCGGCGTAGGCGTAGGTGACCTCGGCGATACCGGCCTCGGCTATAGCAACTGAGCAGGGGCCGGTACGGCCGGTGTGGTTGCAGGGCTCTAGGGTAACGAACATGCGAGCCCCGCGCACGTCGATACCGGCTTCGCGCGCGTTTGCTAGGGCGTCGGCTTCAGCGTGGGGTGTGCCGGCGCCGCGGTGCCAGCCGGTAGCAAGCACCTGACCGGTGGCGTCCGCAATCACGGCACCCACCAGGGGGTTAGCCCCGCGCACGCCCTTGCGGGCGCTATCGAGGGCAAGCTGCATGGCTTGAGTGTCGGTGAGCTGGGTATCAGTGCGCGGCGCTTCAGGCAGATGGGCCTTGGGCGACATGCCTAGCGCACCTCTACGGTGGGGTCGGGGAAGCTGGTTTCAACTTCGACCTTGGCAGCCTCGCGGTTGCGGGTGCGCCACCAGACGAAGAAGCCGGTGAGGGTGAAGGCCCCGTAGAAGAGGTACATGAAGGCGCTGGCGTAGTAGCCTGCCGACCAGAGCAGGGGCACGCCGACCACGTCCACGGCGACCCAGACCAGCCAGAACTCTACCCAGCCCTTTGCCATGCCGTAGGTGGCCAGTAGGGAGCCGGTGAAGATCCAGGCGTCTGACCAGACCGGCTCGTAGGAGCCAAGGGCGCGGAAGATGGGGGTGAGCACCCCGGTGCCTACAGCCATGAAGGCGACCATGAAAGCTCGTTCGCGCCAGCTGGCCCACTGGGGCACGACCGCGGCCTGACCTGCGGCGCCGGTCTTGCGGGTTTGGTTCCAGCGGTACCAGCCCCAGATGGAGACGGCGATGAACATGATTTGTCGCCCGGCCTGCCCCAAAAGGTTAGCGGTACCGTAGGTTGACCCGAAGAGGGTACCCAAAAAGACGGTGAGTAGAAGCAGGTTGCCGAGAATGCCGACGGGCCAGGCCCAGACTTTGCGACGCATACCGCCGAGGGCTGATAGTAGGCCGAAGATGTTGCCAAGGACTTCGCGCACCAAGAGGGACTGGTTATCACCAATCGCAATTTGAGCGTCGAAGAGCCACCGCAAGAAATCCATAAAAAACTCCCAAAGCGAGTGGCTCCGGGAGAACAAATCGAGGGTACCCGGCGTTGGCTGGCTTCGGTGGGCGTCGGTGAGGACGCCGGTGGGCCAAGCAATCGGGTACGGCAGGTACCGCTAGGGGTACCTTACGGTTTGCTCGTGCTACCTTCCATCCAGACTGTACTGTCTGCCAAGGAATTTCACCTTGCAGGTATCAGGCACAGATGTGTGCCGTCAATTAGCGGGCTGTCACCGCAGGTTCGGATTTTCACCAGGTCCCGGAGCACGATATTTTTCTTTTACTCTTCAAGTTATAGCACGGTGGCGCTCGCAGGCCTATCTGGGGGTGCGGTGTCATATTGTGACTTATTGCCCGGAAGAGGGCTGGGGCAAGCCCGTAACAGGTTGAGCATTGGTACATTCGGTGAGACCTTACCCCGCCAATACCGCCGATCTAGTCTGCCCCAAAACCTATGTTGCCTCAGAATAAGCCCAGCTACCAGGCGTCCGCCCCCGAAGCCATGGACACCGAACAGCTCACCGCCACCCTCGCCCAACTACCCGTTACCCGCCGTCACGCCCGCCTGCTGGGGGTAACCGGCATCGGCTGGGCCCTGGATGCTATGGATATCGGTCTGGTCTCCTTCGTCATGGCCGCCCTGATTGCCTACTGGGGTATTAGCTCCGGGCAGGCGTCGCTGCTGGGCTCTATTAGCTTTCTGGGCATGGCCATCGGAGCGACCCTGAGCGGGCGGCTTCGGGCGGCTTGCCTCAATTACCGCTCCCCTGCTGGTGCCCGCCCTGCTACCGCTGGTGGGTGTAGCCGGTCTCTTTGTTCTCTTCGCCCTTGCCTTCTGCACCGCAGCTGGCTCAACCTTCCTACTTCCTGAAACTCGGGGCAGGCAGCTAGCCTAAGGCACCTACGCTGGCCGGAGTCGCTAGACTTGAGGGGAAACAAGCAAGATTTCGACCCTAAGGTGAGCTGTGTCTGACGCTAAACCCGCCAACATTCAAAAACGCGATACAACCTTCAAGCAGGAGCACGGTGCTGTGGCGCACCTGGTCAAGCGCAAGCCCCAGCAGGCCGTTGCCCGGGCTGTGAAGGGTGCCCAGAAACTACTGGACGAGGGCCAGGGTAAGCAGGCCCTAAACGTGCTCACCCTGGCTAAGCCGGTGCTGGCAGCAGGCTCAGAGGACGCCACTGCCTACTACACCATGCTCGCCACCATTCACCGCTCTATGGGCAATGAGCAGGCAGCCGAGCGGGCAGAACAGAACCTGCCCGCTGCCTAACAGCCTCTTAGCGACCACCGGTTAGCTGGTTCAGCAGTTCCTTCACGAAGGCCTCATTATCGATATCCCCTGCCTGCGCATAGTGCTCTGCTGACCGCACTAGGTGAGCCTGGGCAGCGTCCGCGTCCTCGCCCTGGGCCGTGACTAGAGCTAGCAGCTGGTAGGTTTCGCCCAAGAAGGCGTGGTCTTCCAGCTCACCGGCAAGGTCAAGGGCTTCGGCCAGCAGGGGGCGGGCGGCCTCCGTATCGCCTACCGCCAATAGCCCCTGGGCCTGAGCATTGCGCACGTGCATCAGCTGCACCGTGTGGTTGCCCATCTTGTAGAGGTCATAAGCCTGGGCCAGGTAATCCTGGGCTTGCGCTTCGTCCTGAGCCTGCCGGGCCAGCCCCGCCAGGGCCACCAGGTTGTGGGCCTGCCCCTCAGCATTACTCAGGGCTTCATAGCCACGCAGCCCCTGGGTGTACCAGGTTGTGGAGCGCTCAAAGTCGCCCAATTCAGCGTGCAGGGAACCCACCTCGGTGGCGAAGTCGGGCAGCTGCTCGGCATCAGGTTTAGCATCGGCCAGCAGGGCGTGGGCGCGCGTAACTTCTGTGAGAGCTGGCGCGAGATTCCCCAGGTCGCGGTTGACCTCGCTCAGAATTTTGAGGGCCAGAATCTGCCCGAAGACTTCGCTGGCGCTCTCAAAACCGCCCACGGCATTTTCAAGTGCGGGCAGGGCCTCGGTCAGCTGCCCAGCTGCAATAAGTTCCTGGGCGCGGGCGAGTTTACGATCGGCTTCTTCAAGGGGAGTTAGGTTCTGGGTCATGACGTCCTAGTGGTGGTGGGCGGACGCAGCAGCCCGCCGTAGGCCCGCAATAGCGGCTTTAGGGTCTTCGGTTCCATAGACAGAGGAACCGGCAACAAAGCAGGTAGCCCCTGCCTCTGCTGCGCGTACAATGGTTTCTTCGGTAATACCGCCGTCCACCTGCAGAATCACCTCGGCTCCGGAACCCTCAATCGCGGCAGCTGCCCGCTTGATTTTGGGCAGGGTGACGTCCAGGAAGGCCTGGCCGCCAAAGCCCGGTTCAACGGTCATAATCAACAGCATGTCGAGCTCACTGAGCATGTCCATGTAGGGTTCAACACCGGTGGCAGGGCGCAGGGCCATACCCACCTTAGCACCGCTTTCCCGCAGGGTACGGGCCAGTTTGATGGGAGCGATAGCGGCCTCAGCGTGGAAGGTCACCGACTCGCACCCAGCTTCAGCGTAGGCAGGGGCCCAACGGTCAGCATCCTCAATCATCAGGTGCACGTCAAAGGGGACGGGTGAGACCTCTTTGAGGCGCTTGACCACGGGCAGCCCCCAGGTCAGGTTGGGCACGAAGTGGCCGTCCATCACGTCGATGTGGGCGGCGTCAGCGGTCGAGATAGCGGTGAGCTCCTCCCCCAGTCGGGAGAAATCAGCGCTCAAAATAGAGGGGTTAATTAAGCAGGTCATGGGCGTCCTTTCATCGCTGGTCTACTACCCATCGTAGTGCCGTGCTCCCGGGCAAGCGAAAAGCAAGACCCATCACAGTCCAATGGGTGGTTTTCAGGAACACCCCGCGCCTAGAGAGGACTACACTTTAACGGTCTCTGACATATTTATTCAACGGTTAGGAAAATTATGAACTCGGTTCTGCTTGCGGTTCTGGTCATGCTCGCCCTCTCCGCAGCACGCGTACACGTCGTCCTCGCACTCTTCATCGGAGCTCTCGTGGGTGGCCTTCTCGGCGGGCTCGGACTGGACGGAACCATGGTCGCCTACCAGGAAGGCCTCTCCGGCGGCGCCATGCTGGCCCTCTCCTACGCCCTACTCGGTGCCTTCGCCATGGCGGTATCCAGCTCGGGCCTGCCCCAGCTCATCGCCAACGGCATCATTGCCAAGGTCGGCTCAGACAGCTCAGAGACCAACCGGCACATCGAATTCACCGTCAAGTGGATGCTGCTGGCCGGTATTCTAGCCATGTCAGTGATGTCGCAGAACCTCATCCCCGTTCATATCGCCTTCATTCCGCTGATTATCCCGCCCCTGCTGGCCGTCTTTAACCGCCTAAAGCTAGACCGCAGACTCATTGCCTGTGTGCTCACCTTCGGTTTGGTCACCACTTACATGTATGTGCCTGTCGGCTTTGGCGCGATCTTCCTGAACGATATTCTGCTGGGCAACATTGAACTGGCTGGCATGGATACCAGCGGTATCAACGTCATGGCCGCCATGGCTATCCCCGCCCTGGGTATGGTCATCGGCCTGCTCTTTGCCATCTTTGTTAGCTACCGTAAGCCCCGCGCCTACCAGACTGTCGATCTAGCTCCCACAGAGACAGCTACCACCGAGGTCAAGAAGTTCAAGGTCATCGTTGCGGTTGTTGCTATTATCGCCACCTTCCTGGTTCAGGTAGTCATGCAGGCTTTGGGCACCGAAGCTAACTCGCTGCTGGTCGGTGCCCTGGTCGGTCTGACCATCTTCATGGTCACCGGTGCGGTTAAGTGGAAGGAGGCCGACGACGTTTTTACCGCCGGTATGCGCATGATGGCCCTGATTGGCTTCATTATGATTTCAGCCCAGGGTTTCGCTGCCGTCATGGACGCCACCGGCGATGTCGCCCCCCTGGTTACTACCGTGGCTGACCTTTTTGCTGGCAACAAGGCGACTGCCGCTATAGCGATGCTGGTGGTGGGTCTGATTGTCACCATGGGCATTGGCTCGTCCTTCTCCACCCTGCCCATCATCACCACCATCTATGTGCCCCTCTGCCTGGCTCTGGGCTTCTCGCCCCTGGCTACCGTGGCTATTATCGGTACCGCCGGTGCCCTGGGGGACGCGGGCTCCCCCGCCTCAGACTCCACCCTGGGCCCAACCGCAGGTCTGAACGCGGACGGCCAGCACGACCACATCCGCGACTCGGTTATCCCCACCTTCCTCCACTTCAATATTCCTCTACTGATTGCAGGCTGGGTAGCGGCGATGGTGCTCTAGCGCCCAGCAAGGGGACCTGAAAACTAAAAAAGGACCGCATAATATGCGGTCCTTTTTTAGTTTTCAGGTCCCCTCGTGTTCAGTGGGGTGGCCATAAGTTTGCGGTGAGGACTGAGCGCCTAGTTCTTGCGGAAGAGGGCGAAGAACATGGCGTCAGTGCCGTGGATGTGCGGCCAGAGCTGGGCGGTCGTCGCTCCCTCAGCTAGGGTTGCGCCCTTGGGGGCCTCCGGGGTAAAGGCCGGGTCCAGTTCACCAGATAGAGCGGACGCCCCCGCCTCGTCCTTGCGGGCAACGGCCCGGAGTGCGGCACCGGAGTCCAGCAGGGTCACATCGACCTTGCGCAGAATGTCGTGCACGATGCTCTGGGTTTCAGCGGTGTGGGGTGAGCAGGTCACGTAGGCGATGAGACCGCCGGGGCGGGTCACCGAGGCAGCTGCCTTAAACAGGTCGAGCTGCAGAGGCAGCAGCTCGGCGATATCGCGGGGGCTCTTGCGCCAGCGGGCTTCGGGGCGGCGGCGCAGGGCGCCCAGGCCGGAGCAGGGCACATCGACCATCACACGGTCAAAGCGCACATCGGCAGGCATACTCTCGGGCAGGTTGGTACCCGCAGCGACGGTGCGCTCAATCTGGCGGCCGTCACCGGCTATCACCGAGTAGGAGGCAGACGGCAGCGGGGCCAGGGATCGACGCACCAGCTCAGCTCGGTGGTCGGCGGCTTCATTCGCCAGCAGGCGGGCACCGCGCTGGGTGCCCAGGGCACCGAGCAGGGCGGCCTTACCGCCGGGCCCGGCGCAGAGGTCAAGCCAGTTGTTGTCGCTGCCCTCAAGCGGGGCATCAGCCAGGGCGCGGGCAACCAGCTGGGAGCCGGCGTCCTGGGCACGTACAACTCCCTCCCGCACCGATTCAAGGCGGGCCAAATCGCCTGCCGAGTAGAGGGCGGAACCCTCGACCAGGGGGCCCTCCTCGGCACCGGCGGCGCGGGCTTCGTCAAGAGTTCCCAGGCCCGGCAGAGCCACCAGGTTGACCACGGGTGAGGCGTTATCGGCATCCAATAGGGCCTCAACCTCACCAGGGTTACGGCCGTGGGCCGCCAGAGCCTGACGGAAGGACCGCACCACCCAGGCCGGGTGGGACTTTTCCAGCGCCAGCCGGGTCAGCTCATCGGGAGCCTCATCGACAATCAGGGCGTACCAGTCTTCCGGGGTGCGCTCAGAGACCCGGCGCAGCACGGCGTTGACAAAGTTAGCCGGGCCGGTGCCGATCTCAGCCCGGGCCAGGGCAACTGTCTGGTTGAGGGCGGCATGATCGGGCACGCGCATGGCCAGCAGCTGGTGTACGCCCAGACGCAACACCAGCAGGATCTTGGTGCCGATTTTCGCCACAGGGCGGTCAACGCAGTGAGCCAGAATCGCGTCGTAGGTACCCTGGTTGCGCAGGGTGCCGTAGGTCAGCTCGGTGGCAAAGCCAGCGTCCCGGGCATCCAGCCGGGCAGAGCGAATCGCCTTGGGCAGCACCAGGTTAGCGTAGGAGTCGTCCAGGGCAACAGCGCTTAGCACCTCGAAGGCGACTGCACGGGCCCTATCTGCTGTGCGGGCACGCTGGGAGGGAGCGGACGCCGAAAACGCCCGGTCCTTCACCGCCTTACGGTTGCGCTCGTGCCCCTTGGAGTTGCGGCGGGTCTCTCCCCCACCACCTTGCTTGGCCTGGGGCTCACCACCGGGGTTGCGGTTGCCGCGGGAGCCGCGGGGGTTAGGGGTGCCCCCGGGCTGCCCCTGCTGGGTACGGTCGTCGCGTTTTCGGGCCCCGCTTCTGCCCTGGCCAGCTCGGTTAGCGCCGGAGCGGTTAGCTCCAGCCCGGCCTTTACCGCTGTTAGATCGGCCGCCTGAACCGCGTCCGCCTGCATTCATGCTCATACCAGCACCACTTTCCCTTCTGCCAGGGCGGTGCCCTGACCGCGCGCCCAATCGGCGGCGTTCATCATTTTCTTACCAGCAGGCTGCACCTGGGTCAGTTCAAGAGCCCCATCAGCACAGGTGACGGCCACCTTTTTACCGGCCCAGAAGAGGGTTCCGGGATTACCGGTCGGAGCTAGGTCAAGTGCCCGCACCATTCCGAGCTTGAAGCGAGCGCCATCGAGTTCAGCCCAGGCACCGGGTTCAGGGATGACCCCGCGCACCTGAGCGATAATCTCAGCGGACGGGCGGGTAAAGTCCACTTTCCCGTCGGCGATGGTGAGCTTGGCTGCGTGGGTGGCGTCGCCGGTCTGCGGGGTACCGGTAGCGCCGGCAGCGATATCGTCAAAGGTCGCAGCCAGCAGGGAACCACCGGTTGTGGCCAGACGGTTCAGTATATCCCCGGCGGTATCGAGCTCCCCTACCGTGGCTGATTCAGAGCGGAAAACCGGGCCGGTATCGAGACCGGCATCAATGCGGAAGGTGTTGGAGAAAATCTCGGTTTCCCCCGCCATCAGGGCCCGCTGCACGGGGGCGGCCCCGCGCCAGGCCGGCAGCTGGGAAAAGTGCAGGTTAATCCAGCCCTGGGGCAGCAGGTCGAGAGCGCTTTGCGGCAGCAGGACGCCGAAGGCCACCACCGCCGCAACATCGGCACCCAGCTGGGCGACGGCGTCCGCAACCTCATCAGACCAGCGGTTGGCCTTAATGATGGGCAGGCCCAGCTCCTGGGCGCGGGCTGCCACCGGCGAAGGGGTGAGCACCCGCTTGCGGCCCACGGGGGCGTCCTCGCGGGTGAGAACCCCCACCACCTCGTAGCCTGCCTCCAGCAGGCCGTTCAAGGGCGCGATGGCAACCTCCGGGGTACCGGCGTAGAGAACCTTCATGCTTACCTTTCCACTCAAACTTAAGAACCAGCAGGTTTAGATGCCAAAAGCGCCGGGCTTCTTACCGGCAGGCTGCTGGGCCCCGCCGGTCGGGCTAGCCGCGCCGAAGGAACCGCCCAGGGCACCGAAACCCGATGACGTCTTGGCAGCGCGTTCACCCTGAACAGCAGCGGCTACCTGGTTGTAGTCGGCCTGGCGGATCTTGCGCCAGATATTTTTCTTGTCTTCGCCCTCGACCCGGTCGATGAACATGGTGCCGTAGAGGTGGTCGGTTTCGTGCTGGAGCATGCGGGCAAAGAGCCCCTCACCCTCGTAGACCACCGGCTCACCCTTGCAGTTCACGCCGGTCACGCGCGCCCAGTTCTTGCGCGGGGTGGCAGCCGACAGACCCGGTACCGACAGGCAGCCCTCGCCGCCCTCCTGGGGTTCGTCCCCCACCTCAAGTACGGGGTTGATGATGTGCCCCTCGCGGCCGTCAATATTGCCGAAGGTGAAGATGCGCTTAGAGATACCCACCTGGGGCCCAGCTAGACCTACGCCCTCAACGTCGTACATGGTTTCAAGCATGTCGGCCACTAGTTTTTCCAGGTCTGCGTCAAATACGGTGATATCGTCGCACTCGGTGCGTAGCACGGGGTCGCCTACGGTGCGAATGGGCAGAATAGTCATGCTTCTCTTTCTCGTCGGTGAGGTTAGGACGCCGCTGCGTCGGGTAGGTCTGTTCCGGTAGCTGCCGGGGGCGGAACTACCGGCATGAGGGAGTCTTCGGGGGTTTCGGAGAGGTCGCGGTTGAGGTCCCAGACCCGTTTGAGGGCGCAGAACTTGTACCAGTTACGTTCTAGTACCCGGGGGTTGGCCTGCTGGGGTACCACCTGGGTTTCGCCCAGGGCAACGCCCATGAGGATGCTCGCTCCCCCGTGTTGCCAGGGTTCCCAGCTGCCGTGTTCAGCGTCAACCAGCGCTTCTTCTGCTTTGACACCGGCGACCAGCTGCATGACCACTTTATCGTCCAGGGGTTTGACCCGCCCCTTCCGGTCGGTCCCCTTGGTCTTGTAGTCAATAATGCAGGTATGCCCGGCTATCTCGGCCACCAGGTCGAGGGTGCCCGCGTAGCCAACCGTCTCGTTCCAGATGGTGACTTCGGTAGCCAGGGGCTTGGGCCGGTAAAGGTCCCACCACTCATCGAAGCGGTCGGCATAGGCCTGCTCGCCGTGGGCAATGAGGTTCTCCCGGTAGCCCTCCACTTCGTGGGGCAGCCCCATAGCGCGCAGGGCAACCTGCTCTGCATAGTTGTGCACACGATCCCCCCGCGCCGCCGCTGCGTCGCGGTAGCGTTCCGAGGCGGCTGCGGCGTCCCGAATCACCGCGAACTTGAGCCCGGCTGAGCTGGTGGCCCGGTAAGACCGCTGGTCTTCCAGGGCGGCCTTGGCCGCCATATAGCCGTGCCAACCCGAGAGGTCGTTAGCCTGCTGCCCAATCACCGTGGTAATCGAGGGAACCAGTAGCTCCCCGCCGACCGTGCGCGCGTACATGCGACCGTGGTCGGTTGCTGACGCTAGCATGGGTGTGGTCACGCGGCCGTCCTGACGTCGGGGAAAAAATCGAAAAAGCGCCCAGCCTTCTCAGCTCTATTTGGCGCTCTATCGATTATACGCGTCTGCTCTGCCAAGTACGAGAGGGCCGATAGGTTAGACCGCTTACCCTAGCTCCACTGGCGGGCACCGGCTTCAGCAGCCCCCATAGACTCAACAATCTGCTGGACGCGGGCATTGGACTGCTGGGCGTAATCTTCATCGACACAGTCGGAGGCAGGACGACTGGGTGAGGTGATGCAGTAGCGATAGGACGGGGAGTCGACCATGGTGCTAGAGACCCAGCGCAGGTCGCGCACCTGCCAGGTGCCGTCCTCCCCTCGCTCAAAGATGGGGTTGACCATAATTCCCTCGTTGTTGGCAACGTAGGAGGGTGAAAGCTCGGTGAGGTTATTCCCCATACCGTAGACAATCCAGGTGTCCTTGTAGTATTCGATGGGCTGCACGGCGTGGGCATGCTGGCCGACAATCAGGTTGAACTGCCCTGAATCAACGAGGGCATGCGCTACCTCTACCTGCTGGGCTGAGGGTTCATGCACATACTCATCACCGGCGTGCATATTGGCAATGACTAGGTTAGCCCCTTCCGCCCGGGCTCGGGCTGCCTTAGCTATCATGGCTTGGGGGTCGAGCATATCAACTTGCCAGGAGTGTTCAGGCACATATCCATTAAGCCCGTAGGTGCCGGTAATCACGGCGACCTTCGCACCGTTGGCAGTGGTGAAGATATCGGGCTGTTCAGCTTCTTCTTCGGTCAGCGAGGTGCCGGTAACGCCCATACCGGCCGCCTCAACCGCACGATAAGTTCGCTCTAGGCCCTCAGTACCCTGGTCGAACGAATGGTTAGAGGCCGTCATGCAGACGTCCCACCCGGTGTCCGCTGCGGCCGTCAGAATCTGGGGCGGCACACTAAAGTTGGGGTAGCCAAAAAAGGGGCCCTCTTCGGTGGCAACCACTGTTTCCATCTGGCAGACCGCCAAATCTGCGCGGTCCAGGTAGGGCTTCTGCTCGCTGATGAGGGGTCTAAAATCCAGGCCCGAGCTACCTGCTGCTGCCGCATCGGCTTCAGCCTGACCCCAGAGCATGTTGTGCATGAGAAAATCACCGGTGAAGAGCAGGGAGACGCAGTCTGCCTCGCCGCAGGCTCCCCCGGCGGCTGACGTGGTCAGGGCACCAGATTCGCTGGTCTGCCCTGCTTCCCCGGAGGCTACCTGCCCCTGCTCGCTCTGCTGGACGGCGGCGTCCGCCCCGCTACTTTCCGTAGTCTGCGAGCCGGTCTGCTGCGAGCTACAGCCTGCCAGGGCCAGGGCGCTTAGGGAGAGGAAGACTAGAAGGCGACGATACACGGTGGGGTCCTTTCAGCGGTTTGTTACCAACACCACCCTACCTAAAAGTGCCGCCGCAGGGCATACATTGTTACCAGATGTCCATACCAGCCAGAGCGTAGGTTAAGCCCCCCCCACCCTGCAACTCGATGGACGTTACTGTAGCACCATGCAGCTCATTGGGTAGGGTCAGGTAGATATGAGACTCGCGTATATACCCGCCGTTGGCTCACCGCGCTGGTTTCTGGGCCGGTAGGAGGCCAAGAGCTTGAGAAACCTGGCTGTGCGCTGGCCGGTTTCTGGCTGGTAGTCAATCACAGCACATCTGCCGATACCTTCACCGGCAACAAGCTGCAGACCGTGCAACTCAGCCGGCATGCCGCATCCTGCCTGGAGGGTAAGCGTTGTCCCCTGCCACCTATCTTCGATATAGGGCGTTGAGGTTTCGACCACCAGGTTACAGCGTAGCCTGGTCCCTATCTCATCCGGGTTCGGCGGCTGTTCAGGGTTCATCTGGCGGGCGATCTCGGCCAGGGTGGCGGTGCCGATGAGCGAGAAGGCCCCGGCGTACACCAGGTTCTGCCGGGGCGCGAAGGCCAGGGCCACGGGCTTTCCTAGGTAGGCGCTGAGGGCTCCGTTGACCGGGTCGTCGTAGACCGCAAGCTGCTTCTCTGCGCCCCAGGAAGTGAAGGTGCTGGTGGCAGCTTCGTTAAGGGCGGGGACGGTGTAGCCGCCTGCCCCGGGTATGTGCAGGGTAAGTTCCGTCCCGTCCCCGTCAATGATGAGGTCTGTGGTAATGCCCATCAGAGAGGGGTTAGTAACAGTTCGGAGCACGGCGCGCTCAGCAGGTGAAACCAGGGCCCAGCGGCGGTTATAGAGGGGGCCGGACGCGCTGAACTCAGCTGTAGTGCGTGCCTGATGGCGAGCACCTTTGAGGGGGCTGTAGCCAAAGTGGGTAACGGTCAGGTGCATGGTTCTAGTCTTGCACAGTATGTTCTGATGATGCGGGGTAAGCAAAAGGCTCCCTGGCCGAAGCCGGGGAGCCTTTCTCTTGTGCGCGATACTGGGATCGAACCAGTGACCCCTTCCATGTCAAGGAAGTGCGCTACCGCTGCGCCAATCGCGCGTGGAGGTGAGGACGGGATTCGAACCCGCGTACACGGTTTTGCAGACCGTTGCCTAACCACTCGACCACCCCACCACACGCTCAGACCGTGGTCTGAGTTGCGAAAACGAGTTGTTTTCGAGAGAGCGGTTGACGAGACTTGAACTCGCGACATCCACCTTGGCAAGGTGGTGCTCTACCAACTGAGCTACAACCGCAACTCGAATAACTATACACAAGGGTAGGTGGTCTTTCAACCTGGCGAGACTATTGCAGGTGCACTTCTTGCCAGTCATTTACCTTGGAAAGAAGGTACCGGTCATGAGTTGCGACAACAACACTCGACTGGGTTCCCCTGAGATGGGGTATAAGTTGGTCGAGCAGGGTCATTGATAGGTGGTTGGTCGGCTCATCGAGCAGCAGGACGTGAGGACGTTGAGCTATAGTGACTGCCAGGTGGAGTCTCCTTTGCTGGCCAGCGGAAAGCTGCCCAACACGGGTGGTACGCGCTTCGGTGGCCAGTAAACCCAGGCTTTCTAGAGTCGGTGTGTCCGAATACTCCGCGTAGGTACCTGTTTGAATGAGGGTCTGCCGATACACATCTTCTGGGGTTAGCTCTGGGTTCCACTGGGGCACCTCTTGCGACAATAGGGCTATCTTCACCTCAGGAGCTACGGTCACACTGCCGCTTGTGGGGGCCAACTCCCCTGCCAGCATGGAAATCAAGGTTGATTTACCGGCCCCGTTTCCACCGGTCACCACGATTTTTTGCCCGGTCCTTAGCGATAAGCTAACGCCATGGGCACTGCGCCCCAGGTATGCGATATCGTTAGCTTCAAGCAGTAGCTTTTCTTTCTCAATTCGCACCTCTGGGTACTGCAGAATACTCGGGGGCTCAGGAACTTCAATGCGATAGCTTTCCAGCTCGTTGAGACGTTGCTTGAACGCTTTGACATGGCTAGCAGCTCGCGTAGCTCGCTGATGCTTTCCCGTCCCCTTGGGCGGCCGCCACCCTGTGTGCAACCTAGCCCCTGCCTCTTCAACCGCCTGTTTCAGTTCTTCTGTGCGGTTGATATGGTCTTGATAGGTTTTCTCCCACGCAATACGGTCTTTTCGTTTTCCCTTCTGCCACCCTTTGTAGCCACCAGAGTAGACCTGGGGCACCCCTTGTAATGACGGGTCAAGATCGCAGAAAGTCTGCGCAACGTCAACCAGGAGTTGCCGGTCATGGCTGACTACCGCAAATCCACCCTTTAGCTCCTGCAGGGACTGAGTCAGGAATTCAATCGACTCTCTATCTAAATGATTGGTTGGCTCATCGAGTAGAAGTACATCTGCCCCTGCGCCGAGAAGCACAGCAAGCCTCACCCTGTACCTCTGGCCCACCGACAGGGTGCTAAGGTTTCGGGATCGGTCTGCACACGCTTTTAGTCCGTGGAGCGCTTGATCGATTTTTCTGTCAACATCCCATGCTTCCAGTGCACTAGCTTTTTCTAGCGCTTGAGCGTAGGCAGCCTCTGCACCCTCATGTCCAAGCGCGAGTAATTCTGATGCTCTGTCGAGGTCTGCAAGTGCTGCGTGTGCATGCTGAGTGGATAGTTTGATAAGCTCGCCTACAGTTTGATGGTCGACCAATGCCATATCCTGCCCAACAAAAGCGATTGTCCCCTGAGATGCCACTTCACCCAGGTCGGGGTTTTCTAGGCCTGACAGTATTTTGAGCAGGGTGCTTTTCCCTGTACCGTTCTCTCCAACGACCGCCATCTTGGTATGTGCCGATATTGTCAGGTTTAAATCTGAGAACAGTAATTTTCCGCCTCTAGTGGCGGAGATGTTTTCTGCCTTGATGTGTGCAGTGGCGGATGTTCCGCTCTGGTGAGTAACAAAGCCTAATGTTTGAGGTTCTTCGGAGTGACGTTTGTTGTTTCGCATATTCTCTCTAGTCCGTTGAGGGTACGACTATGTACCCGTTCATCTGGGGTGATGGAACGGCGGCTGAAGAGATTGAACCCTAGGTGTAAGCCGCCTTTAGCGGCGGGTCCAGGGCTTAGCGATAGCTGCTGCGAAATACATGGTGAACACTCTATCAAGTGGTAGATATCGATGCAAAAGCCCCGGCTCTTAGAACCGGGGCTTACGTGGAGCGGTTGACGAGACTTGAACTCGCGACATCCACCTTGGCAAGGTGGTGCTCTACCAACTGAGCTACAACCGCGTATGCAATTATTTGCAGTGGATTTTCATCCAGTGCGCGATACTGGGATCGAACCAGTGACCCCTTCCATGTCAAGGAAGTGCGCTACCGCTGCGCCAATCGCGCTAGACACTCGCAAGGAGTGTTGCGAGCGGTTGACGAGACTTGAACTCGCGACATCCACCTTGGCAAGGTGGTGCTCTACCAACTGAGCTACAACCGCATTGTGTTTCAATTCCTTTAGGGAACCGAACCAACGAGTAAATACTTTACACACTTTTCTGGCTCCTGCCAAATCAACACGCACCTTCGCGTAAACCCTTTTTTACCGCGTGTTTTCGCGGTTTTTACCGCCGCAACCCCGCTCAGTTCAAAATTTTTCTTCTATGCCCTGTGCCACATCTTTGGGGGCGTACACTGTAAAAAACATTTCTATTCATCGTGGAGTTTTCATGCACCCCCAGCTTCTCACCGAACGTTTCACCCTGCGCCCCTTGCGTGAGGCCGATGCAGCGGCGATGGCTCAGGCTTGCCAGGACCCGGACATTATTCGTTTTTGCCTATCCGTACCCCTGAACTATACGGAAGAGACTGCCCGCGATTTCGTTGCCTACACCCATCAGGCAAGCGAGAGCGGGCATGAGCTGGTCTGGGGCATCGACGCGAGCGGGGTTTTCGCCGGTGTGGTGAGTCTCTTTAACATCACAGGATCTTCTGCGGAGGTCGGCTACTGGTTAGCGCCGGGTAGTCGCGGTCAGGGCTTTCTGACCGAGGCCCTAGGCATGATGGTGGGCTTTGCCCTGGACCCCCAGGGGCTGGGCCTCGACAGGCTGAGCTGGAAGGCGCTTGCTGATAACGATGCCTCTGAGCGGGTGGCTCGCCGGGTTGGGTTTACCGATTTCCGTACGTTGGTGAAAAGCGAGCCGGGCCGCCCGCTTGAGGACGGCTCCACTCCCCTGCTTGATATGCGCGCCGCTGAGCTGACGCGCGACCGCTGGGCCGAGTTGGGCTTCCCCGGCTAGGGCGGTTTTTATACGCAAGGACGCCGGGGCGCACCTACCTGCTGCTGGCAGGCTGGTGTGCCCCGGCGTCCTGGTTTCACGCCTCCGTTTCGTCCAACATACCCTCACGTGATAGAGCGGTCAGGCGTGAAACCGCGCGGAAGTACTTTTTCTGGTAGCCGCCGGTCATCATTTCTTCGGTGAAGACCCGGTCGAAGGGGACGCCGGAGGCGATGATGGGGAGGTCTTTGTCGTAGAGGCGGTCGGCGAGGACGACGAAGCGCAGGGCGACGGCTTGTTGGGTGATGGTGGTGACGTTGCGCCAGGCGATGGCGTCGAGGCCGTCGATGAATTGGCGGTAGCGGGAGGGGTGGACGCGGGAGAGGTGGTCGATAAGGGCTTCGAAGTCGTCGATGGCGACGGTTCCAAGCCCACCGAAGCGGTTATCGACCAGGGCGTCAAAATCGGCGTCTGCTACGGGTGCGGGGGCGGCGGGTAGGCCGCGGTGGCGGAAGTCTTCACCGTCGACGCGTAGGACGTCGAACTGGTCGGCGAGTACTTGGATTTCGCGTTTGAAGTCGGCTGCGGCGAAGCGGCCTTCACCGAGGGCGCCGGGCAGGGTGTTGGAGGTGGCGACGAGTTTGACGCCGGCTTCGGCGAGTTCGCGCATGAGGCGGGACATGAGCACGGTGTCACCGGGGTCGTCGAGTTCGAATTCGTCGATGCAGACCAGTTTGTAGTGTGAGAGGGCTTCGACGGTTTTGCGGAAGGTCAGGGCGCCGACCAGGTTGGTGTATTCGACGAAGGTGCCGAAGGCTTTGGGGCCTTCGACCATGTGCCAGAGGGAGGCGAGCAGGTGGGTTTTACCTACGCCGAAGCCGCCGTCGAGGTAGAGGCCGGCTTTGGTGTCGTCCTTCTTTTTGCCGCCGCCGAAGAGTTTGCCGAAGAAGCCGCCCCCGTTGGTTGATCCGCCGCGGTTGATGATTTCACCGAAGGCGCGCAGGGCGTCGACGGCTGCCTGTTGGGAGGGCTGGGCGGGGTCGGGGCGGTAGGTATTGAAAGACACTTCACCGAAGCGTTCTGAGGGCCTGAACCCTGAGAGGAGTTCATCGGCTGAGACGTGGGGGGTGCGGTCGGTGAGGTGCGTGTAGGTTGCCACGTGTGGTCTTTCCCTTAGGCGCGACGGTGCGCTGGTGATTCGTACACCCACAGTCTAGTAGCTGGTGGGCAGGTTGCCCAATGTTGCGGTGGGGTTAGTGCGGGGCTGACTCTAAGCCGGTTGGCTTGTTCACAGATGTGCTGGTCAGGCTCTGGGCGGACGCCGGTGGGCGGCTTCTCGTTTTAGGCTGGTAGGTGCATACCTATTGACGTGAGTGAAAGGGATAAAGAAACGATGGCGAAGGCGAAGAAGAAGAAGGGGGCGGCTACGGCTGCGCTGGCTCTGTTGCAGCAGACCGGTACTGCTTTTGAGGTGCGCGAGTATGAACATGTGGACGGTGAAACCAACTTTGGTCTGGAGGCTGCCGAAAAACTGGGTCGCTCCCCCGAGCAGGTTTTTAAGACCCTGATGATTACCCACGAGAAGGATTTTGCGGTCTGCGTGGTGCCGGTGGGTGGCAAGCTGAACGTGAAGGCTGCTGCGGCTGCCCTCGGCTGGAAGTCGGCGAAGATGGCTGCCCCCGATGTGGCAGAGAAGCGCACCGGGTATGTGGTGGGCGGTATTTCTCCCTTGGGGCAGAAGACGGCTCACCCTACCCTGGTGGATGAAACTGCCCAGCTTTTTAACACGATTTTGGTGTCGGGTGGGCGCCGCGGCCTGGATGTGGAGCTAGCTGCCGATGACCTGGTTGCGCTGACGCAGGGGGCTTACGCCGATATTGCGGCTGTTTAGCCAGCCGGTGACGGTGCCAAACCAGAGCTGCGGGTCTACGTTCCATTCCCTGGTGTGGGGGGCCTTTTCGAAGGGGACGAAGTCCACCAGGTGTGAGAGCTCAGCCAGGGCCTGTGAGGGCTGGTAGGGCACATAGGTATCGTCCACCGAGTGCATGATTAGGGTGGGCACGGTAATGTCGCCCGCCCGGTGGGGCCAGGAAATCTGTTGTAGGCTGATGGGTTCTTTCAGCCCGGTGAGAGTGCTGAGGGCGGGATGGGTAATCATCTGTACACCCAGCTGACCGATGCGCAGCGGGATCTTGTTCAGATGCGTGTGGTACTGGATGAGCTCAAGCCAGTCCAGGGCAGGGCCGTCCAGCACCAGTGCCCGGATAGCCCGGCGGTTACGGGCCAGGTCGGCAGTCTGCATGCAGATTGACCCGCCCATAGACCACCCAAAGAGTACTACGCTGCGAGCGCCGTGGGCCAGGGCGTAGTCGATGGCGACTTCGACGTCCCGCCATTCGGTGAAGCCCAGGCCGTAGCGGCCGTCCTCGCTGGCGGGTGCTTCGCGGTCGTTGCGGTAGCTCATGTGCAAGCTGGTGAGGCCCAGGGCCTGGGTGGCGTCGAGGGCGCGCAGGGTTTCGGCGCGGGTTGCCCCCATGCCGTGCACCATGATGGCCCAGGTGTCGCTCGGTTCAGGGGTACCGGGTTCGTCAGTTGCTTGGCCTTCCGTTGTTTGCGCGTCCAGCGCCGCCCCGGGGTGTACTACCCAGGAGGGGGCGGGGCCTACCGGCAGGGACAGCTCAATATCTTCAGCCCGATAGCCAGCCATAGCGGGGTCGGTGGCAACCACGCCGGTGAGGCGTCCGCGCTTAATTTCTGCCATATTGCCCCGGTAAATTTTTTCGATGCTCCGTACCACGGTCTTGTCACCCGGCATATAGGAGGTCAGCTCCCCCAGCAGGGCAAAACCCGCCCCACCCGAGAAGTAAAAGCCGTAGTGGCCCGGGGCCAGGGTACGCTCGGTGGCGTCGATACGGATGCTGGTAGGCTGCTGGCCCTCGGCGATGTCAGCGCTGCTATAGCCCAGGGAGTGCACGCGGACGTCCTCAACCGGCGCTTTGGGGGGAACCACGATTTTGCGGGCGAAGTGGGTGGCGATTCCTGCGGTGCCCAGGGCAGCGGCGCAAGCCAGGGTCGCTCCGGCGGCCCCGGCAACCCCCGCTACGGTAGCTAGGGTGAGGGTGCGGGCGGGTGTGGGGTGTGCGTGCTCAGTAGCCATAATGCCCAGTGTACGGGAATAAGAGCCCGCTGCGCCTGCTTATACTGGTGCACAGATACAGCCGTGATGAAAGCGAGCAAGCCATGAGTGATTCTCTGCCCGGCCTTGGTGCCATTGCCAAGAACTGGAAGGAAGTTCTGAGCCCCGATGAGTACGCGGTGCTGCGCCAAGGCGGTACGGAGCGGGCTTTTACCGGTGAGTATTGGGACACCACCACCGAGGGCGTCTACGCCTGCCGGGCCTGTGGCACAGAACTGTTCCGGTCCACCGAGAAGTTTGAGAGCCACTGCGGCTGGCCCTCTTTCTTTGAGCCGCTCGCTGCTGACCGGGTGCGCTACATCGAGGACCGTTCTTTAGGTATGGTGCGCGTTGAGGTGCGCTGTGCCGCCTGCGATTCCCACCTGGGCCACGTCTTTGAGGGGGAAGGCTACGATACCCCCACCGACCTGCGCTACTGCATCAACTCCATCAGCCTGACCCTGCACGAGAAGCCGGTAGCTGAGTAGGTTCTCTGCCCGGGGGTGTGGGTGAGCGGACGCCACCCACCCCGGTAGGGCCGGGCAAAACCTGGCATAATGGGGAGGTAGTTTTCCACCGGGAGGGAGTTTTATGGCGGTGCAACCTGTAGGGGGAACAGGTTCTCAGTTTGATGTACCCGAGGGGATTAGTATCCCCGAGGTGGTGTATCTCGACGAGCCTGAGGGAGGCACACCGAGCGTCATTAACACCGAACGCGGCTTGCACCGCGTAGCTAAAATTCTGGCGGCAGAAAGCGGGCCTGTGGCGGTTGATACCGAGCGCGCATCTGGCATTCGCTATGGTCAGCGGGCTTTTTTGGTGCAGCTCAAGCGCGGTAATTCCGGGGTAATTCTGATTGACCCCGAGAGCTTTGATGATCTCACCCTGATTAACGAGGCCTTGGCAGGTGCTGAGTGGGTGTTGCACGCTGCGACCCAGGATTTGCCCTGCCTTGCTGACCTTGGCATGTACCCCGACGCTCTCTTTGATACTGAGCTGGGCGGACGCCTGGCCGGATTTGAGCGCGTTGGTTTGGGCTTCATGGTGGAAAACCTGCTGGGCTACAAGCTGGCCAAGGAGCACTCGGCGGTGGATTGGTCCCACCGCCCACTCCCCTCAGCCTGGCTCAACTACGCTGCCCTCGACGTTGATATTCTACTTGACCTGCGCGATGCGGTGGAAGAAGAGCTGCGGGCCCAGGGCAAGCTAGGCTATGCCTTGGAAGAGTTCCGCTATATCTGTGAGCACCCCGAACGTGAAGAGAAGCCCGACCCCTGGAGAAAGACCAAGGGTATTCGAGAGGTGAAGACCCGCCGCCAGCTCACCGCCCTACGCAACCTCTGGTATGAGCGTGAGCACCTGGCGCAGAAGAAGGACGTTGCCCCCAAGCGCCTGCTGCCCGACGCCTCCTTGATTACTGCAGCCAAGCTTATGCCGCGCACGGTACCTGCCATTCTGCAGATTCCCGGCTTCCAAACCCGGGCGCTCAAGCGGGAGGCCCCGCGTTGGCTCAAGGCCCTGGCCGACGCCAAGAAGGATGCCGAACCGGTACCGTTTACCACCCCTGCCTCTGGCCCGCCGCCGCTCAAAGCCTGGGAGGTCAAGCGCCCCGAGTCCGCCCTGCTCATTGCTGAGGCAAAGCCTGCGGTGCTCGCTGTGGGCGAGCACCTGAACATGCCGCAGGAGAACGTCCTTGCCCCCGATGTGCTGCGCCGCCTGTGCTGGGACCCGCCCGCTGGGTCGTCCGTTGAAGAACTTAGGGTAGCCCTGCTTGAACTTGGGGCACGCCAGTGGCAGATTGAACTTATAGCCCCTGACCTGGCTGATGTTTTTGCCCGGGTTAGACATTCATCTACAAAGTAAGGTTCAACTATGTGTACTACCTGTGGTTGTCAGAAGGAAAACAAGGACGCGCCCGCCCCGGCTGAGCAGACTGCGGCCGGTGGGCGCGGGCTCACCCGCCGCCAGGCTGTGGCAGGCACCGCTGGCGTGGGTGCCGGTGCCGCTCTACTAACGGCCTGCGGTTCTTCTGATGAGTCTGAGAGCCTGACCGCCAACGACGGTCGCCCCGCTCAGGCCACCGATATGGCTGCTGTTGAAGATGTTCCGGTAGGCGGCGTCATTCAGGCCAACAACGATGGTGTGACTGTCATGATTACCCAGCCAACTGAGGGCACCTTCCATGCCTTCTCATCGGTCTGCACCCACCAGGGCTGCCAGCTCAACGCCCAGAAAGAAAAGACCATGGCCTGCCCTTGCCACGCCTCAGTCTTCTCATTAGAGGACGGTTCGGTTCAAGGCGGCCCAGCAGAAACCGCCCTACCCGAGTTCACGGTGGAGGTCAAGGACGGAAGAATCTGGGTTTCCTAAGCTAGCCATGACGGATGCACGGGCTCACAGCGAAGCTGTTGGCACGATGAAGTGAGCGGGTGCGAGCGCGCGAGCACACAAGAGCGAACGAAATCCACCGCAAGGCGGGGCGTGAGGGTCAGGCTTACGCCTATTCCGCCCGCAGATTTATTTCCTCGCGCGCTCGGAATCTGCAGGGCTCCATCCAGCGTGAGCCCGTGCATCCTGTTCTAAGCACGCCTTAAGGCCCCTTAATTGTCGCCTAGCTAGTGTGCTTCGGCTTCTCCCCTTCGGTGCGGGCGAAGGGCACCATGTTCCCGGCGAGCTGCGCGAGAATATCGGCGCTAATTTTCTGGGGGGTAAGCCCGACTTCTTCGAGGATTTCACCGCGTTCGGCGTGCTTAATGAATTCGGCGGGTAGGCCGAGTTCGTTGAGGGCGGTGTCGATTCCGGCTGCTCGCATTTCTTGGCGGATGCGGGAGCCCACGCCGCCTGCCCGCACGCCGTCCTCCATGGAGACGACGATGCGGTGTTCGCCGGCGAGGGTTACTACGCTGGCGGGTACGGGCATGACCCAGCGGGGGTCGATGACGGTTACGCTCACGCCCCGCTCGGCGAGCAGGTCTGCGGTGTCGAGGGCGAGTCGGGCAAAGGCACCGACGCCGATGAGGAGCACGTCGCGCTGGCCGCTTTCAGGGTTGGGGTCGCCATGGCGGGCGAGGACGTCCGTGCCATCTGCAAGACGTTCCAGGGCGGGGATATCAGCACCTACTGAGCCCTTGGGGTAGCGCACCACGGTGGAGGCGTCCTCAATAGCAACAGCTTCGCGCAGTTCTTCGCGCAGGGTCACAGCATCGCGGGGGGCAGCTAAGTGCAGGCCGGGGATGAACTGGAGCAGGGCTAGATCCCACATACCGTGGTGGGAGGCACCGTCAGGGCCGGTGATGCCCGAGCGGTCCAGCACGATGGTGACGCCGGCCTTGTGTAGGGCAACGTCCATGAGCAGCTGGTCGAAGCCGCGGTTGAGGAAGGTCGCGTAGAGGGCGATGACGGGGTGCTGGCCGCCGTAGGCCAGACCGGCGCTCATAGCGATAGCGTGCTGTTCGGCGATGCCCACGTCGATGACGCGGCCGGGGTGGGCGGCAGCCATAGGCTTGAGGCCGACGGGAATGAGCATAGCGCCGGTGACACCCACGATGTCCTCGCGTTCATCGGCAATATCTTTGATTTCCTGGGCAAAAACACTGGTCCAGGACTTTCCGGACGACTTGGCTAGAGCTTCGCCGGTGTCGGGGTCGATGACGCCAACGGCGTGGAACATGTCGTCCTTATCGCTAACGGCAGGCGCATAGCCGTGGCCCTTTTCGGTGATGGCGTGCACGATGACGGGGCCGCCAAAATTTTTGGCGGATTCTAGAGCGGTTTCCACAGCTTCAAGGTCGTGCCCGTCGATGGGGCCCACATACTTCATGCCCAGGTCTTCAAAGATGCCGCCGGGCACCATGACGTCCTTAATACCGGCCTTCATGCCGTGCAGGCCGCGATAGATCATCTGCCCCACAGAACCGCCGTTTTGTAGCTTGGTGCGGGCGGCGGCCAGGGTGCGCTCATAGCGTGAATCCAGGCGAACCTTATCTACCTTATTTTGAAGTTCGTGCTGCAGGGCAGCGAGGTGGTTGGCGAAACCGCCGATGGTGGGAGCATAGGAGCGGCCATTGTCGTTGACCACGATGACGACCTTGCGGTTCTTATCAGCTGCGATATTGTTGACCGCTTCCCAGGCCATGCCGCCGGTCAGCGCACCGTCACCAATGACAGCTACGGTGTAGCGGTCTCTCTGCCCGGTGAGCTGGTAGGCCCGGGAAATACCGTCTGCCCAGGAAAGGGACGAGGACGCGTGCGAGGACTCGACGATGTCGTGGTCAGATTCTGCGCGCTCGGGGTAGCCAGCAATACCGCCCTTTTGACGCAGGGTCTCAAAGTTCTGACGGCCAGTAACCAGCTTGTGAACGTAGGACTGGTGGCCGGTATCAAAGACAATGGAGTCCTGAGGGGAGTTAAAAACCCGGTGGATGCCCAGGGTTAGTTCCACAACACCCAGGTTGGGGCCCAGGTGCCCACCGGTCCGCGAGACATTAGCAACGAGGAAGTCACGAATCTCTTGGGCTAGCTCGGTGAGCTGATCAGGGCTCAAAGCGTTCAGGTCGCTCGGCTCACCAATAGTTTCTAGTAGTCCCACGATTACTCCCCCGTTCACCGGCTAGCTGCGCCCCAACGTCCTTGTAGCTGTGGGCGGCGGCCACCGGTCAAAAGTCTAGTATGTTGCAATTAAGTAACTTTACCCGCTCAGTGCAGGTTTAGCGATTCACAGTGTGAGAAGAAAAGTAGCGCTTGTGTTTCAGTTAGGTTTCCTCACGCGTGGCGCTTTTCAAATGTATATACGAACCACTAATATCAGTGTTCAACAGCTCACACTGTGCATCAGCACACAGTCATAGGTCACAGTGGTGCTGAATCATTACCAGGCTAGTTCCCTCACTAGCCCCGCACGAATGGATCTCTTCTATGACCGCAGCAATCGATTGGGCGAACAGCATTATCTGGTCGCCCGTGCTGGTATATCTTTGCCTGGCTGTTGGCGTGTACTTCACCATCCGCACCCGCCTACTCCAGATACGTCAGATTCCCACCATGATTCGCGCGACTTTCAAGGGCGAATCATCTAAGGACGGCGTCTCGTCCTTCCAGGCTTTGGCTATGTCACTTGCCGGCCGCGTAGGTACCGGTAATATCGCAGGTGTAGCCACCGCTATCGCTTTCGGCGGCCCCGGTGCCGTTTTCTGGATGTGGACCGTGGCCTTCCTAGGCTCCTCCACCTCCTTCATCGAGTCCACCCTGGGCCAGATTTACAAGGAACGCGATAAGGTCACCGGCGAGTACCGTGGTGGCCCGGCCTACTACTTCGAAAAGGCCTACCGCCACACCAAGTACTCCGGACTCTTCAAGGTTTACGCCTCCATCTTCGCTTTTGCCACTGCCCTGGCCTGTGGCTTCTTCCTACCCGGTGTGCAGGCTAACGGTATTGCCACCTCCATGCAGGGTGCCTTCCCCACTGTCCACCCCTGGATGACCGCCACCGGCGTTACCATCCTGCTGGCCTTCATCGTCGTTGGTGGCGTCAAGCGTATTGCGACCTTCGCCTCTGTTGTGGTTCCCTTCATGGCTATCATCTACATCGTGCTGGCCATGATTGTTGCCTTTATCAACATCAATATGCTGGGTGAGGTTATTAACCTGATTTTCTCATCAGCTTTTGGTCTGCACGCCACCTTCGGCGCCATCATTGGCACCGCCGTTGAGTGGGGCGTCAAGCGCGGTATCTACTCCAATGAAGCTGGCCAGGGCACCGGCCCCCACGCTGCTGCCGCCGCTGAGGTTAAGCACCCTGCTGCCCAGGGCTTCGTGCAAGCGATGGCTGTCTACATCGACACCCTCTTCGTCTGCTCCGCTACTGCCTTCCTAATTCTTTCAACCGGCATGTACCGTGTCTACGAGGGCGGCTCAGCCGACACCCCCGTGCTGGCAGAGGGCCCGGGCAACCTGGCCGAAGGCGCTACCGTTGGTCCGGCATTTGCACAGTCCGCCTTCGATACGCTGATCCCCGGTGCTGGCCCGATCTTCATTGCAGTTTCACTGGGTTTCTTCGCCTTCACCACCATCGTTGCCTACTACTACATGGCAGAAACCAACCTACGTTACCTCACCCGTAACCTGCAGAACAAGACCCTGGGCAATGCCCTCTTGCGTCTGCTGCAGTTGCTGATTCTGACCGCAACCGTTATTGGCTGCGTCAGCACCGCAGGTGCCGCCTGGGCTCTGGGTGATATCGGCGTAGGTCTGATGGCCTGGCTGAACATCGTGGGTATTCTGGTCATTCAGAAGCCCGCTCTACAGGTACTCAAGGACTATGAACAGCAGAAGAAGCAGGGCCTTGACCCCATGTTTGACCCCCGCCCCCTCGGCATTAAGAACGCTGACTTCTGGGAGACCTACTACGATGTGAAGACCGGTGCTATCCCGGTTCAAGACATCAAGTAAGACGAACTAGGTTTAGCTACTCTAGCGCCCCGCACAGTCAAGGGTTGTGCGGGGCGTTTGTACGTGTAGGGTGGGATCATGAGCACTCTTCACCCCTCACCTCTAGGCGACCAGCGCCCCACTCGGGAGCAGCTTCAAGACTTCGTCAACGGCACCCTTGACGACCGGCTGCCTACGGCTGGCACTCCCCTCCGTCTGCTGATCGTGGGCATCAACCCCGGGCTGTGGACGTCCGCCGTCAACGCCCCCTTCGCTTTTCCCGGTAACCGTTTCTGGCCATCGCTTGATAGGGCAGGCATCGTTACCCCCAGGGTGGATGCTTCACGCGGCTTGAGCGACGAGGTTGAGGAGCAGCTAGCCAGCCTGGGTATCGGCATAACCAACCTGGTTGCCCGGGCAACAGCAAGAGCCGACGAGCTCACAGCCCAGGAGCTGAAGGACGCCCTCCCCCGGCTTATTGAACTCACCCACACGTATAGACCCCAAGCTGTAGCCATTGCGGGCATTACAGCCTATCGGACAGCCTTCGGCGACAGGAAGGCTCAGCTGGGGCGACAAGACACCTCCCAGATTGAGGGGTGGAACCCGGCGAGCCAGCTCTGGGTCGTGCCTCAACCTAGCGGCTTGAACGCCCACGAAAATATTGATTCTCTAGCGGATAAGTGGCGGCAGGTCTGGAACTCCACGCAGCCGCTCACCTAGCTACCGCGTCCCTGCCGCCGTCCCCGCCGCCATACACAAGGGACCAGATTCCTCCCACAATCCTCGTTGCCCACAGATACTTTGAACACTCATCTGGTCCCAACTCCATAGAAAACAAACAAAAAGGTCTGTGGCCCCCACTGAAAAGTGGGGGCCACAGACCGTGAACCTGTTAGCTCTCTAGAACTTAGGAGCCGCGGACCAGGTTACGCAGGACGTACTGCAAGATGCCGCCGTTGCGGTAGTAGTCGGCTTCACCGGGGGTGTCGATGCGAACTACAGCGTCGAACTCGGTGACCTTGCCGTCTTCAGCGGTGGCGGTGACCTTGAGAGTCTTGGGGGTGGTGCCCTCGTTCAGTTCGGTCAGGCCGGTGATATCGAAAGTTTCGGTACCGGTCAGGCCGAGTGATTCGTGGGATTCACCGGCGGGGAACTGCAGGGGTACAACGCCCATACCGATCAGGTTTGAACGGTGGATACGCTCGAAGGACTCAGCGATAACTGCCTTGACGCCCAGCAGGGTGGTGCCCTTAGCAGCCCAGTCACGGGATGAACCGGTGCCGTATTCCTTACCGCCCAGAACAACCAGCGGGATGCCGGCAGCCTGGTAGTTCATGGATGCGTCGTAGACGGTGGACTGTTCGCCGTCCTTGGTGAAGTCGCGGGTGAAGCCGCCTTCAACGCCGTCCAGAAGCTGGTTCTTGATGCGGATGTTGGCGAAGGTACCGCGAATCATGACCTCGTGGTTACCGCGGCGGGAGCCGTAGGAGTTGAAGTCCTTACGCTCAACACCGTTTTCGATCAGGTACTTACCTGCGGGGGTGTCTGACTTGAAGGAACCTGCCGGTGAGATGTGGTCAGTGGTGACCGAGTCGCCCAGCTTGAGCAGTACGCGGGCACCCTTGATGTCCTCAACGGGGGTGGTTTCCATGGTCATGCCCTCGAAGTACGGGGGCTTGCGCACGTAGGTGGACTTGTCGTCCCACTCGAAGGTGGAGCCGGTGGGAGTCTCCAGAGCCTGCCAGCGCTCGTCACCGTCAAAGATGGTGCCGTATTCCTTGTTATACATCTCGGTGTCGAGGGACTCGTCGATGATCTTCTGGACTTCTTCGGGGTCGGGCCAGATGTCCTTGAGGTAGACCTCGTTGCCGTCGGCGTCGGTGCCCAGGGAGTCCTTCTCGAAGTCGAAGTCCATGGTACCGGCCAGGGCGTAGGCGATGACCAGCGGCGGGGAGGCCAGGTAGTTCATCTTGACGTCCGGTGAGATACGCCCCTCAAAGTTGCGGTTACCTGAGAGAACCGCGGTGACGGAGAGGTCTTCGCTCTGGATAGCCTCTGAGATTTCGGGCTCCAGGGGACCGGAGTTACCGATGCAGGTGGCACAGCCGTAGCCAACGACGTAGAAGCCCAGCTTCTCAAGGTCAGGCAGCAGGCCTGCCTTCTCGTAGTAGTCGGTGACGACCTTTGAACCGGGAGCGATAGAGGTCTTGACCCAGGGCTTGGCAGTCAGGCCCTTGGCGGCGGCGTTGCGGGCGAGCACGCCTGCTGCCATCATGACCGAGGGGTTGGAGGTGTTGGTGCAGGAGGTAATCGAGGCGATGGACACCGCACCGTTCTTGAGTTCGAACTCGCGGCCGTCGGCCATGGAGACCTGGGCTGACTTGTCGGTCTCGCCGTCCTTGGCGTAGTTCTTGATGTCTGATTCGAACTGGCTCTTGGACTCTGAGAGCAGGATGCGGTCCTGGGGACGCTTGGGGCCCGCGATAGAGGGGACCACGGTGGAGAGGTCCAACTCCAGGTACTCGGAGTATTCGACGTCGACAGAGGGGTCGTGCCAGAGGCCCTGTTCCTTGGTGTAGGCCTCAACCAGGGCGACCTGTGCCTCGCTGCGGCCGGTCAGGCGCAGGTATTCGAGGGTCTTCTCATCAATGGGGAACATGGCGGCGGTAGAGCCGAATTCGGGGCTCATGTTACCGATGGTTGCACGGTTTGCCAGGGGCACCTGGCCGACGCCTTCACCGTAGAATTCAACGAACTTGCCGACGACGCCGTGTTCGCGCAGCATTTCGGTGATGGTAAGGACGACGTCGGTTGCGGTTGCGCCGGAGGGGATGGAGCCGGTGAGCTTGAAGCCGACGACGCGGGGAATCAGCATGGAGACTGGCTGGCCGAGCATTGCTGCTTCAGCTTCGATACCGCCAACACCCCAGCCGAGTACGCCCAGGCCGTTGACCATGGTGGTGTGGGAGTCGGTGCCTACAACGGTGTCGGGGTAGGCGCGCAGGACGCCGTTGACCTCGCGGGCCATGATGGTGCGGGCCAGGTATTCGATGTTGACCTGGTGCACGATACCCATACCGGGAGGAACAACCTTGAAGTCGTCGAAGGCGGTCTGGCCCCAGCGCAGGAACTTGTAGCGTTCGCCGTTGCGCTGGTATTCGATGTCCATGTTGCGGGTGATAGCGTCGGCGGTGCCGAAGGTATCAATCTGTACGGAGTGGTCGATGACCAGTTCGGCAGGTGCCAGGGGGTTGATCTTGGAGGGGTCGCCGCCCAGTTCCTTCACGGCCTCGCGCATGGTGGCAAGGTCAACCACGCAGGGAACGCCGGTGAAGTCCTGCATAATGACGCGGGCGGGGGTGAACTGGATTTCGGTGTCGGGTTCCGCGGAGGGATCCCAGTTGGCGAGTGCCTTGATGTGGCCTTCGGTGATGTTGGCACCGTCTTCGGTGCGCAGAAGGTTTTCGAGTAGAACCTTCAGGGAGTAAGGCAGTTTCTGTGAGCCTTCTACTGCCTTTAGACGGAAAATTTCATAGTCGGTTCCGTTGACGGAAAGTACGCCCTTTGAACCGAAGCTATCCACAGTGCTCATATGTGGGACTCCTCTCGACACTGTCTTGCGTTTGGCTCGTGCGCCGGTGGGTACCGTCGCGTCTGCGCGACGGGTGTGTGATGCTCGTTCTTGAGCCTGTGGGCACGGGGCCACTGCCTTTTAGTGTACCGCGTATCACGTTGTTCACATATTTTGAAGACGGTTCGTAAGCAAATGTTTCGTCTGTATGTTTCAGGGAGCGGACGCGCACCCCACCTCGGGCGCGACTTTTCGACTTTGGCAAGGAAAATGTGCCGTTAATATATTGCGTTCTCGTGCCACAATAGGGGCATGACGGTTTCTCCTAGACACCTGCACAGGACACAAACTAGGTCTGTGGCAAATGCACTCAATGTAGCCTTTCACTGGCTCCTTATCGGTAGCGCTGCGGTTTTTGCGCTGGCCACTTCAGTAGCGATAGCTCTCCCCCACCCAGTCTCAATTCAGTTCGCTTCCCTCATCAACTGGGCGGCAGTGCTTTCTTTCCTTACAGGAGCTACCTCCCTATTGGGAGTGGGTATCACCGAGATTTTTCACAGTACATCCGCTGAAGCGAAAACCAGCAGGGAGCATGTTAAGCCGACCCCTGGCGTCCGCCTGCCTCTTTCCTTTTGTGGGTTGGGGCTGGTGTTAGCTATCTACTACGGTTTGCATGTCTTTTGGTGGAACCCCCTAGCAACAGCCCCAGGCTACACCCTCAGCGAGGTGTACAGCATCTTGAGCGAGGCTAACCAGTTTAGCCTCCCTGTCGTGATTGTGTGGGGCTTTTTCGTCGCGCTTCTTTTAGCTGCTCTGCCGAACGTGCACGAATGGTTGCGGGGCATGGCATCCTACAGCACCAAGCGCGCTATCGGTTTCTGTTCTCTTTCTGTAGCTATCGCTTGCTTCCTTCTCTTTCTGGGGTGGGGCTGGCACATGGGCGTGGGGCTGGCAGATACATTCATAACGACCGGCGGTGAGCACTCCCCCACAGCTGTTCCTTTTGGGGTAGCTACCCTCGTGCTCGGCGCCCTGGGCATCTACGGGCTCTTTGTACCTGCCCGCACCCGCTAGGCTGACCAGCCTGCTTACTGGCTTTCTCAGTCCACGCGGGTGGCACTCTTGAGATAAGCCGTAGGTAGGATTCACGTTCTGGCTCATCCCCGTCTACGCGGGGAGCACCAGATTCAGTACCGGGTTGCTTGGCTTGAAGACGGCTCATCCCCGTCTACGCGGGGAGCACCAAACGCACCGTAACATCACGATTAGCCAAGGCGGCTCATCCCCGTCTACGCGGGGAGCACACGTCCCAGTAGATGTACCCGGCGCTGGTGGTTTCGGCTCATCCCCGTCTACGCGGGGAGCACATTGACCTTGGCGCGCTCTTCGGCGCGGGCAGCGGCTCATCCCCGTCTACGCGGGGAGCACGATTGCAGGGCGTCGAGCTGTGCTTTTACGCCGGGCTCATCCCCGTCTACGCGGGGAGCACGCTATAGCGGTCATCTTGACGGGGATGAAGTCCGGCTCATCCCCGTCTACGCGGGGAGCACTTTGACCATAATCTCAGCTGAGGGGCGAGTGACGGCTCATCCCCGTCTACGCGGGGAGCACCGCTCATCGAAGTCATCAACCATGCCCGAGACCGGCTCATCCCCGTCTACGCGGGGAGCACATGGCCTGGAACTCCGTATCATCGATGCCGAACGGCTCATCCCCGTCTACGCGGGGAGCACTCGAGAGAGGAGCTGGCGAGCAGTGGCGCGCTCGGCTCATCCCCGTCTACGCGGGGAGCACGTTTTCAAGGACGCGGCGGGTACGGTTCACGACGGCTCATCCCCGTCTACGCGGGGAGCACGTTATCGCCGAACACTACGTTTACTGCGAAGTCGGCTCATCCCCGTCTACGCGGGGAGCACTCCTTTGTTTGCCGTTCCCGTGGCCGGTTGGCCGGCTCATCCCCGTCTACGCGGGGAGCACCCCATGGTGGAGAACATCCAGACTTGCGTGGACGGCTCATCCCCGTCTACGCGGGGAGCACCTGGTTTTGCATAAGCAAGGCACCGGGGGGGCAGGCTCATCCCCGTCTACGCGGGGAGCACAGCCTGGCACGAAGAAGGCTCGGAGCTCGAATCGGCTCATCCCCGTCTACGCGGGGAGCACCAAGCGACTAGATGGAACTCGGCCTGATTCATGGGCTCATCCCCGTCTACGCGGGGAGCACTATAGACGTCCGGTACGTTACTACCATTTTCACCGGCTCATCCCCGTCTACGCGGGGAGCACGCAGAGTCTTATCAAAAGCCACGTGGGACCTCCGGCTCATCCCCGTCTACGCGGGGAGCACCTGACGCTTGGAAGTACCCTGCAAGAATTAACCGGCTCATCCCCGTCTACGCGGGGAGCACATTGAATGGATGTTGTCCTTATCGGTGGCTTACGGCTCATCCCCGTCTACGCGGGGAGCACTGTTTGTGGATGAGCCCGCGGGATTGGGCGTCCGGCTCATCCCCGTCTACGCGGGGAGCACCGCTGCCGATGATCGTACCGTCACCGGTTACTCGGCTCATCCCCGTCTACGCGGGGAGCACAAGGTCATTTTCGGTTGCCATTTCTAGCCAATCGGCTCATCCCCGTCTACGCGGGGAGCACCCCCTTGGCCCCGTCGGCTGAGGGGCGCACCTAGGCTCATCCCCGTCTACGCGGGGAGCACTCCATCATTTACGTGAAGTGCTTTTAGATACACGGCTCATCCCCGTCTACGCGGGGAGCACGCCTACACCAATCGCTAGGGCCAGTACCGTGTCGGCTCATCCCCGTCTACGCGGGGAGCACGTTGATATACGCCTTGATGGTCTGGCCCATGCCGGCTCATCCCCGTCTACGCGGGGAGCACATGGCGCTTTTACCGGCCATTAGTTAGCTTTCCGGCTCATCCCCGTCTACGCGGGGAGCACAGGGAAGTTTTGAGCAGCTGCAGGGCGTCCGCGGGCTCATCCCCGTCTACGCGGGGAGCACTAGCGGCCGGCATTATGGGCCTCAGTGCAGTTCGGCTCATCCCCGTCTACGCGGGGAGCACTGCCTGCTTGCTCACTTACTCTCTCACTCTCTCGGCTCATCCCCGTCTACGCGGGGAGCACGCGGGCTACACGCCGGCGATGGCGTTATCTACCGGCTCATCCCCGTCTACGCGGGGAGCACGACAATCAGGGGAATGAGGTTGGGATTCATGTCGGCTCATCCCCGTCTACGCGGGGAGCACACCCCCACTAGGCCACCGGAGACCAGCGACCCAGGCTCATCCCCGTCTACGCGGGGAGCACTCCTCGAAAAGCACCGTGCCGTCCGCAACTGCCGGCTCATCCCCGTCTACGCGGGGAGCACCATGGCTCTGCTCGATAAGATCCTCGATACCCCGGCTCATCCCCGTCTACGCGGGGAGCACGGTATCCCAGCCGTTAGCAACAAAAAGGAACACGGCTCATCCCCGTCTACGCGGGGAGCACTGCTTGGCGTCCATATCATCACGAAGATTCGGAGGCTCATCCCCGTCTACGCGGGGAGCACGGGCCGTTAGGGTCAAAAACATCGTGCGCGGTGGGCTCATCCCCGTCTACGCGGGGAGCACCGGCAGCATATACAGCAGCATGTTCCCCTTGGTGGCTCATCCCCGTCTACGCGGGGAGCACGTGGGGGCACAAGCCCCCACCCTCCCCTACCAGGGCTCATCCCCGTCTACGCGGGGAGCACTGGTCTTTTCTTCTTTCTCTTCGGTTGCTAGCGGGCTCATCCCCGTCTACGCGGGGAGCACACTTGCTGACATGGTAGAACACCGAGAGAACAAGGAAATTTACTTTACTTTTAGCCGGCTAGCCCTCGATAATCATACCCGAATCTGCTTCCCGAAGAACTTCCAAGCCCAGTTCCTGCGAATAGCGCAACCTGTACCCGGCTAAGGAACATTCCATATTGGTATCTAGCAGAAGCACCAGCTCCCCTTTCAGTAGGTGATGCTGTTGCCAGGCAGAAAATTGATTCGTTTCTAAAGCCTTAAGGGCCAGGTCAAAAGGATTCTTGTTAGGTGCCCATCCCTTATCCGCAAACTGGTAGGGCAAACGGATAGAAGACCCTGCGAGCACGTTCGCCAGTTTCCAATCAGGTTTCTCTAAGGCGTCAGCCTCAAACATTAGATCCACGTATTCATCACCCAGTGGCCGGTAGGTCTGGCCACCATCATCCGACTGCACCACCAGCACTTCCAAGGTATCGTCCGTATCACGCACTTTAGCCTGAGCTTTCAGCTCATCGGCATCGCCCATTACACCCTTTTCACCAAAGAAATCACACAAATAGTCGATGCCTGAGCCAGGGCGCATAGAGTACGCGCCTGCTTTTCTCCGGCTCTCTGCTTCCTTGCTCTTCCGTTCCTGGACGGCCTCCGCGTAGGTTTCAGCCCAGCCCTCAGGAACAGATGCCTGAGCAGAGTAAGCGCCCTGCACCAGTGCGCTTATATCTGCAGGAATCTGAAGTTTCTTACCCTCAAAATGAGGCATCAACTGGGCATAGCTTGATAGCAGAATCGACCTGTCATAAATTTTTTCAGCAGATTCAGTAAAGACAGGGGCGGCATTTTCAGTTCCAAGTTCTTGGACACCGCGCACGTAGCACACCGGGTCAAGATGGTGGGGTGCCCTCTCCCCTGCCCTGTCATGACGGTGCAAACGCCCCATACGCTGTAGTACAAGGTCTACTGGGGCGTGGTCCGTAATCATCACGTCAAAGTCAATGTCTAGAGACTGCTCAATGACTTGCGTCCCCACGACCACAAAACGCTCGGGACGCCCGGCTCCAGCACGGCTCTTTTTGCCCAAAGCTTCAACAAGCACCTTCTCATTTTTGACGCGGTCGCGCGCAATGAAACGAGAATGTACCAGCATCAGCTCATGCGGAGCAAAGATCCCCTGCAAGTGTTCATAGACTTCCTGGGCCCGGCTCACCGTATTACAGATAATGGCGGCACATCCCCCATTATTTTCGAGGGGCGCAAGCACACTATCTAGCTCAGCAAAGGAATCATCAATGAGCCTGAGTGAAAATTCCTGTTGTTCCTTAGGCTGTTCGATCTCCCACTTCCTGGGTTCACCCGCGTTTTCAATGGAGACTGTATGAATCACGGGGTAGGAAAGATCCACGCTCTCCACAACAGACTGAGAGACTTTAGCAGCTCCCCCGCGCCTACTTCTCCTAGCAGGCACCACATCTGGCTTAGACTTACGGAAACCCAGCCCCCGAGCGTAAGCCTGCATCAGCTTCTGCCTAGCTACCCCTGGCAAGGTAGCAGACATCAGAATCACGGGGGCCTGCATCCTGCCCAACCACTCCAAGGCATTTTCAAGATAAACATTCATGTAGGCGTCGTAGGCGTGAACCTCGTCGATAACCAACACTTTCTCGCCCAACCCCAAGTGCCGCAGCATCACATGTTTGCTGGCGAGCGCCATCATCAGTACCTGGTCTACAGTGCCCACTACAAAATTAGAGAGCACTCCTTTCTTGCGGGAAAACCACTGATGCGCAATAACCCGAGCCTCTTCCTGGTGGCCTTTACGCCCCTCATCAGCGTGGATACCTGCAAACCGCATACGACTAAAATTTTCGTTGAGATTGCTTTTTGAATGCCCAAGGAACATGGAGATTGTCTCGTTACCGTGGGCGGCTTTTCGCCCCCAGTCCGCGACACGGTCAAAGAGGGCATCCGCGGTGGCTTGGGTGGGTGCGGCAAACATCAGGCCGTTTTTGCCGGTGGTGTGAGCTAGGATCTCTGCGGCAACCAGGCCTGCTTCTGTTTTTCCCTGGCCCATGGGGGCTTCAATGCAGATAAGCCCGGTGCTTTGGAGGGAGCGGGCGGCCTCCACTACGACCTTTTGCATGGGACGCAGGGTAGCACCCGGTGGGAGGGAGAATCTGCTGGAATAGATTTCTTCTGGGCTCAAAGCACTGAGGTCTTCAGGTTGCCAGGGCTGGCTAAGGTTTAGCTTTTCAAAGGCCTCTTGGAGTCGGGTTTCCTGGTGGGTAACCTGCCCGTAGGGGAAGTAGTCGGGGTTGGAAGCTATCCAGTCGCACATGATGGTTAGCCCGGTAATGAAGAATTGGAGGTCAGGTTTCAAGCCGCCGTTTTCTAAGGCTTTTAGGATAGCGTGGCCTGCCTCCGTGGTTCTTTCGATGAAGCTGAGCAACTCGTCCCAGGCTTCTAGCCAGTTCTTAAATTTTGTGTCTTGCAGGACGCGTTGAACAAGCTCGGTGTCCCTGCCCTCAGCGTAGGCGGCCGCAGGTTTGCCGTGATGGGAGCCGCTCACCTGGGCCAGACTGTTGATGCTTGTTTCAGAAACAGCAGGGTACTTCTGTGCCAGCCAGTGCCTGATAATGCTATAGCTGTAGCGGGAGTGAGGGCAACGGTCTGTTACCTTGGTGAGGTCTAGCATAAAGTCATACCCAGCGTCCTCAATCCTTTGGCGGTAAACCAGAAGGTCAATATTTTGACGCGCATCTAGCTGCCCAGCGAATTCCGGGCTAGCTTTACCAATATCGTGGGTTCCCACCAACCAGGAAACAAGGGCTTGGGTTTCAGCTTCTTCAAGGTTCAGGCTTTTTTGAATCCACTGTTTGCTGCCGTCGGATAGCCAGTTCTCCCACAGATAGTGGGCCACCTGGGAACTATCCAGCATATGCTGGGCTAGGCTCATTCCTGTTGCGGGTGATTCTTCCTGCCCTGTCTTGGCCCAAAAAGTTTGAGCACCAGCAGATAAAGATTCGATAGGGTTAGTCTTCACAGTGGCGTTATCCTTTCGGGGCGCTCGTCAACTACTAGGCAGAACGGGGCAGATATTGTTCTAGGGCTTCTCTCACCACAACAGAGGGCTTAACCTTCCGCTCTTTTGCGTAGGCTGTTAGGCGTTCTTTAAGGTCTGGGGTTACTCGCGCATTGATAGTGGGAGACTTGCCATCTATCTCTGCGGCGAGAGAAGGGCGGCCTCGGGTAGCAGCCTGCACTATTGCCTCCGCTTGAGCAACCCCCTCGGAGGTGCGGCCCTGGAATTGGGCGTTCTCTAAAGTTTCAAAATATTCGTCAGACTCCACCCAAGAAGATAGCTTCTGGCCAATAGCCTCTAGTTCCTCCAGGCTGTATTCCTTAGTCACCTTGGTAGCTCCTTTCCTCAGAGTTTTGCACAGCACGCATGTAGGTCTTCCCCCGTAACTTCATACAGTGGAAGATAACGGTTTGAGGGTCTATCACGTAGGTAAAGACCTCTAGCAGATCACCGTTGAGCGCTGGGCCGATGTAGAGATTCGGGTCTGGTAGATGCGCTATGCGCGAAGGTTCAAAGGCTGAAAGATAGTGCTGGTAGTTCTTTATAGCGCACAGGGCATCTGCTTCCGTGTAGCCATGCTTGGAAGCGCTGGGAAGAAAAATTACCTTCATCATTAATGTATCACAATATTCCTTCGAGTCGGGGGGGTAAATCTGCAGGTGAACGACAGCCCCACCCAAAATCCTCATGTAACCTAGAAAAGCACCGCCTGTACGGTGATGACCCCTTGTAGATGAAGTATCTATCCAGGGATCACCTCATGCTCCTCGCGAAGACGAGATACTCTCATCCTACCCGAAGAGCAAAAAGTAATGAACTTGTAAATTAAATATCTATAAACCCTTGACATGCCGCTCTAGACAGAATTAGGCTCTTACTCAAGAACGCAGGGCGATGACGCCATCAAGACTCGCCCACACAGCCCCTAGACAAAATTTTAGGAGGATAGAGTGAGCGAAGACACCATTCCCCAATTTAATCTCGTAGATTCACCCTGGATTAAGGTTCAGAAGACAGCCGGTGAGCTAGAACTTGTTTCTTTAGAGCAGCTCTTCCGCGAAGGCTATTCCATTACCAAGCTTGCTCATGAAAGCGCACTAGAAGACTCCGCTATGCTGGCTTTCTTAGAGCCCATTCTTCTACGCTCGTCCTTCTTCCACTTCGCAGACGCCGAAGACTTTGACGTAGCAGCCTTTGGAACTGAAGCCCGTCGAAATTGGATAGCCACCCTCAGAGAGAAGAAAGTAGGCAACTTTGATTTCGTACTGGACTACCTCCAGCATGAAGACATCAAACCCTACTTTGAACTCTTCCATCCAGAGCACCCCTTCATGCAGGTAGCAGACCTACATACTGAAAAGAGCACTTTCTCCCCTGTTTCCCGCATTCTCCTAGACTCTGATTCAGATCACTTTTCCATGCGCGCAGCTAGTGGCAAAGGAACCCTAGACTATGCCGATGCAGCCCGAAAGCTTATCACTGTACAGGCCTACGACTATTCCGGCATTAAATCCGGTGCAGTAGGTGACCCGCGCGTCAAAGGTGGCCGCGGATATCCCATTGGTGTTGGTTGGCAAGGCGCCACAGGAAGGGTTATTCTTCACGGAGAAAACATCTTTGAGACTCTCCTCCTCAACCTGCCTATCAGCCGACTCTTTGAGCCGACCATTAACGAGAACGGGGAGGAAGATTTCAAAATCGCCAATGACTTACCCGTTTGGGAACGAGAACCCTTTGATGGCGCTGCCCCCAGAAACTACCCCAAAGAGATAACCACTCCTACCGGACCTTGTGACACCCTCACCTGGCAATCCCGGCGCGTCCGGCTGTTCCCCAAGAACGGTCAAGTTACCGGAGTTCTTGTCTCCAATGGAGATAAGGCTTCTGAGAAATTCCAAGACGGCATCGGCTGTGAAGACCCCTGGACCGGCCTTCGCTACAGCAAAAACCAGTCTAAAAAGGGACAGGAAATCTGGATGCCTCTACAGCACAACCAGGAGCGTACCTTCTGGCGAGGCTTAGATGCCCTCCTGGTCTTAAGTCCTAACCAAGGCGGGGACGAATACGCGCCCAAAAAACCTCAAACTATACAAGACCTCAACCGCTACTTTCCTCACAATATGAAGGTACAGGTCCAGCTAGTAGGAGTTGTCTACGGCAACCAAAACGCTGTTATCGAATCCACCATCGATGAATCAATTCCCGTAGAACTAGCCCTGCTAACCGATGAATTCCCAGAACATACAGCAGCCATCCTTGAAAACTCCCAAAAGAGTATGGACGCTGCAATCCAGCTGGGACGCTTCGCCGGAAGTCTGCTGGAAGCTGCCGGTCAAAGCTACGAATTCCAGCCAGCGGCAACCGAAGCTGTACTTCACAGGCTCGAAAAGGAATTCCGCATCTGGCTTTCCCAGGTTACCCACGAAGCAAATCCACAAGAGCTTAAGGAAAGCTGGCAGAAACTTGCCTCTTCCTTCTTCAAACGGGAAGTAGAAAATATGCTCATCGGTGCAAGCCCGAAAGCCCTCATCGGCAGGATCAAGGATGACAAACTCATCAGTGCAGCAACAGCCCAACGAGCCTGCCATCGCGAGTTCAAAAAGATTTTTCCTCTAGCCTACGAAGACAAAACCCAGTAGAAAGAAGGCAACGATGTCTCATCCTTCTGAGACGGTGACACCTACCCTCTATAACTTTGTCACCCACAAAATCCATCGCCTCTACGGAGGACACAATGCAGGTTCCTCAGCGTCCAAAAAAGAGCTGAGCGACCTTCGTCAAGCAGTAGGTCAAAATCCTGCTAAAAACCCGCTAGCCTGGCAGTATGTCCTCACCGGCGATGAAAATATCGACTTTCCAGATAACTACCGAGGCCGAGGAGACGAAGCCAGCTACGGTGAACTAGCCACCTACATGGCCCTCACCCTCTACGCTGTCCACCAGCAATCAGAGCAAAGAAACATGCACACCAAAGACATTAGCTTTGGTTACTCAATAGGACAGCTTGTTGCAAAGCGCACCCCCTCCATCAAAAAACGCTTTGATGCCCTACTTCAGGCAAGGAACTTTAGCGGTATCGTCTACCACGCTCGTTCCCTGGTTCAGCTCCTCAAACAGGAAGAACTAACCTTCGACTATGGAAGGTTCACTACCGACCTCTACTGGCTCCAGCACCCCAGGCACCGTGCAAAAGTCATTACCCGCTGGAGCCGAGACTTTGCCTACGGCTACACTCGCCGCCCAGCAAATACCTCTACCAACAACTAACCCAAGAAACTAAAAGGAGAAATCATGAGCTTCTACATCGATATCCACGCCCTACAGACCCTTCCCCCCTCCAACATCAACCGCGACGATACGGGCTCCCCCAAGTCTGCTGTTTTTGGCGGGGTACCCCGCCAGCGTGTTTCTTCCCAGGCTTGGAAGTCTGCTATTCGTCAGGACTTCGTCGCCAACCTCGACACCGATAAGATGGGAATCCGCACCAAGCGAGTAGCCGAAAAAGTCGTTACCAAAATTCAGGAAATTTCTGAAGGATACGACTATGACCAGGCTCTTTCCGAGGTTGCAGAAGCTTTCAAAACAGTAAAAATTTCCCTGGCTGAGCCCAAAAAGAAGAAAGAAGAAGAGGCGCCGAAGACCCTGGAATCCGGTTATCTTCTGCTGGTCAGCAACCAGCAGATTTCACGCCTGGCCCAGGCAATCATCGATGCTGAAGGCAGCAAACTGAAAAAAGCGGATGTAGAAAAAATCCTGGACGAACAGCACAGCGTTGACATTGCCCTCTTTGGCCGTATGCTTGCTGACGCCCCCGACTTCAACGTTGATGCCTCCTGCCAGGTAGCCCACGCTATTGGCGTTCATGAGTCAGAGCCTGAATTCGACTACTTCACCGCAGTCGATGACGTTGTCCGCGACGCAGACGAAACCGGCGCAGGCATGATTGGCACCGTCGAGATGATGTCCTCCACCCTCTACCGCTACGCCAACATCAACTTCACCGGCCTACAGGCAAACTTGGGTGACAAGGAGGCCGCTGTAGAGGCCGCAACCCAGTTCATCAAGAGCTTCATCACCGCTATGCCCACCGGCAAGCAGAACAGCTTCGCTAACCGCACCCTGCCCGAGGCAGTAGTGGTTACCCTGCGTGATGACCGCCCAGTTTCCTACGTCAATGCCTTTGAAACCCCTGTCAAGGAGAGCGCGGAGAAGGGCCGCCGTTACCAGGCAGCCACTGCCCTAGCCCATGAAGCACAGGAGCTGGCAGAAACATACGGTCTGGAGCCCGTCAAGAGCTACTTTCTTGCAGTAGGAGACCTCAAGGATGCCCTAGAAAACCTTGGCCAGGGCGTAAACCTCAAGGAACTCCTTTCCGCAGTTGAAAGCGATCTTTCCGAGGTGCTGGCAGACTAATGTACTCGCTACTCCTCAAATTCAAGGCGCCGCTACAGGCCTGGGGAGCTGAGAGCCGGTTCAAGGTCCGCCATACCAACAACGAGCCTACAAAGTCAGGAGTTATTGGGCTTCTTTCCGCCGCCCTGGGGCGCGACCGTCAAGAGCCCGTAGACGACCTGGCCCAGCTTGAATTCGCGGTGCGGGTAGACCACCCAGGTCAGCTGACTCGCGACTATCACACGGCCCGTAACTGGTTCGGTAAGGACAAAAATTCCCAGCTCAGTACCCGCTACTACCTGGCGGATGCTGTCTTTCTGGTAGCCCTAGCTTCACCCCAGAAAGCGCTCCTGGAAGAACTAGAAGCCGCCCTGCGGCGTCCTGTCTATCCGCTCTACCTAGGGCGGCGGGCCTGCCCCGCTAACCCTGATCTAGTATTGGGTATCAGAGAGGGCAACGCGGAAGAAGTTCTGCGAGCAGAAAATACCTGGTACGCACCCAAGTGGGCTCAGCAAAACGCCGGAGAGCTTGTCTCACTTGCGATCCTGCGCGATGCCCGCCTAGGCGAACCAGCAGATACCTTACGAGATATCCCGGTAAGCTTTAATCCAGAGTTCCGGCAGTATTCGCTACGGTCTGTTTTCCGGGCAGAGCCCTTAGAAATCAACAATCCTGAGGGAGAAACTGAGCCGGAGGACGAATTCATGAAGGTGGTTACTGAAGCATGAGTTTCTTTTCCCGCATACTCATCAATCCCCAGCGTCGTGAAGCGCGAAAGCTCATAGCCAGCCCCCAAGCCATGCATGCTGCCGTCCTCTCTGCTTTCCCGCCAGATGTGCAGGCGAGCGCAGACAGCCGGGTACTGTGGCGGCTCGATGTTAACGGCCCTTCCTATACCCTCTACGTTCAAAGTCCTGAAGAGCCGAATCTACGGCATATTCAGGAGGCCGCCGGCTGGGAGTCACGTCCTGCTGAAGTTGCTCATCTTGGTAAGTTGCTAGCCAGCCTAAGGGAGGGCCAGGCCTGGTCCTTCCGGCTAACTGGAAACCCGGTTAAGTCTCTTCCTGTAGAAAATGGGAAGCGTGGTAGGGTCGTCCCCCATGTTACTGCTGAACAGCAACTTGGCTGGCTAGTGCATAAGGCTCCGCAATGGGGCTTTAGGGTAGCTGAAGGCTCTGAGCCAGGAAGTTACCTGGCAGCTGTCACTTCACGATCTGACCAGCGTTTTAGCCGTGCTAATCCTCACGATGACGGACGACGTGCTTCTGTGACCCTCCGGCAAGCCCAATTTGACGGGGCTCTTGTTATCACCGATGTAGACCTCTTCCGAGAGTCCATACTCAAGGGCATGGGCAAGGGAAAGGCCTATGGATGTGGTCTGCTTACTATCCGTAAAAATTCTTCCTAAGAATCTGGGATGCACACTTGTGTGCATCCCAGATTCTTTTATATCTCTTAGATCCAGGAGAAAAATATGATTGGGGCTACCCCGCCTACTACCAAGGAACTAACTAGAAGTTCTGATCGGATTTCTTTTATCTACGTTGAGCACAGCGTGATTCACCGAGAAGACAGCGCTATTACCGCAACTAATAGCCAGGGAACCGTGCATATACCTGCCGCTTCTTTAGGCGCTCTTATGCTTGGTCCAGGCACCCGTATTACCCACCACGCCATGATGTTACTTGGCGACTGCGGTGCAACCGCGGTGTGGGTAGGTGAGCAGGGGGTACGCTACTATGCTCACGGTAGCTCCTTGGCTAAAACCACTCGTCTGCTTCAGGCCCAAGCAGATAAGGTCAGTAATACTCGCAAGCGCCTAGCTGTTGCTAAGGAAATGTACAATATGCGCTTCCCCGATGAAGATGTCAGGGAACTAACAATGCAACAGTTACGGGGCAAGGAGGGCGCTAGAGTACGCCGTATTTACCGCCAGGAATCTGGTCGTACCGGTGTGCCTTGGGATAACCGTAACTACGACCCCAATGATTTTGATAACGCAGATGCAATTAATATGGCTCTCTCGGCAGCGAATGCCTGCCTCTACGGGATAGTTCATGCGGTAGTAGTTTCTTTGGGCTGTTCCCCTGGTCTAGGCTTTGTGCATACGGGGCATTCCCGGTCTTTTATCTATGATATTGCCGACCTCTACAAGGCAGAAGTAAGTATTCCTGCGGCTTTTGAGGTTGTTGCAGAAAGCAAGGAGGACGTGGCATCCAGAGCCCGCCGTGCAGTGAGAGACAAACTCCGGGACGGCAAAATCTTGCAACGTTGTACTAGCGATATTCAGAAACTACTTCTCAGCTCGGAAATTGCTGAAGAAGACTGGCATACCGACGTCCTTGCCCTCTGGGGAGATCGCGAAGAAACGATAGAAAGCAGGAGAAATTATGGGGAGGAAGCATGATTGTTGTTATCCTCTCAAACTGTCCGCCTGCTCTACGCGGTGATTTGACCCGCTGGCTTTTAGAAATCAGTTCGGGAGTCTATGTTGGCAAGGTCAGTGCCCGAGTACGCGAGCACCTGTGGGAGCGTATTGTTTCTTCAGTACAGTCTGGTCGGGCACTTATGGTCTTCTCTACCAACACAGAGCAGGGCCTAGATTTCAAAGTACACCGGCACCAGTGGGATCCCGTTGATTTTGAGGGCGTAACCCTAATGCGTAGGCCCACGGCACCCAGCAAGCAGGTAGAGTCTAAACGTGGCTGGTCCAAGGCTAGTCGATACCGATTGGGCCGAAAAAGGTCGTAGAACAGAATTCGGCCCATCCTGTCTCTGTATGAGAGGCTAGTAGGTTCGGCTTTTCTGGGGGAACTTGCGGGGAACACGGTAAACTGGTGGGGCAATACCTTCACCGTCTATTTGCTTTGAGGTTCCCATGGCTCGCCGCACCACCGCGCACGATGACTACCCCACCGACGTCGTCGAAAATATCGTCGATATCGACGTGACCAGCGAGATGGAAACCAGCTTCCTGGAATACTCCTACTCGGTCATCTACTCCCGCGCCCTGCCCGACGCCCGCGACGGCCTCAAGCCCGTGCAGCGCCGCATCCTCTACATGATGCAGCAGATGGGCCTGCGCCCCGACAAGGGCCACGTCAAAAGCGCCCGCGTGATCGGTGAAGTCATGGGTAAACTCCACCCCCACGGCGACGGTGCCATCTATGACGCTATGGTGCGCCTAGCCCAGCCCTTCTCCATGCGCCTGCCCGTGGTCGACGGCCACGGCAACTTCGGCTCCCTGGACGACGGCCCGGCAGCCTCCCGCTACACCGAGGTCCGCATGGCCCCGGCGGCCCTCGCCATGACCGCCAACCTCGACGAAGACGTCGTGGACTTCGTGCCCAACTACGACAACCAGTTCATGCAGCCGGCCGTCCTTCCCGCTGCCTACCCTAATCTGCTGGTCAACGGCTCAGCCGGTATCGCCGTCGGTATGGCCACCAATATGGCCCCCCACAACCTGCGCGAGGTCATTGCGGCAGCCCGCCATCTGCTCGATCACCCCGAGGCAACCCTCAAAGACATCATGAAGTTCGTGCCCGGCCCCGACTTACCCTCTGGCGGCACCATCGTGGGCACCACCGGCATTAAGGACGCCTACGAAAAGGGACGCGGCATCTTCAAGACCCGCGCCAAGGTCTCCATCGAACAGGTCACCGCCCGCAAACAGGGCATTGTGGTCACCGAACTGCCCTACCTGGTCGGCCCCGAAAAGGTCATCGAAAAAATCAAGGACGGCGTCAACTCCAAGAAGCTACAGGGCATCTCAGACGTCGTTGACCTGACCGACCGCAAAAACGGTCTGCGCATGGTCATTGAAATCAAGAACGGCTTCAACCCCAAGGCCGTGCTAGCTGCCCTCTACAAGCACACCCCGCTGGAAGACTCCTTCGGCATTAACAACGTAGCCCTGGTGGACGGCCAGCCCCAGACCCTGGGCCTGCTCGATTTGCTGCACGTCTACGTCAACCACCGCCTGGACGTCGTGCGCCGCCGCACCAACCACCGCCTAGGCAAGCGCCGCGACCGCCTGCACCTGGTCGAGGGCCTGCTGGTAGCCATCGTCGATATCGACGAGGTTATCCAGATTATCCGTTCCTCCGAAGAAACCGCCCAGGCCCGTGAGCGCCTCATGCAGATTTACGACCTGAGCGAGGTACAAGCCAACCACATTCTCGAACTGCGCCTGCGCCAGCTCACCAAGTACTCCCGCATCGAACTTGAAGCCGAACGCGATGACCTGCTAGCAGAAATTGCTTCCCTGGAAGAGATTCTGGGTTCCGATATGAAGCTCCGCGCCCTGGTCTCAGAGGAACTGCAGCAGGTTGCCGACGAGTACGGCACCGACCGCCGCACCAAAATCGTGACCAAGGACGAGCTGGCGGACGCTGTTGCCGCCCTGTCGGCCTCGGCCTCCAAGGCTAAGAAAGAAGCCGGGCTGTCCCTGGAAATTGCGGACGACCCCTGCTGGGTTCTACTCTCCACCTCGGGTCAGCTGGGGCGCACCAGCGGCGTGAAGGGCCAGCGCCCCACCCTGGTTGATCCGGGTAAGCGCATCAAACACGACGCCTACCTCTCCATTGTGCCCACTAGCGCCCGCGGTGAAATCGGCGCGATCACTTCAGCCGGCCGCCTCATCCGCGTGCCCGTCATTGACCTGCCCGTGCTCGAAGATGCCGGGGGCACCCCCCAGCTCACCAGCAGGGTCAAGGCAGCGGACGCCATCGCCCTAGCCCGCGGTGAAAAGCTGGTAGGTCTGGCTCCGCTGAATGCCATCCTGGCCCTGGCCACCGAACGCGGCGTCGTCAAACGAGTCAACCCCGACTACCCGCTCAACGCCACCGAGTTTGCGATTATGAAGCTCAAGCCCAAGGACGCCGTCATCGGCGTAGCCGTCTGCGACTCCAACGACGCCCTGCTCACCTTCATCACCGAACAAGCCAAACTCCTCACCTTCGACGCAGCCAAAGTCCGCCCCCAGGGCCGCACCGGTGGTGGCATGGCAGGTATGAAGGTAGCCGACGACGATAAACTTCTTGCCTTCGGCGTTACCGCCCCCGGCGCGGACACCCAAGTCGTCACCATCACCGACGGCGGCGAAGACGGAGCCACCGCCAAAGTCACCGAACTCACCGAATTCCCCCAAAAGGGGCGCGCAACCAGCGGCATGCGAGCCCACCGCTTCCTCAAGGGAGAAACCGCCCTCGCCCTGGCCTGGGTGGGTATCGGCCCTGCCAAGGCAGTCTCAGCAGCCGGTGTTGCCCGCACCCTACCCACCGAATTCGGCCCCCGCGATGGCTCCGGCGTCCTGCTTGCCCAGAGCATCGACGCAATCGGCCCCAACTACCAGGCGCTGACCTCCCCCGCACCTGTATCAGCGGTATCAGAAGAGCCCACTGACCAGCCTGAAGTTCAGGTTGAAGAGGATGCTCTCTTCTAAAAAGACAAAGTAGCGGGCATGCCCTCGCCCTAAAACCTGGTTAGTGGGGAATGGAGTGTTGGTGTGCCTGCCGACCCTCTTGGGCTCGCGCTGGGGCGCTCGCCCAATTCACGCCAGCCCCGAGCCAGCAGGCTCACCAACACTCCCTCCCCTGCAATCGGTTACGGGCGCGCCCGCTACTTTCTTCCATTACACTGCTGAACGCAGCCGGGAGTTCACCTCAGCAACAACCTGCTCGGGGTTGCTGGCGGACGCCGTCACCCGCCTACCGTTGGTCAGGGTAAAGGTAACGGAGGGGCCGCCGGTCAGGTAGCCGGTGTTGCCCCCGCCCATGATTCTCAGACCAGCCCCCTGCACCAGACCGGTTACTGGTCCCACGTCTGCCGTCTCAATCTCGCTGTAGGGTAGCTCTTTCGAGAAGAACTTCATGGTGGTGATTTTGAGAGAAGTATCGAGCAGGTCAATGCGGGTACTGCTGAAGATGACCAGAATAATGATCAGAGCTACGGCAGCTCCCACAAACGCCGAAATGTGAAGTCCCTGGCTGCTGCCGTCCTGATCAGCGGGGCCAAAAATCATGACAGGCAGGGTGACGCTCAACAGCTCAAAAACTATGAGCCCCCAGAGGATGAGCTTGAAGTTCTTGGTCAGGGGCGCAACGTAGCTGTGCTCTTGAAGAGTAGGCATGGGATTCACTCACTATCTGTCACTTGGGCTCTAGAAATTTATTATCTAGGACACACTTTACCCCCCCCATGGTAAATTTCCAGACAGCAGATACATTTCCGCTGCCACTCTAGATACAGAGATCCCCTCCCGCGTCGTCCTTTTATAGGTAGGTTGGGAGGGGTCTTCTGCCGGCTATCGAAGCTTCACCACGGTATCGCACGCGGCGATATCTTCGGCACGGTGGGAGACCAGGACGACCGCAGGCAACTTGGTCTTGCCCTTGAGCTTCTGGCCGGGGGCGCGCTTAGTACCGCGGGCAACCTCATTAATCAGAGCCACCGCAGCGGGAGCATCGAGGTGAGCGGTCGGCTCATCCATCAGCAGCAGGGGCGAATCCACCAGCAGGGTGCGGGCAATCGCAATACGCTGACGCTGACCACCCGACACATAAGAACCGCCAGCCCCCACCAGGGTCTGCAGGCCAGCAGGCAGGGACCGCACAAAATCACCCAGCCCTACCCGGTCAAGCACCTCGTACATCTCTTCCTCTGTGGGGCGCTCGTCTGCCGAACGGGCAATCGCCAGGTTATTAGCGATAGTGGACTCAAAGATATAGGCAGACTGGGGGCACCAGGCCGCATACCCGCGCAAAGACTGGGCATCAAAGGCACGACCGTTCACCCGAATCTGCCCCTGCTCAACGGGCAAGAAGCCCAACAGGGTAGCCAAAGCAGTTGTCTTGCCCGAGCCAGAGGAGCCGGTGATACCCAGCCACTGCCCCGACGATACAGACGCTGACAGGCCGGTAAAAACAGGCTGCTCCATATCGGGCCAGCGGGTAGCCAGCGAATCCAGTTCCAGGGTGATGGACTTATGGGCGGCACGGTTCTTAGCCCCAATACCGGGGTCGCCCAGGATATCTCGAATCTCGCCCTTACCGGCTTCCTCGCCCTCAGCTGCAGCGGCAGCGTCCACGGTCTCAAAATTAGCGCGGGTGCGAGCAACCAAGGCAGCGAAGGCGGGCCAGCCTCGAATGGCGTCCAGGTGGGCTGCGGTGGTCTCAAACAGGCCGGTCATCATCAAAATGACGATAGCTGCGGTCGGCGCGGTAACGTCACCGGCTTCAACGGCAGGCCAGACGCTGGCAATCACAGCCAGAGCCGCGCCCCACCAGGTCACGACCATGAGACCCTGCCCAATTCCGATAGCCCGGGAGCTCTTGAGACGGGAGGCCTGGGCGTAGCCGTCCTGACGAGAAACAGCCAGGGCAACGGTTTGGTCAAGACCGTTGTTGTGCAGGTCGGTGGCAGCATCGAGAGCAGAGACGCCCAGGCGCAGCATGGCTGAGGTTTCTCGGCGGGCGACGGCGTCCGCACGTTCATCGGCGCGAAGCACAATCAGCGGGAGCAGGAAAGTTGCTACCAGGGCGGCAACCGCGACCGGAAGTAGAGCCTGTGGGGTAGCCCAGGCCGTCACGCCCAGCACCAGTAGCATCACAATCAGGTGGGCAGCAACCGGCAGGATGACGCGCGGGATAGCGTCGCGCAGCTCATCGATGTCGCCGACCAGTCGGTCAAGAATCTTGTCGCCTCGCAGCAGGGAGCGCACCGACAGGACGGTACGGCCAGCAGCATCCCAGGCGCGCACGCGCAGGGTATTAGCCGCCCCCAGCACCAGGTTGTGGGTGCGCAGACGCTCGGCGTAGCGGGAGGTCGCCCGGCCCAGGCCAAAGAAGCGGACGCCGGTAACGGCTACCAGCAGGTACATCATGGCGGGCTGCTCAGCGGCGCGCACGATGAGCCAGCCGGAAAGCGCGGTAAGGCTGACAGCAAAGACCACGGTGAGTACCGACAGCAGGATAGGCAGGGCCATGTCGCGCTTGCGGATGCCGGTGAGCTCCCCCAGGTGGCGCAGGGTTTTCAGGACGCCTGCCGCGACTGGCTCTGCCGCCTGTTCGGTTGAGCTTGCAACAGCCTGCACGGGGGCCGAGTCTTCGAGCTCGCCGGTGGCGACGGCGTCCGCCAGGGTCGCAAGAGCGTAGCCGCCCAGCCCGTCGGTGTTCTGGGCGGTGAGCTCCCAGGTAACGCCGTGGGGCTTTGAAGTCGCCTGGAGCAGGTTGTTGGTGGCGGCAGCCAGGGCGGTATCGTGGGTGACGATAATCAGGGTTGCGCCGGTTTCCTGCAGGGCAGCGAGGGCGACGTTCACCTTGGCCGCTGATACCGGGTCGAGGTGGGCGGTAGGTTCGTCAATCAGTACGGTGACGCGCTCATCCTGGGCCTGTAGGGTGGCGACGCGAGCCAGGGCACGGGCAATAGCAAGACGGCGCATCTGGCCAGCTGAGAGGGCTTCCGGCGGCAGGTCGGCGAGATCAGCCAGCCCTACTGAGTGTAGGAAGGAGGTGAAGTAGTCGCGGTCCTCAGCGGTGAAGGCAACGGAGTCATCGAGCAGGGTTGAGGCGTAGTTGATACCTTCGAGGGCACCTTCACCGCGGGTTACGGTGGCATAGAGGGCGACCTCTGCCAGGGCGGTGGGGGCGATGAAGGTGGGTGACTGGCTAATCCAGACGGTGGAGCCTGTGCCAGATACCAGGCCGGAGACGTGCACCGGTTCGGTGGTGCCGGTGGGTACCAGGTCGTTGCGCAGAGCCCCACCCAGTACCGAGAGCAGGGTGGTTTTGCCGCAGCCGGAAGGGCCGGTAATTGCGGTAGTGGTTCCGTGGCGCAGAGTGAAGCTCACGCCGGTGAGGGTGCGGTCGCGGCCCGGGTAGGCGACAGAGAGCTGTCGCACCGAGATGCGGTCGCCGCCGGGGGCGACGGTGGCGTGGGGAATGGGCTGGTCGATGATGGCCTCGGCGCGGCGGAGGGCTGCCACGCCGTCCTCAGACTGATGGTAGGCGGTGCCCACATCGCGCAGGGGCTGGTAGCACTCGGGGGCCAGCAGCAGGGCGAAGAGGGCGACGTCTAGCCCCAGGTTTCCCTCCACTAGGCGCAGGCCAATCAGCACCGCTACCAGGGCTACCGAGATGGTGGTAATCAGTTCCAGGGCCAGCGATGAGAGGAAGGCCGAGCGCAGGGTGTACATGGTGGCCTTGCGGTATCGCTCCCCCAGATCGCCCAGCGCCTTGGACTGGGCCCGCGAGCGCCCCAGACCCACCAGCACGGGCAGGCCTTTGACCAGTTCGACGATGTGGTCTGACAGGCGCAGCAGGTCGCGCTGGGCGCGGGCGGTGTCTTCTGCTGTGGTCCGGCCGATGAGCACCATGAAGAGGGGTATCAGCGGCAGGGTGCAGATGATGACCAGGGCTGAGACCCAGTCGTAGAAGGCGATGAAGATGAGCAGCAGAGTGGGCACTACTGCCGTGGAGACAAAGGCAGTAAGAGTCTTGGTGTAGTAGTCATCCAGGGCGTTGAGGCCGCGGGAAAGCAGGACGGCGGTGGCACCGGTACCGTCGGGGGTGTCGATACCGCCGGTGGCAAGAACGCGGCGGATGAGTTTGCGGCGGATAGTGGTTTTGGCACCCACCGCTGCCTGCTGGGCGTAGAAGCCCAAGGACCAGTCGGCTGCCGCGCACACCAGGAGCGCAATGACGCCGGTGACCGCCAGGGACAGCAGCCCCGGCTGCATGAAGGGGGTGGCAAAGAAGATACCGGTGAGCTGGGCCTGGCCGTTACCGGCGAAGACGGCAAGCTGCTCGGCGTGGGCAGACTCGTAGGTTTTGCCCTCGTAGAGCACCGCATAGGTCATACGGGCTAGCAGGGTGATGGCGGTGCCCAGCACCGCGGCAAAGACAATGAGCGCCAGGGTTTTGAGTGCGGTGAGCACTGCAAAAATGGTGAGGTTTCTCTTGGCGTGGGGCCCCAGCGGGGGCCGCTTGCTCGTTGTGGGGGCGGTCATTCTCGATAGTGTCCTTGGTGCCGCGAACAGTTTGTTCACTATTCTAGTGGGAACTTCCCAGCCGGGCAGACGCGAGGTCTGTGGCTGGGCCGTGGGTATGAGCACACCTACCCGCCCGGGTAAGCGAAAGGACGCCGGGAGCTGCTCCCGGCGTCCTTTCGTCTCTACGCCGTGAGCTAGCTGCTAGGCGTTATGGGCGCTTGCACGAGTGACGCGGGTGGCCAGCTCGGTGGCGTCGTGGGCATCGGGGATGCTCTCAACGCGCAGGCGCTTGCGGAAGACCCAGTAGGTCCAGCTCTGGTAGACAAGCAGAATCGGGATGCCGAAGAGACCGACCCAGCTCATCACCTGCAGGGTATACTCGGAGCTTGACGCGTTGGCGATGGTGAGGTTGTAGGCCTCATCGAGGGTTGAGGGCAGGACGTTGGGGTACAGGGCCAGGAAGATGGCCAGGACGCCGAAGCCCACAAAGACCGCAAAGCCAGAGAAGGCCTTGCCCTCGCTCCTGCGGCTGGCGAAGAACCAGGCAGCGGCAAGAGCCAGCACGGCGAGTACGGTCAGGGCGTAGGAGATGCCGTTACCGGTGGTCACCTGCATGTAGATGACCCAGACAACAACCGGGAGCACCAGCAGGGGTGAGAACTTGACCAGGGCAGCACCGGCGCGGTGGCGCACCTCGCCGTCGGTCTTTAGCGCAATGAAGGCAAGACCCATGACCAGGGAAACACCGACCATGGCCAGACCACCCATAAAGACAGCGGGGGTCAGCCAGGCAAAGGCACCGCCCACGCGGTCACCGTTAGCGTTGATGGGCAAACCGGTGGAAGTCAGGGCCAGCAAGGCGCCGACCAGGAAGGCGATGAAGAAGGAGCCCAGTGAGATAGCTAGCGTCCAACCTGCAATCCAGCGCTCAGAGTCCTTCTTACCGCGGTACTCGATAGCGACTGCGCGGAAAATCAGGGCCAGCAGGGCCAGGGTCAGCGGGATGTAGAGGGCCGAGAAGAGGGAGGCGTACCAGAGCGGGAAAGCTGCGAAGGTGGCTGCACCAGCGGTAACAACCCATACCTCGTTACCGTCCCAGACGGGGCCGATGGTGTTCAGCAGCAGGCGGCGTTCTTTCTCGTTCTTGGCGAAGATTCGGCTCATGAGCATACCTACGCCCAGGTCGAAACCGTCCAGAATGATGTACCCCACCCAGAAGAAACCGATGACGGCGAACCAGAGAGTCGGCAGAAGAGGCTGGTCAGCAAAAAGCTCAAACATGTGTGTAAGCCCCTTTCTTAGTAGGCGAACGCGAGCACGTCGCGGTCGTTCTTCTCGTCGTTATCGTGCGGGTCTTCGACCAGTTCGGGCATGGCCGCTGCGACACCTGCCTTGACGTACTTAGCCAGCAGGTAGACCTCAACAACCATGAGGATGCCGTAAATCAGCCCCAGGGAGATCAGCGAGAAAAGGATCTCGTAGCCCGAAACACCGGGTGAGACTGCTGCGGCGGTGAACATCATGATGGCGGGGTTACCATCGGGGTCGGGGGCAACGACGAAGGGCTGACGGCCCATTTCGGTGAAAATCCAGCCGGTGGCATTGGCGCCGAAGGGGGCTAGAATACCCGCGATCGCAAGGTTTGAAATCCACTTGGCTTCGGGTACAGTACCTTCGCCCTTCTTGCGGGTTACCCACAGAACGTAGAGGAAGGAGAGGGCGCTGATACCACCGAAGGTGATCATGCCGCGGAAGCCATAGTAGGTAACTTCCATCAGGGGCAGGTACTCGACCTCGGTACCGGCGCGCTCCCCATAGAGCTCGGGGTTGTCGGGGATGGTGGTGCCGAAGGTTTCTTCGTACTGGGGCAGCAGGGTGGTGATGCCAGGGACGTCGGTGGTGAAGTTGTTGTAGGCCAGGAAGGAGAGCAGGCCGGGAATTTCGATCACTGCCTGGACCTCATCACAGTTCTGGGCACCAGGTGATGAGAGAGAAAGGACAGAGAAGCCGGTGCCGTCGTGGCAGGCCGCTTCGGCTGCTGCCATCTTCATGGGCTGCTGCTCAATCATGAGCTGGGCCTGATGGTGGCCAGTCAAGGCGGTACCGATGAAGGCAGCGAAACCAACGATAGCGCCGATGCGCAGGGACTTGAACCAGACGTTGAAGTCGGTCTTATCGCGGGCACCTTCGGTAGTTTCGCCGACGATAACCTTGCCGTCTTCCCCGATGGTGTCGATGCCGTCGCGGCGGCGCTTCCAGAGCTTGTACCAGGCGATACCGACCAGGAAGCCACCGGCAACCTGCAGGGCACCGAAGATAGCGTGGGGGTAGGCCACCAGGGCGGTGTTGTTGGTGAGTACGGCCCAGACGTCGGTCATGACGGGGCGGCCGTCAATCATTTCAACGCCAACAGGGTGCTGCATCCAGGAGTTAGCCACGATGATGAAGTAGGCAGAGAGCCAGGAGGCCGCTACAGCAATCACCAGGCAGGCTGCATGCACCTTGGGGGCGAGCTTGTCCCAGCCGAAGATGAAGAGGCCCAGGAAGGTGGACTCGACGAAGAAGGCCAGCAGGCCTTCCATCGCCAGAGGGGCGCCGAAGACATCGCCCACAAAGCGGGAGTATTCACTCCAGGCCATACCGAACTGGAATTCCTGCACGAGGCCGGTTGCAACGCCCATGATGAAGTTGATGAGGTAGAGCTTGCCCCAGAACTTGGTCATGCGCTTGTATTCGTGCTTCTTGGTTCGCACGTAGGCGATGTAGAAGCCAGCTACAACGGCACCCAGGCCCAGGGTCAGCGGAACCATCATAAAGTGGTAGACGGTGGTGATACCGAATTGCCACCGCGCTAGTTCGAGGGGGTCCATTGACATCCTTGAGAGTTAAAGTGATGCACCGTCTGCGGGCTGGCATCTCTGCTGCTTGCCCGGCGCGACGGTGCGGGTGTGTTTTGCTCTAGGATAGCGGGCTTGCATGAGCGTGCCCTTAGGGTAGTTTTGACCTCTTCACCAGGTGATTTGACGCTTCACTAAAGGTCACTTAAACGCTAAGACTCCCGCTACCCTACTGGGGTTGTGCGGGAGTCTCTACCGGTTTTTGCACCAAGTGCCCATTTAGTGACACTTTGTCTAGTCACACCGGGGCGGGCACCTTAGTGGGGGCCGAGCATGCCAAGCTGGGCGACGGCGTCCTTCTCTTCAACTAACTCGGCCACAGAGGCCGCGATGCGCTGGCTGGCAAAATCTGAGTGCTGCAAACCGTGAACAATCTCATATCCACCTGATGAACACTTGACGGGGAAAGAGCTGATAATCCCCTCGGGCACACCGTAGGAGCCGTCGGATGGCACTGCCATTGAGGTGGTCCGCTCCCCCGTTCCCAGCACCCAGTCATGCACGTGGGCCAGGGCGGCGTGGGCAGCAGAGGCGACGGACGACCCACCGCGCACCGCGATAATTTCGGCTCCGCGCTGGGCAACGGTGGGAATGAAGGTTTCTTCGATCCAGGTCTGGCCAAGGTTCTTGTCGGCAAGGGCGTCGATAGCGGGGCGGCCGCCGACGGTGGCGTGGAAGAGGTCGGGGTACTGGCTGGCAGAATGGTTGCCCCAGATGGTGATGCCGTCGATCTCGGGCACGGACGCCCCGGTTGCAGCTGCCAGCTGGGCAACCGCCCGGTGGTGGTCGAGGCGGGTGAGGGCGGTGAAGCGCTCCAGGGGGACGTCCGGCGCATGGGAGGCGGCAATGAGGGCGTTGGTATTAGCCGGGTTGCCCACCACAGCTACTTTCACATCGTCAGCAGCCCTGTCATTGATGGCTTTACCCTGCATCGAGAAAATACCGCCGTTAGCTTCGAGCAGGTCGGCACGCTCCATACCCTTGGTGCGGGGGCGGGAGCCAATGAGCAGGGCGATGTTGGTGCCGTCGAAGCCAACGGAGGGGTCGTCGGTGATATCGACAGATTCAAGTAGAGGGAAGGCGCAGTCGGCAAGCTCCATCGCGGTGCCCTCAGCTGCCTTGAGCCCGGCCGGGATTTCGAGTAGACGCAGGCGGACGGGAGTATCGGGGCCCAGCATTTCACCTGCCGCGATGCGGAAGAGGCTGGCATACCCAATCTGGCCAGCGGCGCCGGTAACGGTGACAGTAACAGGGTGCTTCATTGCATGTGTCATACACAACATTTTACTCTGCCCCTGCCCTCAACACGCTTAGGCGTCGATAGCTGTGTGGTCGAGCTTGGTCGCGCCCCGGATAATGAAGTCCTTACGCGGGGCGACCTCAGAGCCCATCAACAGGGTAAAGGCCCGCTCGGCAGCTTCGGCGTCCTCAACCCGCACGCGGCGGAGCATGCGGTGGCGGGGGTCCATAGTGGTCTCCGCCAGCTGGTCGGCGTCCATCTCACCCAGGCCCTTGTAGCGCTGAATGGGTTCCTTATAGCTCTTACCTTCAGCCTCAAGCCGGTCGAGCAGCTCGTGCAGTTCCTTCTCAGAATAGGTGTAGACCATCTCGTTAGCCTTACCCCGGTTGACCACCTCAACCCGGTGCAGGGGCGGCACAGCGGCATAGACGTGACCGGCTTCTACCAGCGGACGCATGTAGCGGTAGAAGAGGGTCAGCAGCAGGGTGCGAATATGGGCGCCGTCCACGTCCGCGTCCGTCATCATGATGATCTTGTTGTAGCGCTTCTGCTCTAGATCGAAGGTGCGGCCAGAACCGGCGCCAATGACCTGAATAATGGCGGCGCACTCGGCATTCGCCAGCATGTCGGTCAGCGAGGCCTTCTGCACGTTCAGGATCTTGCCGCGAATGGGCAAAAGGGCCTGATAGGTCGATGAACGCGCCAGGCGGGCGGTGCCCAGCGCTGAGTCACCCTCCACGATGAAGAGTTCGGACTTCTCCACGTCGGTGGAGCGGCAGTCCACCAGCTTGGTGGGCATGGATGAGGTTTCCAGGGCGTTCTTGCGGCGCTGGGTTTCCTTATGAACTCGCGCCGAAATACGCGACTTCATCTCGGCAACCACCTTTTCAGAAACAGCCGCCGCCTGGGTCTTCTCGCCCCGCGCGGTGGAGTTCAGCTTGGCCGCCAGCTGCTTGGCAACAACTTTAGAGACAATCTGACGCACCGCCGGGGTACCCAGAATCTCCTTGGTCTGGCCCTCAAACTGGGGCTCAGCCAGACGCACGGTGAGCACGGCGGTAAGCCCCGCCAGCACATCGTCCTTTTCAATCTTGTCGGTACCAGCCTTGAACTTACGCGCGTTATCGGCAATGTGCTTGCGGAAGGTCTTGAGCAGGCCCTGCTCGAAGCCGGTCTGGTGAGTGCCGCCCTTGGGGGTGGCGATGATGTTGACGAAGGTGCGCAGCTTGGTTTCGTAGCCGGTGCCCCAGCGCAGGGCAACATCAACCTCGCACTCGCGTTCCACTTCGGTCAGCTGGGAGTGCCCCTCGGCGTCAAGCACGGGGACGGTCTCGGTGAAGGTATCGGTGCCGGTGAAGCGCCAGATATCGGTCACGGCCTGGTCGTGGGCGAGGTAGTCCACGAACTCAGAGATACCGCCGTCGTGCTGGAAGACCTCTTCGTGAGTCTCGAACTCGCCGGGGGTGCCGGGCAGGCGGCGCTCGTCGCGCACGGCAATGCGCAGGCCGGGAATGAGGAAGGCGGTCTGGCGGGCTCGGGCTGCCAGGTTCTCGTAGCTGGACCGGGCGTCCGGGGTGAAAATCATGGGGTCAGCCCAGTAACGCACGCGGGTGCCGGTGACCCCGCGCTTAGCCTTGCCCACCACCTGCAGGGCATCGGATGAGGCGGTGAAGGGGGCGTCGGGCTTGGGGGTGCGGGTGTCTTCGAAAATGCCGGGCACGCCGTGGCGGAAGCTCATCTGGTAGGTCTTACCGCCGCGGTCCACCTGTACGTCCAGGCGGGATGAGAGCGCATTGACGACCGAGGCGCCCACGCCGTGCAGGCCGCCCGAGGCGTTGTAGGAGCCACCGCCGAACTTACCGCCGGCGTGCAGCTTGGTGTAAACCACCTCAACACCCGAGAGGCCGGTGCGGGGTTCAATGTCGGTGGGCACACCGCGGCCGTCGTCCTGCACCTCAACCGAGCCGTCCTTGTAGAGAATGACCTGGATGGACTGGCCGAACCCTGCCAGGGCTTCGTCGACCGAGTTGTCGATGATTTCCCAGAGGCAGTGCATGAGGCCACGCGAGTCGGTGGAGCCAATATACATGCCGGGGCGTTTGCGCACGGCTTCGAGGCCTTCGAGCACCGATAGGTTGCGGGCGGTGTAGTTGTTTGCTGCCACGAAACTCTCCTGCAGGTATGGACGGGACGCCTATATAGTCTAGTACATGTGTTCGGGTTGACAGGGCTGTACCTGTGCTGTGGCGGTGCGGACGCCCGCGGTCGGCCTGGGCTGGAACTTGGGTTGACCGCTGGGGTTTAGCGCTGTGGGCGAAAGGACGTGCGGGGCGCCCCTGTCGGTGATTGTATGAGGGGTGAGGAAGAAAGCTTTTGAAAGGAGCCTATCGTGAGTGCAACTCTTGAGACCCGCCGCGAACTGACTGCTGCTGACCGTTGCGATGCTTGCGGTGCCCAGGCCTATGTGCGTGTGGTGATGGAGTCGGGTTTGGACCTGCTCTTCTGTGGCCACCATGCTCGCACCAAGGAAGAGGCCCTGCGCGCTGTAGCGGCCGAGTGGGACGACCAGACCGACCGCCTCAGCTAACAGTTACCACCCCACCATGCCCCACAGGGGTAGGTACCATTTAAATCAGAAAAACCCACGAACTAGGTGGGTTTTTCTGATTTAAGCGGTCTTTTCTATTTCGTGCAGGTCTCAAAGCAGCCTTGCATATCGATTTTCAATATGAAACGATGATGGCATATTGATAATCAATATGCCTCGCTAGCAGTAAAGGACCCTATGACACCAGACGAAGAACACAGTATTATCTGCCACTTAGATAAGCTCCTGGAAGAGCGCAGTATGAGCCTGGTGGACCTCTCACATCACGTTGGAATCTCTGTTGCGAATCTTTCCATACTGAAAAATAACCGCGCCCGCGCCGTCCGGTTTACCACCCTCACTGCCCTCTGCCGGGTGCTCGACTGCACCCCTGGTGACATCTTTACCTACAAGGACGAAGGAAAAGACTCATGAAAGCTCTATCAAATTATTTTGGTCTTACAACCGACAACAGCAAGCCTCAGCCTGCTGAACACCAGTTCTCAGTTGCGACGATCTATACAGCTTTTGCTGTAGTTCTTATTCTTTATGTTGCCTTTGTGCAGTGGCCCGAGCATGGAATTCCTAGCTCTCTTCACCGCTACAATCTGGAGCTAGAGGGCGGTACCTACTGGGTCAGCTCCGAGGGCCTGAGCACAGGCACCCAGGTTCTGGCTTGGCTAGCTTTTGGGTGGAAGTTCCTCATGTACCTTTGTGTGGCTGTACTTCTTCATCAAGTCTCTAAGTCTTTTTACAGCAAGGCAGATTTCACGCTGAAGGCCCTGAACCGCCTTCGGGTTATCCCCGTTGTACTACTTATCGGAATGATTGGGTACTCCCTACTCACCGATTTAACCGCCCGCGGAATAGAAAAATCCGCAGGGCTCAGCAAGCTTGAGTTAGAACCGACTTTTATATCAGATCAGGGGCTCGTAACGGTTCTCTTTATTGCCACACTGTTCTTTATTGAGGGAGCACTACGACGGGGGCTGACTCTGCAAGAAGACTCAGACGGAACCATCTAGAAGGGTTATTCATAAGGATAGGTGAAGCAGGCTCACAGCGAAGCTGCTGGCTCGATGGAGGGAGCGGGTGCGTAGCACACAAGAGCGAACGGAATCACCTGAGCTTGCGAAGGTGTGAGCCTGCGTAACCTCTTCTGAATAAGCTTCAGAGATTCTGCTACTTTCGCAGCGTCTTGCCTAAGCCCCGTACCGGCTAAAGACTGCCACCGCTTCCACATGGTGGGTGTTGGGGTACATGTCGAAGGCTTCGACGCGTACAAGTCGCCAGCCCGCTGCGCGCAGGTAGCCGGTATCGCGGCCCAGGGCTGCCGGGTCGCAGGCCACATAAACCAGGGTGGAGGGGTTCAGGTCAGTCACCTGCTCCATCACGGCACGGCCAGCGCCCTCACGAGACGGGTCGCAAATCACCACATCAGGGGCGGCGTAGCGCCCCTCGGCCACCTCGGCGCTGATCTTCTCAAGCACCTGGGCGACGTCCCCGCGTTCCACGCGCACACGCGTCCGCTCAGACCTGTGAGTGCGTGATGGGCCTTCGTCGCCAAAGTTTTCGGAGGCGTTGCTGCTGGTCACCGGGGATCCCTCAACTGACAGCACTGTGCCCCTGTCCCCTACCGCGTCAGCGGCCAGGGCTGTGAAGAAGCCTGCACCTGCGTAGAGGTCGTAGACCGTCATCCCCTTTTTCAGGCGGGCAGCCTCAAGCACGGCGTTACCCAGCACCTCGGGGGCAGCCCGGTGAATCTGCCAGAAGCCGGTTGCTCCAACGTTCCAATAGAAGTCCTGGGCGTAGACAGTGGCGGTCTCCAGCAGGTTGGGGGTGGCGGCTCCAGCGATGATGTCAGCGGGTTTGGTGCCGCGTCGGCGTCCGCCCTTTTTCTCGGGGGTAAAGACCAGAGTGATCATGCGGTCTTCCAGCGACCCCCACAGGGCCCGGGCCTGCTCTTCGATGCCTTCAGCGACCTCGGCGGGCGTAGTCCGCGATGACACGGTAAAGACCACAGCCAGCATATCGGTGGCGGCTACAGCCACATCAACCCGGGTAATACCGGCCAGCTTGAGCCGGTGCAGTTCGAGGGCCTCAATGCGACCATCGGCCAGGGGGAAGCCCGTAACGGGTACAGGCACCGAACTAGAGTGCGGGAACATGGCAATCTGCTGGCTTTCGCGCTCCACCGCAAAATGCACGCGGGTGCGCCAGTGCAGCCCCCGGTCATCGCCAGGCAGGGCGTGAACGGGCAGCTGATCCAACAACGGGTGGTTCTCTGGTACCCCTCCCAGGCGCACCAGCTGTTCCTTCACGATCTGCTGCTTGTAGGCCCGCTGGGTCGCTAGGTCCAGATGACCGTATTCCATGCCGCCGAGGGGGTGAGCGGACGTGAGCGCGTCCGCCGGTGCCCAGGGGTGGGGGTGGCGCTGCGGTGCGGGGGTCTCTACGGAGACGACGTCTGCGAAGAAGAAGCGACCTTTGGGCCCGCGGCCGGTGATGCGGACGGTAGCTGGCTCCCCGACGATGCCGTGGCGGACGAAGATGACGCGGTCGCCCGCTCTAGCGACGAGGGCACCGCCGTGGGCCGGACGCTCGGGGGTGAGTTCTAGGAAGTCACCGATAGCGGGTTCGGGTGTGGTGGAGGTGGTAGACATGTGTTTCTCGCTTTGAGGGTGGCTCGGTGGGTTTGTATTTTATCGTTCGATTTGCCAGGGCACGGAGGCTACAACGACGCCCGGTTCGTGGCGCAGGCGGGCTTTGAGTTTGTGTACGGTGCGGCGGTGGAAGATGCCCTGCCACCAGTGGGAGACCACGTATTCGGGTAGGTAGACCACGAGCACGTCGCGGGGGGATTTTTGGCGCATGTGTTGCACGTATTCGAGCACGCTGGCGGCGGGGTTGCGGTAGGGCGAGTCCAGTACGGTCAGGTCGACGGGCAGTTCGAGGGCTTCCCAGGTGTCGATGTTTTCGCGGGTGCGGGCTTCGTCCACGTTCACCACGAGAGCTTCGATGGATGAGGGGCGGGAGGCCCGTGCGTAGGCGAGGGCCCGGAGTACGGGTTTGCGTACCCGCTCAACATATATGAGGGCGTGGACGCGGGAGGGCAGTGCCCGGTCTGCGGCCAGTTGTTCGGGGTCGGCTGAGAGGGCTAGCTGCCGGTCGATACTGCTGTAGTGTTTGTTGGTTTTGATCATGAGCCAGGTCAGAAGAAGAATGAGCAGCACGGTGACCCAGGCACCGTGGGTGAACTTGGTAAGAATGATCACGACGAGTACCGTGACCGAGGCACCGGTACCGGTAGCGCTGATTCCAATATCACGCCAGAGGGTGCGGCGTTTTTTAGTGTCGAGGGTGATGCGCTGGGCTCGCCAGCGGTTGCGTAGCACCGCGTACTGGGTGAGGGTCATAGCGGTAAAGACGCCCACGATATACATCTGTACCAGGGTGTGCACGTTGGGTCCGACGATAGCAACTAGCAGCATGGAGCTCACGCCCAGGGCCAGCACACCGTTGGCGTAGAGGGAGGCTGAGCTTCGGGCCGACAGGTGCACCGGTAGGTACTGCTTGGCGGCAATGGTGGTAGCGAGCATGGGGAAGCCGGTAAAGGCGGTCATGGCCGCGACCATCAGCACTCCGATGGTGGCAGCACCTAGCAGGATGCCGGCTAAGGGCAGGCCAAAGATAGCATCAGTAATTTGCAGGAGTACGGGTACCTGGTGGAAGTCCTCCCCCACCGGCTGGCCATTGACGAGTAGCCCCTGGGCCGGGTCAAGGACGCTGACCACCCCGGTTTGCTGGGCAAGATAAAGCACCCCCAGCAGGGAGAGCGCCGAGAGACCGCCAATCACCATCAGACTAGTGGCCGCATTGCGCTGACGCGGCGGGGCGAACGCATTGACTGCATTACTGACAGTGTTTACCCCGGTCAGTGCCACAGAACCCGAGGCAAAAGCCCTCACCAGCAGCAGGCCAACACCGAGCTGGGTGGTCAGCACCTCGGCAGCACCGTCGGGTACCACCACCGTGTACTCAGCCGACACCGCGTGCCCGAGCTGCCCGGTGGCGTCCACAATGAGACCGCAGGCCACGGTCGCCGCAAGCAGCACTAAAAAGACGTATGAGGGAAGGTGCGACACCCGCAGCATCACCTTGAGGCCGCGCAGGCAGATAAAGGTCACCAGAGCAATGAGGGAACAGGCAATCAGCCGCTGATGCCCCAGCAGTACCGGAGTAATCGATTCAAGGTACTGGGCAGCCGAAGACAGCGATACCGCAACCGTGAGCATAAAGTCAACCATCAGGGCAGCGCCCAGCACAATAGCGGCGGTAATCCCCAGATTCTGGTGAACCAGGGCGAAGTCGCCGCGCTCCCCCACATGCTGGATGTTATAGCGGTAGGCACCCACCACAACCAGCAGAATCAGGGCAATCCCCAGCCCCACCAGGGGCGAGTAGGCTAAGGCACCGTGGCCAGCCAGGAGCAGGGTCAGCAGGATTTCGTCGGGGGCATAGGCAACCGACGAGAACCCGTCCGCCCCGAAGAGGGGTAGGGCACGGCGTTTGGGCAGGTTGCCCTTCTTGGCGTGCCTGCTGGTGACGGGGGCACCAAAAATCAGGCGGGTGGCCGCGCTCCTAATATTTCTCACAGGCTCTAACCGTAGTCGGTAGAGCGGGGAAAACACAGCTATACACACCACATTTTGCTCGTGGGTAAGGACGCCCCGCGCGGCTATGGCGCGCCGGTTGGGTGCTGGGGCCGCCGGGCGTAGACTAGAGGCAACCCTGCTGTGCGGGGTTAAAGTTTGTTTCCGTCGTGGTTTCGTGAGGTGCTAAGTGCCCCATTTTGTGATTATGGGTGCTGGTCGGGTGGGCGTTATGCTGGCCCATACCCTAGAAGATGCGGGTCATTCGGTTGCTGTAATCGATCAGGATGACCGGTCTTTCCGCAGGTTGCGCAAAGATTTTGCCGGTAAGAAGGTGACCGGTGTGGGCTTTGACCGCGAGACCCTCAAGCGGGCCGGTATTGAGCACGCCTACGCTTTTGCCGCGGTGTCCTCTGGCGATAACTCCAACATTATTGCCTCCCGTGTGGCCCGTGAGACCTTTGGGGTGCAGCACGTGGTTGCCCGTATCTACGACCCCAACCGGGCTGAGTTCTACCAGCGTCTGGGTATTCCCACGGTGGCTGCGGTGCGCTGGTCGACCGACCAGGTGCTACGCCGCATTTTGCCGGAGCAGGCCATGGCCGGTGATTTTCGTGAGGCTTCGGGCCGCCTGATGCTCGGTGAGCTGCAGCTGCACGAAGACTGGGCTGGGCACGCCCTGACCGAGATTGAGCAGGCTGCCGGTGTGCGTGTGGCCTACCTGACCCGGTTTGGGGAGGGTATGCTCCCCACCAAGGAGACCTCCTACCAGCAGGGCGATACGGTGCATGCCATGATGCGCACCGAAGACATCAACGACATTGCCAGGGTGCTGGGTGCTCCCCCGGCACGCAACGCTGAGGGGGATCTGGAATGGAAGTAATCGTTATCGGCTCTGGATCGGTGGGCTCTTCAAGCGCCCGCGAACTACTCTCCCACGGCCACACGGTAACCATTATCGACATCAAGCCCGAGGCTATTTCCCGCAGCGACATTCAGCACGCCCACTGGGTGATTGGGGACGCCTGCGAGCTGTCCGTCCTGCGCCAGGCCAAGCCCGAGAACGCGGACGTCATCGTCGCCGCCTCAGGCGACGATAAAACCAACCTAGTGGTATCGCTGCTGGCCCGCAGTGAATTCGGGGTGCCCCGCACCGTGGCCCGCGTGAACAACCCCAAAAATGAGTGGCTCTTCGACGACTCCTGGGGCGTGGACGTTGCGGTTTCTACCCCGCGCCTCATGACCGCCCTGGTGGAAGAGGCCGTTGAGGTGGGCGACGTCGTGCGCCTGCTGACCCTCAAGACCGGCAGCGCCACCCTGGTCGAATACACTGTGCCCACCGACCACCCGATTATTGGCCACACCGTCGATAACGTGCAGTGGCCCTACGAAACCACCCTCACCGCCATCCTGCGCGACGGGGTACCGATTACCCCCAGCGGCGACGACGTAATTGAGGGCGGCGACGAGCTCTTCTTCATCACCACCCCCACCGGTGAGGACGACATCCGCGCTCTCTTCAGTTAGCCCCTTTCCTGCTTATCAGCAAAAAAGGACGCCGGCCCCACCTTCTTCGCCGAAGGTGGGGCCGGCGTCCTTGCGCCTGCGGCTAGAGGGCCGGAACAATCTCGTAGCGCGGGTTGTACATGAGGGGCTTCTCACGGGTGCTCAGCATGCCTGAGACCCGAAGGTAGCCGCCTGCCTCTATTCCCGGCACCTGACGCTGGCCCTGCCAAATCAGGGTCAGCACAGTGCCTGGGCTCAGGGGCGGGAACTCTGGGTAGAGCACCCGGGGTGCCGCCCGGTTGACGCTAAACCGGGTGGTGAAGCCGGTCTCCTCATCCAGCACAGAAATCTGGCCGGTTGAGGTGTCTTCAGAGGTGCTCACATCGGTGGTGTCATCAAGATCTTCACCGGTCTCTGCAATGGGCATACCCGTCATGGGATGGGTCTTAGCCGGAGGCAGGGGCTTAGACTTATCGACCAGCAGGGTCACCTCGAACCGGGGGTTAGCCCCCACATGCGACATATGCACCCGGGTTACCCGCCCGGCGGCTCTAGCGCGAAAACGCTCGGGGTACTCTTCCAGGCGGGTGACCGGCCCGGCAGCCCGTTGCTGGGTAAAGGGAGACTCAGTCTCAGGCATGGGCGCTAGCCAATTTCAGTAATTTCGGGGCCGCGGCGGGGCACCTCAACGGTGGGCTTCTTCTCAGCCTGGGCAGCCGCTGCGGCAGCGGCCTGGGCGGCTGCGGCGTCCTGAATGTTCTGGGGTACGCGCATGGGCAGCAGGTCGCGCGGGGGCATGGGGTCAGAACCGCGGTTGACCACGATGGTGCGGAAGACCTCTTCAAGAGCGGTAGCACTCTCACCGGGCAGCACGGCCTTGCCCGAGAATACACCGCGGACGAACCAGCGGGGCCCGTCCACACCCACAAAGCGAGCGATACGAAAGCCCTTGCGTCCGTCGGGAAGTTCAGCGGGTACACGGGAAATCAGCTGACGCCCGAAGGGGCCGTCGTTGATATCAACCTGACCGCCCTGGCGGCGCACGCTCTCAGACAGTTCCTTACGAATCTCATCCCAGATACCGCGGCTCTTAGGAGCCGCAAAAGCCTGCACCTGCAAAGTACCCTCACCCAGCTGCAGGGTCACCGCGATAACCTGCTGGGTCTTCTGGTCCGCCTCAAGGCGCAGGTTCAGCCCGGGGTTGCTCTTGACCAGTAGGCCACCTAGGTCGATGTAGCTAGAGCCGGTACGTTGCTCGGTGATGTCAAAGGGTCCGTTATCACGGGTAAATTCTACGAAGGACGCCGCAGGCTCCTCCTGCGCGGCAGGCTGGGGCGCATCACTCTTAGTCGCTTCATCAGCTGCTGCGCCCTGCTCACGCTCAGTCGCGGCGTCCGCGCCATTCTTTTTCTTACCAAAACCAAACATAGTGCCTCCTTCGGCCCTCGCCTATCTACTGCTCTTACTGTACGCCCGTTGAACCGAACCCGGCAGTTCCACGCTCGGTTTCGCTCAAACTCTCCACCACATTAAAAGTAGCCGACTCAAACCGCTGAATAACCAACTGGGCAATGCGGTCACCGCGCTGAATCTCAAAAGCCTGGCTATTGTCGGTGTTGAGCAGGCAGACCATGATCTCACCTCGATACCCGGAATCAACGGTGCCCGGCGCGTTCACAATCGTAATGCCGTGCTTAGCAGCCAGGCCTGAACGGGGGTGCACCAGACCTACATAGCCCTCGGGCAGAGCGATGGCCACACCGGTCGGCACTAGGGCCCGCTCACCCGGCTGCAGGGTGAGGTCCACTCGCGAGCGCAAATCAGCGCCAGCATCCCCGGGCTGGGCGTAGGCGGGGGGGTCAATTCCCTCATCGAGCATCTTGATATCAATCTTAAGCTGGTTCATCACCCTCTTTACTGTACCGGCTTAAGCGCTCCGGTGCCGCCCCACATCGGGCGCCAAAACCCCTTAGACTAGAACCTGTGCGCCGGGTTTGCTCCGGCTCATACTTCACAGTTTGTCCCTCGTCGAAGGAAGCTATGCCTGCTACCGCCCCCACCGTGCTCTACCGTGAACGTCTGGCCCCCGGAATCGGCCTGTGGATAGGCTGCCTAGGCGTTGGCCTAGCCTCTTTCCTGGTTGGCGCACCGATTAATATCACCGCTGGCATCGTTGCCGGAATCGTGATGTTCCTGCTGGTCGGCGGAATACTCTACGGCAGCTCCCCCACCATCGAGATTACCGAAACCACTGTACGCTTTGGCCGGGCCCGTATCGAGCGTGACTATGTTGGTCGTGCCTACGCCTTCCGAGGTGAAGATGCCCGCCTCGCCACCGGCCCGGCCCTCGATGGTCGCGCCTACATGTGTTTCCGCGGGTGGATTACCTCAGTCATTCGTATTCAGATTACTGACCCGGCAGACCCCACCCCCTACTGGATTGCATCCTCCCGCAACCCCGAAAAAATTGCCGCCATCCTGAATGAGGGTCTGCCCGAAGAGGACTAAGACGCCCAAAGACTGTTAGCATCTGGCAGGCCTCATCTCTGGACCATACGAGGGCGGGCCCACGTTATATAACGTGGGCCCGCCCTCGTACTTTTGAAGTTTCTTAATCTTTAGCTCTCGCACTCGATGCAGAACTTGAGGTCGCCCTCTTCGCGGGCAATCTGGGAGCGATGACGCACCAGGAAGCAGGAAGCACAGGTGAACTCGTCGTCCTGTGCAGGGAGCACCACAACGTTCAGCTCTTCATTGGAGAGGTCAGCACCGGGCAGCTCAAAACTTTCGGCCGCTGCGTTTTCGTCCTCATCCACTGCACCTGACTGCATTTCTGAGGGGCGTGAACGCAACTCCTCAAAAGACTGGTCCTTGCTCTCTTCGTCCTGCTTGCGAGGTGCATCGTAATCGGTTGCCATGGTTTTCTCCGTATTAAGTGTGCGAAGGGTAGATACCCCCTCTGTTTAGTCTGGGGGCACCAGCACCTCGGTCTTGGTGCCGACCGACTCTGCGCTCGTCAGGGTCTACGACTGTGTTGAGGTGACGGGTAGAATTGTTCACCATTGCCCCCGATAATGCAAGTGCAAACTTCATGTTCTCTCTTAGCGAGTCACAAAGGTCTGACTAGGTTTGCCTCGGGGTGAGAAAAATGTTTCAAGCTCTTGCTGAACTTGAGCCAAAAACCCTTGAAAAACCGGGTTTTTCGAAACTTCGCCCCGGCCCCCAGCTACTTTAGCTTTCAAGCACAGCTTGAGCAGGTAGTCTTTCAAGTAAGTGTAAAGATTGAAGTGAGCACCCCTCTCTGTTGAGGCGGTGCCCGGCCCCATCTAAGGAGACCGAGCAGTGCGAGAACTGCGACTTGCTAGCATTCACGACGACGGTGAAAACCTTGTCCTCGAATCATCTGACGGCGCAACCTACCTCTTGCCCATCGACCAGAACCTACGGCAGAGCATTGCCCGCGCCCGCCGTATCAGCCCCCTGCGCGGCGGCAGCGCTAGCGGAGCCTTTGGCCCCCGCGACATCCAGACCCGTTTCCGCCAGGGCGCAACGGTTGAAGAGATTGCGGCAGAGTCAGGTTGGGAGCCGGAGCGCGTGCGCCGTTACGAGTGGCCCATCGTCGCTGAACGCGCCAACATCATTCAGACAGCCCGCACCGTGGTCATTTCCCCTGCCCCTGGCCAAGGTGGAGCCGCCCAGAGCCTCAACCAGCACATCGAAGCTGTATCTGAACGCTTCGACTTCGCCCAAGCCCCCATGGAGTGGAGCACCTGGCAGCAGGAATCAGGCCAGTGGACCGTGTCTGTTGATGTAGAGCTGAGTGAGGACGCCCAGGCCAACCTGCCGCGCGGCGTCATGTTCCCCGCCCGGTGGAACTTCAACCCTGCCAATCAGAGCATCTACGCCTCAAATGAAGCCGCCTATTTCCTCATGGGCCGCGACCACTCCCACGATGCCCCCATTCCGGGCCCGGCCAAGCAGGCAGCGGCACCCCAGGATGAGGCTGCAAGCGACGTTCCCGAGCAGGCTGCTCCCGCTACCGTTGGTGTTCAGGTAGCCGAGCCCCGCATCGCCCGCGTGAGCATCCCCGAGCAGAAGGAACAGAACGAGCTGCTCGATGAGCTGACCGCTCGCCGCGGCGTCCGCTCCTTTGATCCTGCCAGTGAGCGCAAGCTAGCTGACCTGCTCGAACGTGCCCGCCGCAGCTCCCGCCCTGCCCCCGCAGCCGAGGTGCATGCCGAACCTGCCCCTGAAACCGAAGAACCTGCTGCAGCGGTAGCCGAAGAAGCAACCCAGCAGCAGACTACCGCTAGCGAAAATACCACTAGTGAAAATACCGCTAGTGAAAATGCCGTAGAGCAGCAGGTGCCTGAGGAGGCTATCGAGATAGGAGTTGAAGCTCCGGTAACTCTTGAGGAGGCTCCCCTGCCCACCGAGACTTCAAGTGCTCAGGGTTCCTTGTCTGATGAGCAGAGCCAGGGTACCGATGGCTCGCACCTTGCTGTGGTGCCCCAGCGCGAAGCTGACGTCCAGGAGTCTGAGGCTCCCCTTACCGAGGCTACAGAAGATGCCCCTGAAGCACAGGCTGAGCAGGTAGGAGAAGAGCCTAAGGCCCAGCAGCCCAAGGCCAGCCGGGCCAAGCGCACCAGCGTACCGAGCTGGGATGACATCATCTTCGGCAACCAGCGCCGCTAAACCTGCCCGCTGGCAGCGCCTGCTCGAGCCCCGTGTCCACCCCTTTTGGGGAAGGACTCGGGGCTTTGCTCTTACTGGGCTGAGGGTCAAGGGAAATCACCGATTTTACGGGTGTTTTTCGTTAGAGGAACCACAGCACCAGCAAGCTTTCAGCGCGTACACTAGATATAGTAATCTCTCTTATTTTCACCGCACCAGCCCACGTCGCAACCGTTTCGCACACGGGTAAAGGGCTTAGAAACACTTAATAAGGAAAACGTGACCACGCCCCGTTCCCACCAGTCACCAGATTCTGACGACCAGAAGCCCACCACCGCCGACGACGCCACAGAAGCTTTCCCTTCCCCCGCTGCCGAGGGCGCTACCAATGATGCAACCGAAGCTATGCCGCTAGCTAACGGTTACGAGTACGTGACTGAAGATAGCGGGAGCACCCGTACTGTTGTAGATACGGACGACGACTCTCTGGCCTTTGGTCTCATGCGCAACGGCGACGTCGTTGAGAAACTCACCCGGGAAGAGCGACGGGCAGACAGGGCTGCCGAAAAGGCCGCAGCTAAAGAAGCTGAACGGGCAGAAGAGGCCCGCAGGCAGGCGACTCTTGCCGCAGCGGCGGCCGCAGCGGCTGAACGTGATCAGCTGAACCCCCGCCATGCGGAAGAGGAGCAGGAAGAACGCAAGACCGGGTCAAAGGTCTTTTTTGTCGGTTCCGCGGTGCTCACGGCAGCCGCTATCGCCCTAGTCGCCGCTTTCTTACTACCCCTCAACGACGAAAGCTCTCAACAAACCATGGTAGAGGCGACCCCGACACCCACGGTAGCAGAGACCAGCTCCGCGGCTGCAGAAAGTTCAACGGCGGCACCCGTTCCTAGTTTTAACACCAAGGCACCGACTGTCACGGAACAAGACGGCGGTACCGAAGAGCCGGTCGCCCCCGGCAGTGTTCTTTACGCACCGACCGAAGAAGCTCCTGTGGTTGAGCAGGCTGCTGAGCCTACAGCAGCTGAGACAGTCATCGAAGCTACCGAACCGGCTCCCGTAGAAGAGACGCCGGTAGCAGAAGAAACCCTGGTTTTTGAGCCGACCGAGGTGGCTACTGATCCGGGCGAAGTTGTAGCTCCTGATGACGCTGCACCTGCCGAAGAACCGGACCGTTCCGTTGAAACTGCCGCTACCGATACTGCTAGCGCAGCGAGCCTATCTACCGCTTGGGCCGCGGACGGCAGTAGCGTAGACCCCACCCTAGCGGCAACTACCAGCCCCTAGCCGCGCGCGGCGGGGCGGGCGTCCGCACCGGTCTTAACCGGTAGGTAGCATTAGCAGGGGCACCTGCGTTTCCTCAAGTGTGAGAGACCCATGCTGACCCACCATCTGCAGGGCATGGGGCTTGTAATGCCGCATGTCGTAGAGGGCGATTGGTTGGCGGGCAGCCACGATAATATCGCCGATACGGCGACGGGCCTCGTCGGTTACCGGCTGACCAAAATAACCGGCATCGAACAGGTCTTCTGAGTCAAAGACCCAGGCCTGGTCGCCCCAGGTCTCTGCCCACCGGCCCAGGGCGTCCTGGCGGGCAGAAGCACAGGCGTCCTTTAGGTAGAGCTGCACCATGCGGGGTTCGCCCGCCGTCAGCTCAATATTATCCAGCAGAGCCGTATCGCCCGAGTAATCAATGCGGTTCTCAGGGGCGATATCGACCATGCCGTGATCTGCCGTCACCAGCAGTAGTACATGCGGGGGCAGCCTGCGAGCCAGCGACTTCAGCGCGAGGTTCAGCTCTTCAAGCTGCTCTAGCCACTGGTCAGACCGGGTACCAAACTTATGCCCGGCCTGGTCAATTTCTCCCCAGTAGAGGTAGACCAGGGAGGGCTTACGGGAGTTCAACAGGCTAGCGGCCAGGGTGGTACGGGCAGCATACCCGGCTGCGTGTACGAAGCGTCCGCCCCGCAGACCCGCTTCGCTCAAACCGGTGCCCGCATACTTGCTCAGCGATACTGTCGCTACATCCAGGTGGTTTTGGTAGCGCTCAAAGACCGTGGGATGGGGCTGCCACTGGTGGGGGTCAACGGCTTTATCCCAACCCGACAGCTGGTTCATCACGGCCCCGGTGGCCGGGTTTTTCACCTCGTACCCGGCCATGCCGTGGTAGCCCGGCGGGGTGGCTGTTCCCAGGCTGCTGAGTGAAGCCACCGTGGTTGAGGGGAGGGCCGAGTGAATCGGGCCGAGCTGGGTGGCCTTTTTCAAGAAGGGGGCGTAGGAGCTGTAGGCATTCAGCAGGCTCTGCCCCAGCCCATCGACCATGACCAGGCAAACGCTGCGGTAGCGGGTAGGGTCAACCCCGGCGGCGCGCAGGCGGTCTGCCAGGCCGAGCAGGTCATGACGTCCTGCCCCGTGTAGGGGGTGCGGGTCGGGGATGATAGACCCCTGGGCTACCAGGGTGCCGCAGGATTCGAAGAGGTCAGCTAGGTTGTTGCCGCCGTAGCCGGGTTCGGTGGGTAGGGCGTTACCGCAGTAATCGGTCAGGACGCTCATCTTAGGCCCCTGTCTGCGCGGAGCCGCCTGCCGGGGCGGCTACCTGGTTCATAGCTGCCATGTGGGCAGAGCGCAGTGCGCGGGCGAAGCTCCTAGCCTGGACGGTCGTGTATTCCCCATCGGCCGGGGTACTCACGCGCAGGAATATGTCTTCCCGCGGGCCCATGCCGGTATAGCCGTGGTCGGCATCGCAGGCGGGGTCGGGGCAGTCTGCCGGTTGTACGTCAAGGCGCTGGGAACCTGTCCAGGCGATCAGCATCGAGACTTCTGAAACAGGACTACCGGCTCGGTAGTGCTGGGGCTGCGGGTAGGTATAACTGATGGTCAGGGTTCGAATTCGGCTCACATGCAGGGTCTCAACCGATACGTGGGCAAGAACCTGCTGACCGCTTTCGTCGAGGTTCTGGTCATCCAGGTGGGCAACCAGGAGCATCTGACCGGCCAGCACCAGCACCGTAATGTGGCGGTGTACCTCGTTCTGGTCAAAGTGGGTCTCTACCTGAACCAGGTGCGAGGTAGGTAGCAGCCCCGCCAGGGCTTCATCGACCGTATCGAGGACGAGCTCGGGGTAAAAGCCTGCCTGCTGAATATCCCTGGTGAGGCCTTCGGCTGCGCTGAGTTTCATCGTCTCGTCTCTTTCTAGGGTGAATCTGGCCAGTAGATCTACCCTCCATCTTAGGTCATGGCTAGGTCACACTTAGCTACTCATGGTTCGGCGGGCAGAATCGGTGCGCTGTCGGGGGTTGCCCAGGCGTATCTTGGCGCCCACCACCGTGAGAGTCTCCTGTGAGAGCAGGACGGGGTTGAGCTCAAGGTAGGCAATCTCGGGGTGGTTGTCTTTCATCAGGGCTACCCGGGCGCAGAGGTCTTCGAGCAAATCAACCCGCACCTGGGGCAGGTCGCCGTCGGCAAAGAGCTTAGCTGCTGCCTTGGGCGAGCGCACCATCTTATAGACATCTCGTTCGGTCAGCGGTGGGATGCGGTGGGCCCAGTCTTCCAGCAGGCTGGTGGCATCCCCGGCCATACCGAAAGAGACCACGGGGCCAATCAGGGGGTCTTCGATGCCGGTGAGTACCGCTGTTTGGCCGGCCGGGGCCTGTTTCTGCACGGTGAGGTCGAACCTACCGTAGGGTTCGAGCACGCGGTGCATTTGGGCTATTTCGCTGATGAGTTCGGCGTCGCTTTCGATGCCCAGGCGCACACCGCCCAGGTCTATGCGGTGGCGCAGGAAGTCGTCTGTGGTTTTCAAAACGACCGGGTAGCCGCCTGCCCGGGCAGCGGCCTCAACGGCTTCTTCTGCGGTGTCAAAGCCATATTCGGGTAGCAGGCTAATGCCGTAGTGGGCAAGGAGTTCTTCGGTGGCAGCGGCCGGTACATCGAGCAGGTTCTCACCGCTCACCTGGGTCAAGTGCTGGGCGATGTCAGCGGCCGCAGCCTTGGGGCTAACGTTCTCGGGAGTAGCCAGAACCCCGGTTTCTTTCTCCCGCCACTCCACATAGTCCATGACGCTTGCCAAGGCCAGTATAGAAGCCCCCGGGGACTCAAAGCAGGGTAACCCTTCTTGCAGGACGGGGGTGCTCTCCCCCGCTGTGCCGCGCTCTGCCGGGGCTGGCGTCCGCCCATCCGGGTCTTCCCAGATTCCGCGAAGGGCTGCGTCAAAGCTGAGCGTGCCGGGGAAGGCAGCAACCACGGGTTTTCCGGTGCGCTTGCCTGCGCGGTAAAGGACGCGGGCAACGTCCTTGGGGTCGATAGAGTCGCCGGTGAGGAAGACTCCGATAGCCGCATCAATATCTGATGCTTCGAGGGCGCTGGTTGCCACGTCTTCAAGTACCTCTAGCCCGTCGATACCGTCATCGGTAAGCCTCAGCATGGACTCGGTCACCCGCACATCGATGTTCAGGGCCTCGGATTTGTCGGCGATAATCTGCCCCAGGGCTGAGGCGTTGGAGAGGATAGCCACACGCCGCCCAGCAGGAAGGGGCTGGGAGACCAGCACCTGGGCCACATCGAGCAACTGGTCAAAGGTTTCGGCACTGATAACTCCGGCTTGCTTAAACATGGCGTCCAGCGCTTCAGTAGGGGCGATGGAGGTTCGCCCCGAATGACCGGGAGGGAGCTGCTGGCCGGTCACAGCGTTCTTGGCCACGAGTACGGGCTTAACGCGGGAGAGCCTGCGGGCGATACGGGAGAACTTTCGGGGGTTGCCGATAGATTCAAGGTAGAGGGCGCAGACGCGGGTTGCTTCGTCGTCTTCCCAGTACTGCATGATATCGTTACCCGACACGTCGGCGCGGTTGCCCACTGAGACCAGGGACGATACACCGATATTGCGTTTGACGGCGGTGTTAGAAAACATGGCGCCGATAGCTGAGGACTGGCTAAAGAGGCCAAGGGCGCCGGGTTTGGGGTCCTGGGCGCTGATGGTGGCGTCAAGGCGGACGCCAGGGTCGTTGTTCAGCAGGCCGAAGGAGGCAGGGCCGATGACGCGCATACCGTGGCTACGTGCCGATTTCACCAGAGCTTTTTGACGGGCGCGGCCGCGGGCCCCGTCGTCCGCGTAGCCAGAGGTGTAGATGAGGACACCGCGGACGCCCGCCCCGCCGCAAGCTTCTACGGCTGCGGCTACCTCGGCGATGGGGACGGCGATAATAGCTAAATCTACACGAGCCGGCACTTCACCGATGCAGGGGTAAATAGGTACCTCACCGGCAGGTAGCCGGTCTTCGTTGACGCCGTAGAGGGTGCCGGTGAATCCGCCTGCCACCAGGGTTTTAATCACCTTGTGGCCGTTGGCTTCCCAACGGGGCGCTGTACCGATCACGGCAACGGTGTCTGGGGCAAGGAGCTCGGCAATAGATTTAGCTTCAGCGCGGTGCTCGCGGGCTTCCATCACGCCGCGGGAGCGGTCGGTGGGGTCGATGTTGAAGTAGACCATGACCAGGCCGTCTTCAAATTCGCGGGAAATCTCGTAGCCCGCATCGGTGAAGACATTAAGCATTTTGCGGTTCTGAGGCAGGACTTCGGCGCTGAACCTGTCGATACCGCGCTCGTTAGCAGCTGCTGCGAGGTGTTCTAGCAGGATTGACCCGATACCGCGCCCCTGGTGGGCATCGGAAATCATGAAAGCCACTTCGGCCTCGGTGGGGTTGTGGGTGCGGTCGTAGCGGCCGATACCGATCATTTCATCGCCCAGCATGATGACGAAGGCGACCCTGTTATTGTGATCCACCGTGGTGAACCGGGTCAGTTCTTTGTCGCTCAGGGTGGGCTTGTGAGTGAAGAAGCGTAGGTAGATGGTGCGCTCTGACTGGCCCGCGTACATTTTTTCGAGTGCTGCCCGGTCGGTGGGGACAACGGGGCGCAGGTTGGCGGTAGCTCCGTCGCGCAGGACGACGTCCGCCTCCCAGTGGGCCGGGTAGATGAAGGGGATTTCGTCGGTTGTGGGGTGGGCCGGGTCAGCCGGCGTGAAACGTGGGGCCTGGCCGTCCTGCTCGTAGCGGCCTGCGGGTGCTTCTGATTCAGTCAAGGGGTGCTCCTGGGCGTGCTGGGGGCGCTTTCCCCCCATCATAACGCGATTGAGGCGGAGCTCACAGCCCTATGGTCGCGATCGGCCCTCTCAATGATTAGGGGAAGAATAAGAGCTACTACAGACCCCACTCATTTTTAGTAGCTAGTGTTACTCTCGATGCAGCGGGTAATGGCTTCCTCGTCCCCGGCGTGGGTGATTTCGCAGTTTGCGGTTTCGGCCCCGTTCAGGAACCAGCTCGCTATGAAGTAAAAAAAGACCGCCACCGGAATGCAGAGAATACCCAGGGCAATGCCACCCCAGGCCATACCGGCTGTCTGCCCATAAAAACGGGTGTGCGGGTTACGCTTGCGAGTGCGCAAAGCTTTGATACCCAACACGATAGCAACCACCGCAGGAATGAGAGCCAGCAGGGCAAAAACGCCCGCCATGAGCACTACAAGCCAGCTCACCACGCCCACAGATAGAGCCATGACCGCCTGGTAGTAGCCCCGCCCGCGCTTATCACGCACCATTTCTCCATAGGGGCGGCGGTGGGCGTCTGGCACCCGGTACTGGGCAGGCTCCCCCGGGGTTTCGTGGTCCAGAACAGGAGGCAGAAGGACGCCCGTGCCCGCGGGTGCATGCGGCTGGGGGTAAGCGGGGGGCTGGCTACTCACGGCGTCCTCTTTCTTCCTAAAACCGTTGGCCCACTACTGAGCCTTATCTTATGCTCAGCTTACCAGCACCATCACCCCATATCTAGGCAATAGCCCCGCTTCTACTCACCGTACAGAGGGGAAGAAACGGGGCTAGGGCTTGCTGCTGTTCAGAGGCCTAGGCGGTAACAGCTACCTTTTTCGGAGCAATTTTGAGCAGGGCGGCGCCAATAAAACCAAGCACAACTCCCAGGCCCATGACCAGGGCTGATACGCCAAAGGAAACAACCGAGGTAAAGAGAGAAGCGCGCAAGAAAGAAGCGTCCATCACCAGGTTGCGGCGGGTCTGGAACTCTTCGGCTAGGGCCTCATCGCCGGCCTCTTGAGCTTCGCGCACCATGGCACCCAGCTCGGCATAAGTTTTTCCTTCATAAACGGTACCTTCAGCAGCTGCGGTAACGTGCTGACGAATGGTTTCTGCCTGAGCGTAAGCAGTCAGGGGGCCTTTAACATCCTTACCAGCCAATGCGCCGCCCATAAATTCAGAATCGGCAGGTACGCTAATGCGCTCTTCTGCGAGCTGGTTACTAACTGTAACCCAGACGGTCGCACCTCCAATCAGCATGACGACGGCGGCAAGAATCGATACAAGCCCGGCAAGACGTGACATGGTAGCCCTTTCAAGAAGTGGTGGGTGAGTAATGTCTATTGCTGAACCACCAGCAATATTTTATAACCATGTATTATTTTATCGCCCAACACCCTTTTGTTCCACTTCACATAAAACTTCTTAATCTTCACTTAAAATATTCTATATAACCTTATTGATAAGGTGTTTTAGACTGAATCACCTACACTAAGAGCCCCCTTTAGGGCCATATCGTGCCGCAGCCATATTAGTTCGATACAGGCATCAATATCATTCAGCCTACGGCCAGTAATCTGCTCAAATTTTGCAACCTTATTACGCAAAGTATTCTCGTGGATATAAAGAGCCTAAGCTACGTCTCGGTAGCTACGGCCATGCTCCAAAAACGCCCACACATACATCAGTAGGACTTCACCACCGCCACGACTCTCCCGCACAGAGGCACCAACAACCCCTGTTCTACAACACCCCCGCCAGGGAGTGCACGCAACTGCTAGGCGCCAGCCCCGACTACGCGCATCAAAGTACCCTACACTACCCGACTCCAACAAAGCCAAGACGTGTTCAGCGATTCGGCCTAGCACACCGATTCGATTCTATCCTTACAAACCGTCCTCGAACACTCTTCATAAGATTAGATTCATGTCCACTAGAATGACATCATGCCCTATAGTAATCCTCGCTTAGTCCGTTTATACGACGTGGATAACCCGGACGGAGCAGATCACGACTTTTTCCGTGAACTCGTAAACGAAGTCGAAGCCCCACGAGTGGTGGATCTTGGGTGCGGCACCGGTACCCTCACCGTTACACTTGCTCAGCCAGGACGCGAAGTGCTAGGAATCGACCCTTCGGAAGATATGCTCGACTTCGCGCGGTCCCGTCCCGGCGGGGACACAGTCACTTGGCTTGAAGGGACAGCTGCCGCCATCGAACCTCGAAGTTCTGACGTGGTCATCATGAGCGGAAATGTCGCCATGCACATCCTTGAAGACTGGCCCGAAACCCTGGCCAGCATCGCCGCAGGACTAACCGAGCGCGGAGTAGTCGCCTTCGAGGCACGCAATCCCGAGGCAGCTGCATGGCGCAACTGGAGCGATACCGGTTCAGTACGGGACACGGCGGACGGCAGGCTAATCGAGTCGTGCTCAATTGAAGGGCCCGGTATCACAGGTCGCGTCGTCATGCACATCAGAAACGAGTGGCCTGACGACGGAGATATCGTTGAGGTCAAGCAGGAACCGCAGTTCCGAAGCCACCAGCAGATCCTTGCAGATCTAAAACGTGCTGGACTCACTAACGTTAGCACCTACCGGAACTGGTTGAGGGAACCCTTTACTGGCGGCCCAGGTCAACCACTCATGGTGTTTGTTGCTCGAAAGGATTGAGCGTCCCGCCCCAATGCTACACGTGATGCGCTCCAAGCCGCGGCCACAGAATATCCCATGGGCAGCGACCGCAATGCGACTACCGAGAAACACTGAACCCCTCGAATCCCGCGAAATACCAGGTAAAACACGGAACCCAAGGGGTTCAAATCGCACTCAAATCTTTGCATAAAAGCCCAAGTACGAATGGTGGAGATGCGGGGAATCGAACCCCGGTCCGATGTGGCGTCAACGGGTCTTCTCCGTGCGCAGTTTGTGAAAGCGGTATTTTCGGCTACCTTGCTTGCGCAAACACTTACAAGGCCTAACCTAGCCGTATAAAAGTCCCACCCGGCCCTACGACAAGGACGGGCAGCAGTGGCCTTTTAAACTGATGGTAGGGGCTGAGCCAAAGGCAAGCTCAGGCTACCAGACTGCATCGCTGGGATTATTAGGCAGCGAGTGCGAAGTCAGTGCGCTTAGATTCTGCACTTATTTTTTTGCAGAGGGCGTTAACGAGATAACCCTGCGTCCTCGGCACGCTTCATCCATCTCAACTCACATCGTCGAAACCGATCATCCCCATATTCTTTTATCAAAGAACGCCAAGCTAAGCGTTTTCCAGTGCTCTTTCGAGTCGCAACTCATCAGTGAAAGATACCGGCCCAATTAGCTCGGATGTACCAGTCTACCAGCTGGCTCTCCATGCTGTAAAGAGCCAGCTGGCAGGTTGATTAGACGTTACTGCTTGAATCTGTAACGTCAAGGCCCAGCTGCTGGTTGATGCACTGTTCCATGAGAACCTCGTTCTCAGCGTAGGCCATGCACTCACCGAAGGCTGAGAAAATCCAGCCGAAGAACACCAGCATTGCCAGGGAAATAAGAATGCCCAGGGAGCTAAATACGATGCCGGTGATAGCCAGGCCCTTGCCGCCGCCACCGGTCTTGGTCTTACGTAGAGCAACGATGCCCAGCACCAGGCCAACGATACCCAAAATACCGCCCAGGATGACCCAGCCGCTCAGGAAAGATAGGATACCTAGAATCAGCGACGTAATGGCAAGTCCCTTGGGTGCTGAGGCTGCCTGCTGGCCGTAAGCGTCATACCCGTAGGAGGAGTAGCTGGCAGGCTGCTGACTGTAATCCGCCTGGCCGTAGTTAGGCTGAGCATAGGTAGGCTGTGAGTAGCTGGGC